>NZ_JXQC01000003.1:1611902-1934282 GCF_001305965.1 Erythrobacter sp. SG61-1L
GTGGTGGGCTTCGCGCTGATGAGCGTGGGCGCCGCGCCCAACTGGCTTGTAACCGTCAGCAAGACCGATGGCGGCCACTTGCTGGGCAATCCGAATGCCAAGGTGAAGCTGACCACTTTCGAAAGCTATACCTGCCCCCATTGCGCCGATTTCGAAAAGGAAGCCGGGGCCGAACTGCGCATTTCCTTTGTCCAGTCGGGCAAAGTGTCGCTGGAAGTGCGCCACGCTCTGCGCGATCCGGTGGACCTTACCGCCGCCATGCTGACCGAATGCGTCGCGCCGGGTAAGTTCTTCGCCACGCATCAGGCCATCTTCCGCAATTTCGACCAGATCGCCCGCACCCTGACCACGTCCACCAAGGCGCAGCAGGATCGCTGGTATGGGCAGGACAAGGCCGCCGCCCGCCGTGCGATCGCGTCCGATTTCGGGTTCTATCCGATCGTCGCGTCGCAGGGGCTTACCCGCGCGCAAGCCGATCAGTGCCTGAACAACAATGCGCTGGCCAAGCGCCTTGCCGAACAGGACAGGGCGGATGAAGAAAAATACAACATCACCGGAACGCCCAGCTTCGCCATCAACGGCGTAAGGCTGATTGCAACATATCAATGGTCGCTTCTCAAGCCGCAGCTCGACGCGCGGCTCTAGACAGAAAATCGGGGGGTTAAGCTGTGCAAAACCGGCGATGCCCCGCCCTCCTCGCTTCTATGCCCACAAACGATGGGCTAGCCTCAAGGGATTGATCACGATGGATGCCATGAAGACTTTCCGCCGCCTTGCCACCCTTTCCGTCGCTCTTCCGCTCACGCTGGCCATTGCGGCCTGTGGCGGCAGCGATACTGCGGAAGGCGAACTGCCCAAAGCGGCCGAACCTATCGCCCACATAGCGCCGCCTGCCGGCCAGCAATGGGCCGATGTCGCCGTGGAAACGCCCGAAGGCGGCTTCCGCATCGGCAACCCCGACGCACCGCTCAAGCTGGTGGAATATGCCAGCCACACCTGCTCCCACTGCGCCGAATTCTCAGTGGAAGGCGCCGAGAAGCTGCGCGACGATTACGTCGCCAGCGGCGTACTGAGCTATGAAATCCGCAATCTCATCCGCGAACCGCTGGATCTGACCATTGCCACGCTGGCCCGCTGCAGCGGCCCGGCAGCATTCCACCCGCTGGCGGAACAGGCATGGGCCAATCTCGGCCCGATCTTCGATACAACGAACAAGAACCAGTCGGTCTATGCGGCCGCCATGCAGAAGACGGGCGGCGCCCGCTTCCAGGGCATTGCCGAGGCTGCCGGCCTGTATGACTTCTTCGCGCAGCGCGGCATCAGCCGCGATCAGGCGATGCAGTGCCTTGGCGATGTGAACAAGATCACCGCGATCGTGAACCGATCGGACAAGGATTCGAAGGATCTCAACATCACCGGCACGCCCACGTTCTTCCTCAACGGGCAGCGGATCGAATTCACCACCTGGGAAGCGGTGGAACCGGTCCTCCAGAATGCCGGCGCGCGCTGACGGGCCCGCATAAAGGACGGCGATGCGGATCAGGAAGCTCAAACTCAGCGGTTTCAAGAGCTTCGTAGAACCGGCAGAGCTGCGCATTGAACCGGGGCTGACGGGTGTCGTCGGCCCCAACGGTTGCGGCAAATCCAACCTGCTTGAAGCGATCCGCTGGGTGATGGGCGAAAACTCGCCCAAATCCATGCGCTCGGGCGGGATGGAAGACGTGATCTTCGCCGGCACTGCCCAGCGCCCGCCCCGCGCCTTTGCCGAAGTGGTGCTGCATGCCGAAAGCGGCGACGGCGATGAACTGGAAGTTACCCGACGGATCGAACGCGGCGCGGGCAGCGCCTATCGCGTGAACGGGCGCGACGTGCGCGCCAAGGACGTAGCGCTGGTCTTTGCCGATGCCGCAACCGGCGCACATAGCCCGGCGCTCGTCAGCCAGGGCAAGATCGCCGCGGTCATCGCCGCAAAGCCCGCCGAGCGGCGCATGATGCTGGAAGAGGCGGCCGGGATCGCCGGGCTGCATGTTCGCCGCCGCGATGCCGAAAGCAAGCTGCGCCAGACCGAGGCCAACCTTGCCCGGCTGGAAGATTTGATGGCGGGGCTGGACACCCAGATCGCCTCGCTTCGCCGTCAGGCCAAGCAGGCGGAACGCTACAAGGCGCTGTCCGAGAAGATTCAGCTGGCCGAGGCGCGGCTGCTGTTCGCCCGCTGGCGCGACGCCGCCGCCGCCGCTGACGAGGCTCGCAAGGCCGCCCGCGCGGCGGATGACCGCGTAAGCACGGCCCAGAAGGACACGGCCGAAGCGCAGAAGGCGCAGGCCGAACTGGCCCAGAAACTGGCCGATGCACGCGAGGAACTGGCCGACCGGCGGGACGATACTACCGCCCACGGCCACCGCATGGCCGCGCTCACAACCCAGCTCGAAGCCGCCGAACAGCGCCTCGCCGATCTCCAGCGCCAGCAGCGCCGGCTGGAGGAAGATCGCAGCGAGGCCGACCGGCTGACCCGCGACGCCGCGGAGGCGCTCGCCCGCCTGCAGGCGGAACTCGCGCAATCCGAGAAGGATTTGCAGGATGATGAGGCGCGCCGCCCCTCCTTCCTGATCGCCGCCGAACGCGCGGAAGCAGCGGCCCGGACGGCGGAACTTGACCTTGCCCGCGCCACTGCCGATCATGCCGGGGTCGAAGCGGAATGGCGCGTGGCCGAAGCCGAAGTCTCCCAGGCAGAGGCCCGGCTTGCCCGGCTGGATGCGGAGGCCCGACGGCAGGAAGACACGCGCGCGGCGCTGTCCAGCGCGGGCGATCCGGAAGAGGCAGTAATCCGCGCCAGGCAGGCAGCGGAAGATGCGGCGAAGCGCCTTGGCGATTTGCGCGACGGGCTGACCGCCCGGCAGGAACGCAAGACCGAGCTTTCCGCCGCACGTGACGAAGCCGCCAGCGCCCTGGCAGCCGCAAAGGCGGAGCTTGCCGGTATTGAACGTGAATTCAATGCCTTGCAACGCGATCGTGAGGCCCGGGCGAAGCAGGCATCGAACAAGCATGGCATGCCCGCCGCGCTGGACAAGGTTCGCGCCGCGCCCGGTTTTGAGCGGGCGCTGGCCGCCGTGCTGGGCCGCGATGCCAAGGCTCCATTGGGTAAACCGGATGCGGGTACAGAAGGCCGCTTCTGGGCCGGAAGCGACGCGCCCGCGCCCGTGGCCGACAGTCTGGCAGCCCATGTGCCCGAATGCCCGCCCCAGCTCGCCGCGCGGCTTGCGCTGGTCCATGTGGCGGATAGCGACGACGGTCGCGCGCTGAAGCCGGGCGAATGGCTGGTGACGAAGGACGGCTTCCTGCGGCGCTGGGATGGTTTTCTGGCGCGCGGCGAAGGCGCTGCCGAGGCGGCACGGCTGGAGGCAGAGAACCGCTTTGCCGAACTGGAAGGGCAATTGCCGCCCAGGCGGGCCGCCGCAGCCGAGGCTGAAGAGCGGCAGGCGACCACGCAGAGCGAACTGAGCGCCTTGCAGCAGGCATTGATCGCGGCCGAACGGGAGATTGCGCAGGCTTCCGAGGCGGAACGTGCCGCATTGCGTTCACTCGATCAGGCGGAAGCCGCGCGGGAACGCCATGCCGCGCGGCTTGTAGAACTGGATGCCGCCAAGGCCGACCTTGCCGAACAGCGCCAGATGGCCGAGGCCGAACTCGCAACCGCTCAGGCCAGGCGCGCCGCCCTGCCCCATCCCGAAACCGGGCGAGCCGCTCTCGCGGCTGCGCAGGCGAAGCATGAGGCCTCCCGCATCGGGATGCAGTCCGCCGCAGCAGCCCTTGCCGCTCACGATCAGGCGCTGGCCGTGGCGCGAGAGCGGCGCGCAGCCCGCGCCGCCGACATCAAGGGATGGGAAGCGCGCGCGGGGGACGCCACACGCCGTCTGGCGGATATGGAACGCCGCTTCGAGGAAATCGCCGAGGAACGCGCGGTGATCGAGGCCAAGCCAGCATCGCTGGTGGCGGAGATCGAACGCGGCGGCGAATTGCGCGCCCGGCTGGCCGAAGAACTCGCAGCGGCAGAGGCCACACTGGCAGCCGTGACGCAGGAAGCACAGGCCGCCGACAGTCTGCTTGCCCGGCTGAACGAAGCGCTCTCCACCGCGCGCGAAGACCGCGCCGGGGCTGCCGCGCGGGCGGAAAACGAGGAATCCCGGCGCGAGGAAATGTCGCGCCTTTCGGGCGAACGCTTCCAGTGCTCACCCCCGCTGCTGTGCGGGCGCTTCCAGTTCGAGGCGAGTGAAGTCGCCGGATCGGCGGAGGAATCCGCCACGATGGACCGCCTGACAGGCGAGCGCGAACGTATCGGCCCGGTCAATCTCGTCGCGGCCGAGGAATTGGAAAAAATCGAGGCCGAACACGGTAACAGCGCCGCCGAACAGGCGGAACTGGCCGAAGCGGTCAATCGCCTGCGCGGTTCCATCGGCAACCTCAACCGCGAAGGGCGCGAACGCCTGCGCGCCGCCTTCGAGGAAGTGGACCAGCACTTCCAGCGCCTGTTCACACGCCTGTTCGAAGGCGGCAATGCCCATCTCGCGCTGGTCGATTCCGACGATCCGCTGGAAGCGGGACTTGAGATCTACGCCCAGCCGCCGGGCAAGCGGCTTCAGTCGCTCACCCTGCTTTCAGGCGGGGAACAGGCGCTTACCGCCGTTGCGCTGATCTTTGCCCTGTTCCTGACCAACCCGGCGCCGATCTGCGTTCTGGACGAAGTGGACGCACCGCTGGACGATGCGAATATCGACCGTTTCTGCGATCTGCTGGAGGCAATGGCGCAGGAAACCGACACGCGATACCTGATCGTGACGCATAACGCCGTGACCATGAGCCGAATGCACCGCCTGTTCGGCGTGACCATGGTGGAAAAGGGCGTCAGCCGCCTCGTCAGCGTGGACCTTGGCGGGGCAGAGGAATTGCTGGCGGCCGAATAGACCGCCGCGCCCCGTTCAAATCCGCGTGGCCGACAATTGCTCGCACCAATGGTCTTGGCGCTCGCCGATCACGCGATCCAGCGCAAAACCCAGTTCCTCGCCATCCAGTTCCTCGACCCGTTCGAAACTGAATGCGTCACCGCCATGCTCACGCCATGCCTGCTGCAGGCTGCGATGCGGGCAGGAACCGAGGCGCAGGGTAAACCACAGACGATTGTGAATGGTCGAAAGATCGGGCGCCCGCCCCACCCAGCATTCACCTGTTGCAGCACACTGCACAGCGTAAATGCCGGGAATGGCCACCCGCTCCTTATAGGCCGCAATCGCCGCGCGGCGTTTTTCCAGATCCATCGTCAGCCCTTCGTTCAATCATTTTTACCCGGATATATTATACGCCTCACGCCTCACTAAGGCAATTAAATCCGGGTGAAATTATGATCTGACGAGAAGGCGCTGGGTAGCGATTACCCCAGAACCAGCTGCGGCCCGGGGCCGCGCGCGGCCATCCGGTCATCCTTGTTGTAGAGTTGGCACTTGTGCAGGCTGAGACAGCCGCAGCCGATGCATTGATCCAGCTGGTTGCGCGTACGGGTGAGCAGTTTGATCTTCTCGTCAATCGCCACGCGCATGGACCGGCTGATGCGCTGCCAGTCATTGATCGTGGGTGTGCGGCCCTGCGGCAATTGCGCCAGTTCCGCCTCGATCTCCGCAAGGCCCAGCCCCAGTTTCTGCGCGACAAGGATGAAGCTGACCCGCCGAATATCAGAACGCAGGAAGCGCCGCTGGTTGCCACCGGTGCGGAGCGAGGTCAGCAACCCCTTGGATTCATAGAAACGAATGGCCGAAACCGCCACGCCGGTGCGGCGCGCCAGGGTTCCGATCGGAATCAACTGGTCATTGCCCATTTCAGGAATCCCCCAGACCCGAGCGCGTAAATCGATAGCTTGACCTCAACTTAGCTTGAGGTTGCACAAGGGACAAGCCCCGCGATTCGCGACGCCTGATGGCTAACGTGGGCATAAGACAATTGAATGAAGGAACTGGCTTTATGTCACTGAAAAACCCCGGACATGGGCAGCTCGAACATGCGAACCTGACCGTCTCGGACCCGGAGCGCTCTTCCGCCCTGCTGCAGCGGCTACTTGGTTGGCACGAACGCTGGCGCGGCCCCGCGCGAGACGGCGGCTGGACGATCCATGTGGGTGACGAGGCTGCCTATCTGGCGCTTTACACCGATGGACAGGCGCGTGACCGTTTCACGAAGGGCGTCCCGCTCAACCATGTCGGCCTGCTGGTCGACGATCTCGATGCAGCGGAAATGATCGTCAGCGAAACCGGGTTGGAACCCTTCGGCCACGCCGATTACGAGCCGGGGCGGCGGTTCTATTTCTTCGACTGGGACGGCATCGAGTTCGAGGTCGTGAGCTACAATTAGACTGCCCTGCCTGCCCAGGGCTGCGCCGTGCGGTCGATCAGCAATTCCCCGTCATAGGGGCGGCACAGATCGAATGCCTCGCGCGCGGTGCCGCCCAGAAAGGCGGCGCGATCCACCGGGCGGATCAAGGCAGGCATCCTTGTGTGGACCCCGGCCACGCCCGGCCCGGCATCCACGATCACCATGGAATAGACGTCGCCCCACTCGTCACTCGGCCGCCAGAGTCCGGCGGCCGTGCACATCTCGCCATCGGCCAGGCTCAGCCAGGTGCGCGTCTTGCCGCCCTTCGGCCCCTCTGCTTCGGCCCATGCGCTCATGGGGATCAGGCAGCGGCGATGTTCGAAACTGCCCCGCCAGAACTGCCCTGACAGCTTGTCGCTGCGGGCATTGTTCACCGGGCGAGGCTTCAGCAATTGGCCATGCTTGCCGTGGAGCGCCAGCGGGAAGCCCCAATGCATCTGCTGCAATTGCCCGTCGGCAATGACCATGCCCGGATAGCCGGGATAGACTTCCTGCGCCGTGTTGGCCTGCTGGGGAAAGCCGACGCCGAACAGCCGGGCGACCTCGCCCGCAGCCTTGGTCATGCGGTAGAGGTTGCACATCGCGCCGCCCCTGCCGCCCGCGCCTCAGGCGTTTCCGGCCACGAAGCAGGCTGCTGCCACCAGCAATCCGGCGAAGCGGTTGGAGCGGAAGCGATGCAATGCGTTGGCTCCATCGTCCGGATCGAGCGTGAGCACCTGCCACGCGAAGTGGGTCGCCGCCGGGGCCAGCGCCAGCAAAGCCAACCAGTCCGCCCGCAGCAGCCAGATCGCAAGGCCGAAGAAGAACACCGCCCCGGCGAAAAAGGCCCCCACCCCGGCGCGGACATTCTTGCCGAGCGACAGCGCGCTGGAGCCGATACCCACCAGTGCATCGTCTTCCCGGTCCTGCAGGGCGTAGATCGTGTCATAGCCGATGCACCACAGGATCGCCCCAGCATAGAGCGCGGCCAGCACGTCCAGCCGATCGCTCCGCAAGGCAATCCAGCCCACCGGCGCGCCCCAGGTAAAGACCAGCCCCAGCCATGCCTGCGGCCAGCCGGTGATGCGCTTCATGAAGGGATAGGCGGCCACAAGCAGCAGGCTGCCCAGAGCGACAAGCTGGGCAATCGGACGCAATTGCAGCAGTACCACCAGCCCCACGGCACACAGGGCCAGCAGCCATGCCCAGGCGGCGGTGCGGCTGACCCGGCCGCTCGCAACTGGCCGCTGGGCCGTGCGCGCCACCTGCCGGTCAATGTCGGCATCGACGATGTCATTATAGACGCAGCCCGCACCGCGCATGGCAATGGAGCCGAGCAGCATCCACAGGACAAGCTGCCATTGCACTCCTGCCCCGGTAAGCCACACGCCCCATGCGCAGGGCCAGAACAGCAGCCACCAGCCGATGGGCCGGTCAAACCGGGCGAGCGATGCGTAATCGCGCAGCGGAAGCGGAAGCCGGGCGACGATGCCCCTATGCTCGCTATCGGGGACGATCTCGCTGGCCGGAACGGGTTGGGTCATGCCGGTGCCCTACCCCATTCGCGCCATGCACGAAAGAAGGGCGCAGCCTGTCTGTTCGGCAGGGGCCGAACTGCTCGACATGGGTTGCGCAAGGCAACGCATCGCGCAACAAAGGCGGTCCCTTTTGGCCGCTCCCGAGGATTGCCCGATGCGCTTCGTCCCACTTGCCGTTTCCGCCCTGGCTCTGGCTATGCCTGCAGCGGCTTACGCACAGGCGACCCCAGCGACTCCCGCCGGGCAAGAAGCTCTGGAAATCCTCAAGGAAGCGATCGAGGTGCCCACCGTGGCCGGGCGCGGCAATGTTCCCAAACTGGCCGAGAAGCTGACCGCGCGCCTCGTGGCGGCAGGCTTCGATCCGAAGGACATTTCCTTCACTCCGGTGGAGGGCACCGATACGGGCTATTTCATCGTCCGCTATCCGGGCAAGGACCGCAAGGCGAAGCCGGTGGTGGTCAACGTCCATCTCGATGTCGTGGAAGCCAAGCCCGAGGATTGGGAACGCGATCCCTTCACCGCGGTGGTCGAGAATGGCTATGTCTTCGGGCGCGGCGCTTCGGACAACAAGGGCGACACGGCGATGATGCTGGCCGCCGTGATGAAGCTCAAGCGGTCCGGCTGGGTGCCCTCGCGCGATCTGGTGCTGGGCATTTCGGGCGACGAGGAGACGCTGATGCGCTCCACCGCGAAGCTTGCCGAGGCGCTCAAGGATGCCGAACTGGTCATCAATGGCGATGGCGGCGGCGGGGAACTGTCGAACGATTTCCAGCCGATCGTCTACAGTGTGCAGGCGGCAGAAAAATCCTATGCCGATTTCAAGCTGACCGTGACCGATGAAGGCGGTCATTCCAGCCGCCCCGGCAGCTTCAATGCCATCGGCGCCATGTCGCGTGCTTTGGCCAAGGTCGATGCCTATCGCTTCCCGCCCCAGCTCAGCCCGCTGACCAAGGCCTATTGGGAAGGCACCGCGCCCAACGCGCCGGAAGACGTGGCCGAAGCAATGGTGGCCTTCGCCGCCGATCCGAACAACACGGCTGCTGCCGAGCGGCTTTCCGCCCGCCCGGAATATGTCGGCCTGGTGCGCACAACCTGCGTGCCGACCATGGTGAATGGCGGCCACGCGGCCAATGCCCTGCCCCAGTCGGTCACCGCGAATATCAATTGCCGCATCTTCCCCGGCACGTCCCGCGTGCAGGCGGGCGAGATCCTCAAGCAAGTGATCGACGATCCCCGCGTGACGCTGGAAATGATGGACGATGGCTCGATCGAGTCGCCCGAAAGCCCGCTGCGCAAGGACATGATGGATGCCATCACCAAGGCCGTGCACCAGCGCGCGCCGGGCCTCACTGTCGTGCCGCAAATGAGCGCGGGGGCCAGCGATTCGATGTATTTCAGGGCGCTGGGCATTCCCAGCTACGGCGTTTCGGCAATCTTCATGCGGCCGGACGATGAATTCGCCCATGGCCTGAACGAACGCCTGCCCATCGCCACGATCGATCCCGGCGTGAAGCAGTGGGAGACCCTGCTGCGCGAGATCCTGAAGTAAGCGCAGCCGGACCAGCCATGCCTGCCACTCCCGCCTGGCCGCCTCGCAGCGCGCCGCGCCTGTTCGTTCCCGGCCCTCTGGCGGCTGGGGCGGCAGTGACGCTGCATGGCAATCCGGCCAATTACCTCGCCCGGGTAATGCGCGTGGGCGAAGGTGACATCGTAATCCTGTGCGATGACGAGACCGGCGAATGGGCGGCCCGCGTCGCCACCACGGGCAAGCGCGACGTGGTGCTGGAAGTGGTCGAGCGCCTGCGCGAACGCGAGGACGTGCCTGACTTCACCCTGTGCGCCGCCCTGCTGAAGAAGGACCGCTTCGATCTCGTGCTGGAAAAGGCCACCGAATTGGGCGTTCGCGTGATCCAGCCTGTGCTCACCCGTCGCTGCGTGGCCGACAAGCTCAATCTCGAACGTGCACGCGCTCTGGTCGCGGAAGCGGCCGAGCAATGCGCCCGCACTGCCCTGCCCCGCATTGCCGAACCGGTGAAACTGGACGCGCTGCTGAGGGACTGGGACGAAGGCCGCGCCCTGTTCTTCGCTGACGAATTGGGCGGCGAATCTGCCCATTCCGCCTTTGCCGCAAGGAAAGGCCCCGCCGCGCTGTTGACCGGCCCCGAAGGCGGGTTTGACGATGCCGAACGCGAGGCTATCCGCGCCCATCGGGCAACAACCGCAATCACCCTTGGCCCCCGCATCCTGCGCGGCGAAACGGCGGCAATCGCCGCCACCGCGCTGTGGATGGCAGCGGCCGGAGACTGGCAAGAATGACATCCGCAATTTGCGCTGGCGCAGCGCCCCTTAGTGCCCTAACGGCGCCGCTATGAGCACGCGCACAGCGTCAGATGGAGAGGAGCGGCTGATCGAAAGCCGCGATCAACTCGTGGCCCCCATGCAGGCCGGCGAGAAGCCGGTCAGCGCCTGGCGGATCGGGACGGAGCATGAGAAGCTCGTCTTCGCCCGCAACGATCACCACGCCCCTTCCTATGAAGAGACGGGCGGCATTCGCGACATGCTGCTGGCCCTTAAGGAATATGGCTGGGAACCGGTGGAGGAAGGCGGCAACGTCATCGCCATGTCCGGCTCCGACGGTACGGTCAGCCTTGAGCCTGCCGGCCAGCTGGAGCTTTCCGGCGCGCCGTTGGAAAACCTGCACCAGACCTGCGCCGAAACCGGCCGCCATCTGGCTCAGGTGAAGGAAATCGGCGATCGCTTCGGCATCGGCTTCCTTGGCCTGGGCATGTGGCCCGACAAGACCCGCGAAGCGCTGCCCGTAATGCCCAAGGGCCGTTATGCCATCATGATGCGGCACATGCCGCGCGTGGGCACGATGGGCCTCGACATGATGCTGCGCACCTGCACCATCCAGGTCAATCTGGACTATGGCAGCGAAGCGGACATGGTGAAGAAGTTCCGCACCAGCCTTGCGCTCCAGCCGCTGGCAACCGCGCTCTTCGCCAATTCGCCTTTCACCGAAGGCAAGCCCAACGGCTTCCTTTCCTATCGCAGCCACATCTGGTCTGACACGGACCCGCAACGCACGGGCATGTTGCCCTTCGTGTTCGAAGATGGCTTCGGCTATGAGCGCTATGTCGACTATATGCTCGACGTGCCGATGTATTTCGTCTTCCGCGATGGGAAATATATCGACGCTGCCGGCCAGAGCTTCCGCGATTTCCTGAAGGGCGAACTTCCCGCCCTGCCCGGCGAACTGCCGACCGAGAGCGACTGGCAGGATCACCTTTCCACCGCCTTCCCCGAAGTGCGCCTGAAGAGCTTCCTCGAAATGCGCGGTGCCGATGGCGGGCCGTGGGGCCGCATCTGCGCGCTTCCGGCATTGTGGGTGGGCCTGCTCTACGATTCCGGTGCGCTCGACGCGGCATGGGACGTGGTGAAGGACTGGACGATGGATGAGCGGGAAGCGCTGCGCAACGCCGTGCCCAGGCTCGCCCTCGACGCGCCGATCCCCGGTGGCCGCAAGCTGAAGGACATTGCCAGCGAAGTGCTGGACATTGCCCGCGGCGGCCTCTCCGCCAGGGCAAAGCTCAACGCCGCCGGCGACAATGAAACCGGCTATCTGGGCGAATTGTTCGAGATCGCGGAAAGCGGCACTGTTCCCGCCCAGCGCCTGCTGGACCTCTATAACGGCCCGTGGGGCGGCGACATCACGCGGGTTTACGAACAGAGCTTCTGACCGACCCGATCTGCGCGGCATCCTTCGACAGGCTCAGGATGAGCGGGTCACGGGCTGCACAGGTCAAACTGATTCAGACACGTTCCAACAACCGCTCGTCCTGAGCCTGTAGAAGGACGCACTCCGCACTTGCCCCGCTATTCCGCCGGCTGCAAGGCCACAGGCGGACGGCGGCGGAAGCGGAGCAGCAACTTGCGCAAGCGGCTGGTAATCAGGCCGTGTTCGGCCATCCAGTCATGATATTCGCGGTACTTCGGGTCTTCGGCCAGCAGATGCGCTTCCTCCGTGCGGGCGCGCCAGTAATAGACGCCGCTGACGCAGGCGAGGAAGAAGGTGTTGCGCACCACATCCACCAGCGATCCGTTGGTGACGAAGAACGGCAAGGTCGAGCACCACCAGAAGGTGTTCTTGGCCAGATAGGCCGGATGGCGTGTGAAGCGGTAAGGCCCATTGGTCAGCACACCGCGATAGGTCAGGTTTGAAAAGCGGATGCCGAAGGCTACCGTCGCCCAGGCATAGACTGCCGTCAGGAAGCCCAGCCAGCCTGCCCAGACCCACATGAGTGCGGTGTGCCCCTGGAACCAATAGGACCAGTCCGCCGTGTGATATTCATAGCCGATCACGCCATTGTTCGACATCACGCCCCAGACAAAGGGCGGATAACACATCAGCGCGGCCAGCCAGCCTGCCAGGAAGGGATTGCCGCTGCGGATATGCGCATCGAGCGGACGCAGCGTGAAGAGATAGCCCACCGTGCCGATCTGCACGTCGATCACGAACAGCAATTCGAACAGCACGCCGCCGAACCGCCCTGGATCGTTGAGAAGCGCGGGAATATCCGCATTCACGATATTGGCGAAGCCCGGCGGCAGAATGGAGATCATGAAGGCACCGAAGAAGGCCTTGATGGTCCACGCGCGCCAGTGCTTCTTCACCTGCTCCGCATCCCACGGTTCGCGCCCGATCAGCATGGCACCGAAATGCCAGGCCCCGTCGTGCGGGTTCACCAGCACACGGTCAAGCCAAAGGACATAGGGAACGGACAGAATGAACAACGGGATCGCCGAAGCCCCAATCACTTCCATCGCGAAGAGATATTGCCCGTCCCAATACCAGCGGCACACGCAATAGAGGAAACCGATGATCGCCCAGGTGGACCAAAGGCCCGCTAGTTTGGTGACGGATACCTCTATCACGCTGGAAAGCGGGCGTGGGTTCTTCCACGAAATGCCCGTGGAAGGCCGCAGGTAAACCTTTTCCACCAGCACCGACCATGCCGCCATCAGGATGCCGATAAACAGCATGGAAGCCAGTGCCGCATAGGCACCGGACATGCGCTCTCGCGGGCCGGGAAGGTTCAGCGCATCGGCGATGTGCGGCCAATTGCGGCAGATCGCGATCCACACGAACAGCCCGATCAGGCCCACCAGCCCTACCCTGGGCGAAACGTCGCTCCGGGGCGGCTTTTTGCCGGCAATGGGGTTAGGTTCTGGGCGCGCGCTCATCCCATGGGCGCATAGGGAAAAAGGGTTAAGGGGCAGGTAACGCCCCTAATCCCTGCCCGCTGCGCCCGTCAGGCCGGACGATCAGCGATAGGCGCGGATCGTCCCGTCATCGTCCAGAATGTAAAGCGTCTGGTTAGCAACGATGGGCGCCAGCGAAACCGGCGTCTTGATGTTGCGGAACTCGGTAGGGGTACCGGTCATCACATCCAGCGTCAGAACTTCGCCGCGTGAGCTGGCGACCCACAGCTTGTTCCCCGCCAGCACAGGACCAGTCCAGAAGATGCGGTTGGACCGCTTTTTGGGGTTCTTCCATTCCTGCAACTGCGTCAGCCAGCGCACCTTGCCGCTGCTGCGGGCAATGGCGAGCATGCGCGCATCGTCTGTCAGGGTGAAAATCCACTCACCGGCCAGCGCCGGGGTGGAAATGCCCGCAAGATTGAGTTCCCAGATGCGCTGCCCGGTCACCAGTTCATAGGCGGCCATGCGCCCACCCTGCCCCAGTGCATAGACGCGGCCGGAATCGATGATCGGATCTGCATCGACATCGGTCAGCGCACCGACTTCGGTGGAAATGTTGGTGCGCGACAAAGCGTCGGCCCAAACTTCGCGCCCGTTTTCGAAGCGATAGGCCGCCAGTTCGCCCGAACTGTAGCCCGCGATCACCGTGCCCTGCCCCGCCGCAGGAGCGGCAACGCCGAACACGCCCGCCTGCCCGATAGAGCCGGATTCGTTCCACGAAACCGTGCCGTCGGTCGGGTTGATCGCGATGATCTGGTTATCCTGCGTCATCACAAAGATTGTGTTGAACGCGATGGTGGGCGCCCCGCGCAGCGGGCCTGCCGGCTTCACCGTCCACAGCTGGGTGCCATTGGAAGCGTCCAGCGCCAACACGTCTCCCACGCCATTGGTGGCATAAACGCGGCCGTTGGAATAGCTCACGCCGCCGCCAAAGGCCGCACTTTCGACCTTGCCGGGAACCGGCATCTTGTAAGTCCATTTCTGGCTGCCTGTGTTGGCATCCATGGCATGGATCACTGCATCTGTGTCGACTACGTACAGCGTTCCGTTGCCGACCACCGGCGCAGCAGCCAGACGGCGCTTCTTGCCCGAACCGGCAATCCGCGCGGTCCACAATTCGGTCGGATTCGCCGCAATCGCCAGATGGCCGTAGCTCTTCGATGCCGTACCGCCCGCCTGGCTCCAGTCCGCATTTACCTGCGGCGCGGGAATCACCACCGACGTCGCCGAAAGCGAAGGATCTACAGTCGTCCCCGCCTCGATCCGCGACAGGATCGGAACGCGATTGCCGATAGTGGGCGTCTTGGGCTTGTCCTTGCCGCCGAAGACGCCGCAAGCCGAAAGCGCGGCGGCCATCACGACCAACATGGGGAGCGCCATATAGCGCCGGGTAGAGATGCGGTTCATAGGCTTCGTCATTCTCGCAATCTTACTGCGCCGCCGCGGGCTCTTCACCCTCCTGGCGCAGTTCTTTCAGCGTCTCGTCGACATCCACAATCGCATCGACACCCATCATTCCCGCAAGCTGTCGCGCCCGTGAACGCAGCGAATCGGGAACCTTCTCGTCCTTGGCGATCTCGGCGAAAAGCGGCCCGGCAAGATCCGGCTTGCCCATATCGAGATAGGCCGCGCCAAGCAGTTCGCCCGCACTGCCGAAATAGGGCGTGCCGGGCTTTGCCAGCGGCTTGAGCTTTTCGACCACATCCGCCGGCTTCATCCTGGCGTAATTGATCGAGACCTGACGGATCGTCGCAAGGTTGCGATAAGGTTCCGGCACGCCGCTGTCATTGGCCACTTCGCCATAGAGCCGCGCGGCTTCAACCAGCTTGTCGTCACGCACGGCGACGCTGGCGCGCATCAGCTTGGCAACGGCCGCAGCGCCCGCGCCGCCATCCTTTTCAAGCTTGGCGAATTCCTTGGCGGCCGTATCGTTGTTACCGGCATCGAACTGGTCGAGCGCCTTCACCAGTTCCTCGGACACCTGCTCGTGCCCGCTTTCGCGATATTCGGTCCACAGCAGCCAGCCGCCGAACAGCGCAAGGCCGCCGATCACGACACCGGCAACCTGCTTGCCGTAATTTTTGGCGAAATGGGCGAACTGATCCTGACGCAGCGCATCGTCGACTTCGCGCAGCAGGGCATCCTGCTGCTTCGCATCGCGTTCGGCACGCTTTTCGGCATCGGTCTTCGGGGTAGTAGGTGTAAGAGCCACGCGGGAGCCTTCTGCTCGGTGAGTTCCTTGTTTCGGGCGCTGTTTAGGGGCCTCGCGGCGATACCGCAATGGCGGATGCCCCACCATCCTCAACTGGGGCACATGCCTGCAGCCTCGCGGGTGAACCGGCCATTAAGCATGCGGCCACTCAGCGAACGGCGCCACCTGCGATCGCACCGGTGTAAAGCGCATGATAGGCGGCCAGCATTGCGCCTTCATCATAGGAAATGCGGGCCTTTTCTCGATTGGCTTTGCCCAGCCTGCGTCGGAGTTCCGGGTTAGTCGCCAGACTTGCGAGCGCTCCGGCCAGCGCAGCCCCAGACCCGCCATCGACGATGAAAGGTGCGTTTTCCTCCGCCACCATCTGCGCCACATCCCCCACTTGCGGGGCGGCGATGGGCGATCCGGCCGCCATCGCCTCCACCACGGAGATCGGAAATTGCTCGCTCTTGGAAGACAGTGCGAAAATGTCGAACAGCCCTACGACCTTTGCCGGATCGGAGGCAAAACCGGGCAGGTGCACGCGCTCCGCCACGCCCAGCCGCCGCGCTTCCTCGAGAATCGCGGCGCGTTCCGACCCCTCGCCCACGATCACCAGCCGCCATTCCGGGCTGAGCGGAGCAAAGGCCCGGACAAGCGCGGGCAGATCCTTCACCGCGCGCAGACCCGCCAGCGTGCCGACCCACTTCTCACCTGCGCCCTTGACCAGACCGGGCACCGCATTCGGTTCGGGGTGCAGGGCATAGGCGGCCGTTGCAATCCCGTTGGCAATGCGGTGCACGCGCCTTGCCGGCTGGTGCCACACCTCGCGCGCAATTCTCTCCAGCCGGAAGGATGGAACGACCAGCGCCGATGCCCCGCGCAAGGCCAGCCGGCGATAGATATTCCGCCTTGGCTTGAGGCGCTCTGCCTCATCGGAATTGAAGCCATCTTCGTGATGGACAAGCGGCGGAAGCCCCATCGAGCGGGCAAACAGGCAATGGGCCATCACTGCATCCATCGCACCCCAATTATAGGTCAGCACCAGATCGAAACCCGCCATGGCACGCGCCAGCCCCTTCAGGCGGCCTGGCAATGGAGGCCCGGCAAGTGAAGGGAAGTCCTGCGGATATTCGACTGTTATATCGGGGGAAATGAGAGCAGCTGCCGCCATCGCCCCACGCTCTGCGGAAACGATTGCATGGGCAAATTCGCCCCCGAAGGCATTGATCAGGCGGACGCAACGCACTTCCTTCCCGCCTGCATCGAAGCTCGAATGCAGGTGCAGGATGCGCTTTTGACTCATTCGACCTTCGCCAGCAGCCGGGCGATCGCTTCGCGCGCCTGCGGTTCGGCCAGCGTCGGCGCATGGCCAACCCGCTTGAGCGTCAGCGTCTCCGTCCCCGGCACTTCCTTCGCCATGCGCCGCAGCGTGGCCGCGGAAAGCAGATCGGACAGCGCCCCGCGAATAGCCAGCACCGGCCTGCCCGCAAGCGCCCGATAAGCCGGCCAGAGATCGAAATCCGCACTGGCGGCAGGGGCATTGAACGGCTCGGCGATCTTCATGTCATAATCGAACACGATACGGCCATTACCGCTCACCGCCATCACGCGCTTGGCCATCGCCAACCAATCGGTAATCGCGAAATCCGGGAAGATCGCCCCGCCCGATTCCTTAAGTGCGCGCGCCGCATGCATCCAGGTGGGGAAGCTGCGACCCTGCCCGACATATTCGCGGATACGTTCCACACCGGCCGGTTCCAGCACCGGCCCCACATCGTTGATTACCGCCCCTGCAATCCTGTCTGCCCCGCCGGCAGCCAGCAGCATGGTGAGAATGCCGCCCAGCGAAGTACCGATGGCAACAAAGCGTTCAATGCCCGCTTGATCGAGCAGCGCATTGATGTCCGCGACATATTGCAGCGGATTGTAGGTCGCCGAATCCTTGGAATAGTCGCTTTCGCCCCGCCCACGCAGTTCAACGCAGATTACTCGCCATTCCCCGGCGAAGGCATCGGCAACAGGCTCGAAATCGCGGGCATTGCGGGTAAGGCCCGGCAGGCATAGCAGCGGCGGCCGGTCGGCCCGGCCCGGATAATCGCGATAATGCAGCTTGAGGCCGTCAGGCGAGGTCCAGAACCCGTCCTGAAATGCGGCGCCATCTGCCATATTCGCTATACCCCTTCCCGGCCGGCTCCTTGCATGCGACCCGCCAAGCCCCCACTAAAGCGGGATGCCTTCAGAACCGCAACCAGCCCCCTATAGGGCAGACCCGCAAATCCTCAAGCTCGCCGAATGGCTTGGGGACGAAGTGGCACCCGCCGACTTTCCCCGAGCCGAGCTGCGTTTTCGCAATCGCCGCTGGGATCGCGCCGTAGGGCTGGATAGGCTGTCGGACGAGCAGTGGGTGCGCCATTTCGGGCGGTTCGAAGCCCTGCCCGACAATCTGCCCCACCCACTGGCCTTACGCTATCACGGCCACCAGTTTCGCATCTATAACCCCGATCTTGGCGACGGGCGCGGTTTCACTTTCGCCCAATTGCGCGACGGACCGAATTACGGCCAGACGCCGCGCTTGCTGGACCTGGGCACCAAGGGTTCCGGCCTCACACCTTACAGCCGCACAGCCGATGGCCGCCTGACGCTGAAAGGCGCTGTGCGGGAAATTCTGGCTACGGAAATGCTGGAAGCACTGGGCACCTATACCAGCAAGACCTTCTCGGTGATCGAAACCGGGGAACAGCTCTGGCGCGGGGATGAGCCATCGCCCACCCGCTCGGCCGTGCTCGTTCGGCTCAGCCACAGCCATGTCCGTATCGGCACTTTCCAGCGTCTGGCCGCGTTTGAAGCAAAGGCTGAGATGGAACAACTGGTTGCCTATTGCCTTGAACAGTTTCCCGGCCCGCTGCCGCCGGATGACGCGCCGGGGCGGGATGAACCCGCAGTGATCCTGTTCCATCAGGCGGTAGAACGCCTGGCCGACCTTGCCGCCTCCTATATGACGGCCGGTTTCGTCCATGGCGTGCTCAACACCGACAATATGAACATCACGGGCGAAAGCTTCGATTACGGCCCCTGGCGCTGGCTGCCGCGCTGGGAACCGGGCTTCACGGCTGCCTATTTCGACGAGAGAGGCCTGTATGCCTTCGGACGACAGGCAGAGGCGATCCACTGGAACTGCGCGCAACTAGCCATCGCCTTGAGGCAGTTGAGCGAAGCCGCCCCACTCATCGCCGCGCTGGAGCGTTTTCCGGCGCTCTATCATGCGGCGATGGCGCGGCGCTTCTGCTGGCGCCTTGGCGTGGAACCTCGCGGCGTGGAGGAAGACGGCAGACTGATCGCCACAGCCGAACAGGCCATGCGCGATCAGGCGATCGGGCCGGATACATTCTTCTTCACCCATCGCGGGGGGCGAAATGCGGCAGGGCCTCTGGCAGAAGCACTGGCAGCCTATGCACCCGTCCCCTCAACTCATGAATATTGGGAAGGCGAGGCCCCGCAATCGATGCTGATCGACGAGGTGGAGGCCATCTGGGCGCCCATTGCCGAGCATGATGACTGGGCATTGCTGCAAGCTAAGCTCGTAGCCCTGCGCCGGATGGGCGAGGCCCATGGCGACGCGCCAACCCCGGCTGGCCACGCACTCACCGGCCACTGAGGCGATCTGCTGCGGCCTTCTGAATTGGCACCCAACTTAGGGCCGCTGCAACAGAACCAGACAGCAAAAGGCCCGGAGGTTTCCCTCCGGGCCTTTCGTTTGTCGGACCTTGCGGTGATCCAGGCAGTTCAGATCGAGCCTAGTTGCCCGAACCCGGACCGTAGGAGATTTCGACGCGGCGGTTCTGCAGTTCGCGGACGCCGTCGGCAGTCGGAACCCGCGGGTTCGCTTCACCGAAGCCTTCGCTGCTGATCGCCGAGGACGGGATGCCCTTGCCGACCAGGTAGGTCTGGACCGAAGCGTTACGACGGTTCGACAGGCCCACGTTGTACTGGGTGCTGCCCGAACGGTCAGCATAGCCAGCCAGCATGATCGGAACCGTACCGCAGTTGCCATAGGCAGTTACGGCGCTGTCCAGGGTCGTCGCAGCCTCAGGCGTGATGTCCGACTTATCCCAGTCGAAGAACACGATGTACGGGCCCTTGTTGCACACCGGCGGAGGCGGCGGGGTCGCTGCCTTACCGAACGCCTTACGGACGCCGAGGTTGCCAACGTAGCCGGCAAAGCCCTGTTCGCCGAACTGCGTGCCGCCCCTCAGGAAGAAGCTCCAGCCATTATTCCCGTTGGAAACGCTGATGCCGCCCAGGATTTCACCCTGATCGCCTTCGACATTGTAGCCAACGGGCAGGCTCGAACCATTGCTGAGCAGGTTGGTGACGTAATCACCTTCAAACTCATGCCACCAGTTGCCCTCGATATAGGGTTCAACCACCGTGCCGCTATCCAGCTTGGCAGTATAGCCCAAACGACCACCGAGGCGGCTGCGGAGAGTCTCCGAGTCCAGAACTTCAACGCCAGTGCCCAGCAGGGTCGGCAGATCGTTGTCGAACTTGGTGTTGCCGTAGCTCAACGTGCCCTTAGGCTCGAAGAACGCACCGCCCGAACCCAGCGCCAGCTTGTAACCGAGGTCGAGAGTTGCACCCAGCGTGGTGTAATGGGTGGTGAAGCTATCGCCGAACACACCATCATTCATCGAATAGTCGAGCGTGCCGAAGTCAGCCTTGAGCAGCAGGTCAGCGAAGAACGGACCATCAAGACGGGTCGCATAAGCGCCAACCGACCACTGGTCATAGGTGATCGCCGTATTCGACATGTCGAACTTCAGGTCCGACTGGACCCAGCCGCCAAGCACGCCGAACAGCCACGCGCGATCCTTGCCCTTGGCCGAGACGCTCTCGCTGCCGAAGTCCACGCCCATCTGAAGACCGAAGAAGTCCTGCGAGATCTGGTCATCATAGTTGTAGACGCCGCCGCCAGAGAGGCCCGCAGGCGCTCCGACGGTGTTCGACATGTCGCGTTCGATATTGGCACCGAACATGCGGCCCCAGACGCCCGGCGTGACATTGCCCGCCTGCCCTTCGCCATGGTCGCCAAAGGCATTGCGCAGATCGGCAGTACGATCGAGCCAGGTGCCGGTCGTGACATTCCAGAGATTCTGGGCACCATAGGCAATGGTCGAAAGGTCGAAGGCTTCACGATCGAGATTGCTTGCCAGCACCCATTCCTCAAACCCGTCGGTATTCTTCGGTGTATCGCGGAGATAGGCGTCGAAGCGGTACAGACCCTTGTCGATGCCGCCATCGGTCGTGAAGTCAGGCGCTGCCGAACTGACCGCCCCGCCGACATAGGCGAAGACGATCGCATCGTCGGCATCGACATATTCGCCGGGAACGGCAGCCGCGAGATCGTCGATCTCGAGATGCGTGGTGCCCGAAACATCGCCGCCGATAACCAGATAATCAGACGCACCATTGGCTTCCAGTTCTGCGTTGAACGCGAAAACGGTCGGACCGGAGGCAGTGTAATTGCCAGTGGTGGTCAGATAGTCATCAGCATCGGCATCGACCATGTCGATCCGGTTGGCGTTGTTGAACTCGTCCAGGCCGATGAAGTTCAGCCCGCCATCGACAAGAACCCTGCCGGTATTGTCGAAAGTGGCACTGCCCAGCGGGTGGATGAACTCGAAGTCGTGCTCGTAACCCGTCGCGCGGAAGATGCCGGAATTGGCGATTTCGATATCGCCTTCATCCGACTGGAAGGTCGAGAGCGAGGCATCGACAGCGTCAATGATGCCGACATTGTTCAGGACAATATCGCCAAGCCCATAGACCGCATTCGCACCCGAGAAGGTCCAGTCGCCGGTCACCTTGTTCTCGAACTGTACGCTCACGCCGCTGAGTGCATCGACGCCGGCTGCACCAAGTGCCAGATTGCCGATGACCGAGCCTGCATTGTCGATGCCGATCGTGCCGACATCGGAATAGGCCCAGATCGCCGCTCCGCTTTCAGGATCGATTTCATCGGTGGTGATGACGCCATGGACACCATTGGCCAGCGAGAGCGACCCGTCGCTCCACGTCATGACGGCAGCGAGCAGATCGCCATCGCCCTGGAGCAACCCGTCATTGACGATGGAAATATCGTCCACCGCAACCGGATCGAAGTCATTGGCAACCGCGAACACCGCCGCGCCGAGGGAATAGACTTCCGCATCCGTCGCATTGGTGATGGTGGTGGCGCCCGGACCGGCATTCAGCACCGAAATGCCGAAGAGCGGAGCGGGATTGGCGCCTGCGCCGACGGTACCATTGTTGGTGACAACGACGTCGCCATCGCCGAAATTCGCGGCATTGATGCCAATGAGGTTGGCTTCAATGTCGGAATTGTTGGTGACGGTTGCCGCGCCAGAACCGAAGCTGACGGCAGAAGCACCGATCATGGGCGGATCGATAGCTTCATTGACGGTGACCGTGGCGGCGCCACCGATCGACGTCGCAGATGCACCGAACAGGCCGTTATCGGCTGTGATCTTGCCGTAGGTGGTGATGGTGGCATCGCCGCCCAGCGCCGTTGCGATCACGCCCGAACCATTAGCCGAGGAGACCGTGCCGGATTCGACGTCAACGCTACCAAGACCCAGGGCAAAGATGCCGGTGAGTTCAGAGTTGATCGTGCTGTCAGCGCCGAGGATCAGAACGTCCCCACCTGCCTCTGCGCCCACACCAATGCTGGCGGTGTTGGTGATCGAGTTCGCGCCCAGATCGATGTTCACATTGCCCGAGGCGATGCCGTTCACACCTGCGAGGCCATTAGCCGTAACATCGCCATGAAGCACGATGTCTGTGTTGCCGCCGAACGCGCTGGCGAGAACGCCGGAGCCGCTCGAGGAAACGATCGTGCCGCTATCGACCTTGGCGTTGCCGGTAATGGAAGTCGCCGCAATACCGGTGAGGCCGGAGTTGATCGTGCTGCCAACACCATCAACAACCACGTCGCCGCCAGCAGTGGCAACAACACCGAAGCCGAACAGCGCATTCACCGTCTGATCGGTGATGGTGACGTTCACATTTTCATCCGCGAGAGCGAAAATGCCGAACAGGCCGTCCGCATCGGTGAGGCCGTGAGTGGTGATGTTAGCCTCACCGCCCAGCGCAACACCGGTGATGCCCACGCCGGTGATCCCGGTGCCATTTGCATAGACCGTGCCGGTGTCGATGTTCACATCGCCGCCGAATGCTGTGCCGACCACGCCAGCATCGCCGCTGGTGATGACTGAGGTCGCATCCGCATTGATGTCCACATTACCGCCGACAGCGGCAGCCAGCAGGCCGACATTATCCGCTTCAACGCTGACACCAGCCAGCACGTCGAGATCCGCATCGCCGCCAATTGCCAGCGCTGCGCCGCCGATATCCGGCGGATCGATGTCGCCGCCGATGGTCAGCGAAGCGTTGCCGCCCGTTGCGATTGCCGCCGCGCCGAACAGGCCGTTATCGACCGAGATCTTGCCATGGGTCACGACCGTCGCGTCGCCGCCGCCACCGCCCAGATCGACCGCGATGCCGACCACGCCGCTGCCGCCAAAGCCGGTAGCCGTGGTGTGCACATCGCCGCTATCAACCGTCACGCCACCGTTGAGGGCCAGCGCACCGATACCGATATTCTGCGATTCGACCGTGGTGCCTTCCGCGTTGATGTCCACATTGCCATCTACGGCAATGCCCGACACGCCTGCACCATTAGCTGCGGTCACAGTGGTGTCCGCGCCGATATTCATCAGCACGTCGCCGCCCACCGCAGAGCCGAGCACGCCGAAGGTGCCGCCGGCCGTAACATCGGCATAGGTGGCGATGTCCGCATTGCCGCCAAGGGCAATGCCCGCCACGCCGCTTCCTTCGAAGCCGGTGGCCGTGGTTGTTACTTCGCCAGCGTCGATATCGACATTACCGTCAACTGCGAGAGCGCCAACGCCGACAAAGGCAGACTGGACAATATCGTCCTGGGTATTGACCGTTGCATCCCCGCCCAGCGCGATGGCGGTGACACCCGCGCCATTGGCTGCGTTGACAGCACCTCCGGTCGTGATGCTGGCATTGCCGTTCACGGCCAGAGCAGCAACGCCGAACAGCCCGTTGGCATCGGTGCTGCCGTGCGTATCGATATCGACATTCCCGTCCAGCGCGATGCCAGCCACGCCGACACCGCCAAGGCCAGTACCGGTCGCATCGACTTCGCCGCTGTCGATCCAGACATTGCCGCCATCCAGCGAGGCGCCGACAATGCCCGCGCCTGCGGTCACATGAGAGAATTCGCCTTCAATATCGACATCGCCACTGCCGAGCGCGAGGCCCAGAACACCGACGCCATCGACGGCATTGACCTGAGTGATGTCATCGGACGAACCGAGAAGATCAATGCCGACATTGCCGACATCGTCCGTGATACCGGCCACGCCGAGCAGGCCGCTCGCCGTCGTATTGCCGTGGGTGTCGATGTCCACATTGCCGCCGCCGAGGGCTACGCCCACAACGCCAACGCCCAACGCGCCGCCAGTCGCTTCGACTTCGCCGCTGTCGATCCACACGTTGCCGCCTGTATCTGCAAATCCGACAATGCCGATTGCGGCCGTAACGTCCGAATATTCACCTTCAATGTCGACATTACCACCATCCAGCGCAATGCCGAGGACGCCAACGCCATTCGCGGCCGTCACGGTGGTGATGTCGTCGCTGGCACCAAGCAGATCGATCGAGACATCGCCGCCCGTATCCGCAAAGCCGCCAATTGCGACGAGGCCGGAAGCGACCGTATCGCCATGCGTGTCGATGTCGACACTGCCGCCACCCTGCGCAACGCCGATTACGCCCACACCCAGCGTGCCGCCGGATGCTGTGACCGTGCCGCTGTCGATCCAGACATTACCGCCCGTATCGGAATAACCGAGGATGCCCGCGCCAGCGGTTACGTTCGAATATGCGCCTTCAATGTCCACATCGCCGCCGCCCTGCGCAACGCCGATCACACCGATGCCGTTCGCCCCAGTGACATTGGTAATGTCGTCGCTCGCGCCGAGCAGATCGATCGAAACGTCGCCGCCTGTATCGGCATAACCGCCAACAGCCACGAGGCCTGCCGCCGTAGTATCGCCATGCGTGTCGATATCAACGCTGCCGCCACCCTGGGCGACACCGATGACGCCGAGGCTGAGCGCACCGCCGCCACTGGCGTTCACGGTGCCGCTGTCAATCCAGACATTGCCGCCACCTTGCGTGTAGCCCGCAATGCCTGCCATGCCGGACACGGTGGAACCAGCCGCTTCAATATCGGCATCGCCACCACCAATGGCCATCGCACCGACGCCGAGCATTGGAGGGGTAAAGTTCTGCCCGATTTCAGCATTTTCGACATTGACGTTCGCATCGCCGAGGCCGCCATTATAGGCGAACGCGCCCACTGCCGTGGCGTCGATGGTCGTTCCATTGGCATTGACCGTCGCATCCCCGGCTCCGCCCAGCACGATCGCGCCGGCACCGATCATCGGCGGATCAATCGCCACGCCCTCGTCGAGATTGACGGTTGCCGAACCGTTGAGCGAAATCGCAGCTGCGCCGAACGTGCCGCCATCAACCGAAATATCGTCATGCGCGTTTACAGTGGCAGCGCCGCTGTTGGTGACCGCGATTACGCCCCCGCCGACAGGAAAACTCATGGTATCCAGAGGTGCCGGAAGCGCGACACCGCCCGAGCCGGCGTTGACTGCACCGGAATCAATCGAGACGTCCCCATCAGTCAGCGCAACGCCCACGATACCCGAGCCGCCGACGGAAGTGACGTAACCGTCTTCGCTCTGCGTATCGATGGTGACACTACCATCCGCAGCGAGCGCGAAAATGCCAGTGCCGGAATCGACGTCAATCGTGCCGGTGCTGGTTACGTCGACATCGCCAAGCAGTGCATTGGCCGAAATACCGTTGGTATCCGCGTCAATCGAGCCGTCATTGCCGATGGTGATATCGTCGAGTGAACTGACATTGATGCCGTAGCCGGAACCGGAAACGATCTCCCCGTGATTCTGGACTTCAGCCTCGCCGGTGAGGGCGAGGATGTTCACGCCGCCATTTTCGCCCGAGATTACGCCGGTTTCATTATTCGTAACCAGCGCGTCGGAGCCGATGTTGAGATTGACGCCGATGCCGCCGGTCGACGTAATGTCGCCGGAGTTGGTGACCGTGCCATTCCCGCCCAACAGCATATTGATGCCGTCGCCCTGCGAGTAAATTTCGGCATCCTCGTTGTTGGTCACAATGCCGTTATTGGCCAGACCCGTCATCGAAATAGCCGGACCGGTGCCGGCATGGCCGGCATTGCCGATGCTGCCATTATTGATGACCTGGAAGGTTCCGTTGCCGAGAACCAGCCCGCCATTCAGCGAAACCGCCGTATTTCCGCCGAAGATATCGCCGTCATTGGTGACATTGACGTTTGAGGTGCCGCCGGTCGAAGTGTAGGTAATGCCGTTATTATAGCCCTCAACGGACCCGGTGTCCGTGACGTGGACATCCAACGTTCCGTTGCCCGTGCCAGCAGTAGTGCTGAGCACGATTGCATTGCCCAGAGTGCTCTGCACATTGCCGCCAATCGTTACATCGCCGGTGAGGCTGCTCAACGCGCCACCACGGCTAATGTCAATTGCGGTTCCCTGCCCGACAATCGAGGTGTTGGACGCACTCATGTCGAAATCGATCGGCTTCACCAGATCGAAATCAATCATGTTTTGATTGATATTGATGTCGATGACGGTTCCGCCACTGCCATTGGTCACGACCGCGCCGGAGCCGATAACGGCATCGAGGCCGTTACCATCGGTCGAATTGACGACAATGCCATCCGTATCCGTGCCGGTGCATTCAAGCGTATCCGGGCTGGGCGAGCCGGACGTGTCCGCGCTGCAAGCCGCGTAGGCTTCATCAGTCATCAGCGGCGAGAAATACGCCCCCAGCGCGATGGCCGCCAACGCAGTCGTCGTCGCCAGCTTCACCCTGCGCCCACGCGCGGCGTCGTTACCGGACGCACCAGCGCCGACCATCGTTTCAATTTTCATTAAATTGCGCCCCCCTGGCACTCGTCGAGGCCCGCGAGCGCACGACGAGGAATCGTTAAATTGCTAATAACCTTTTTCTACAACACGAAGCGAATGGGCGGCAACGCGGAAAGGGGCTTGCAAGCTGACTGTCGCGTCCGTTTCGGATGCATTACAAGGCATTGGAATAAGGTCATTTTAGTGTAAGAAGCCGGCAACATACACCTGTCCGAAAACAGACAGCGCTGTCCGGCGTTCGAATCCGGGACAATCGACCAGGGACAAGAAGGTGCGCGCGCAATGGCGCGACTCGTCTTCCAATTGCGCAGCTTCAAGTCTGAATTTCACGGACCGGCAAAAAGCCTTGTGCGGGGGTTTCTAAGTAATTGTCCGCGTATTTTTCCGGCACAATGGCGACGCCCGAACCACCCGGTTCCGCTTGTAACTTTCCTTCCACTGGCGCAAAGGATCGGAAAGCTAGCCCCAGCCGCAATCCTGCGGCAAAGGCCCAAGGATGTCTGATCGGAAGTCTATCCCGTGAGTACCGACGCGATTATCTCGCTCGAACCGGCCACCGGCGTGGAACTGTGGCGGGGCACACCGGGCGACGTTGATGAAGCCGTGGCCCGCGCCCGCCGTGCATGGCCAACCTGGGCCGCCCTGCCCCTGGCAACCCGCATCGAAATGGTGCGCCGCTTCGCCAATGAGGTGCGCAAGGCGAACGAGGCCTTTGCCGAACTGATCGCGCGCGAAACAGGCAAGCCCTTGTGGGAAGCCCGCACCGAAGTAGAGGCCGTGATCAACAAGGTCGAGATTTCGATCCGCGCCTATGCGGAACGGACTGGCCAACGCAAATATGACAGCGCCCTGCAAGGCACCCAGGCCCTGCGCCACAAGCCGCATGGCGTGATGGCCGTGTTGGGGCCGTATAATTTCCCGGCTCATCTGCCAAATGGCCATATCGTGCCCGCGCTGATCGCGGGCAACGCCATTGTCTTCAAGCCAAGCGAGAAGACGCCAGCTGTTGGCGAATTTCTGGTGGGCTGCTTCCACCGTTCGGGCATTCCACCCGAAGTGGTCCAGCTGCTGCTGGGCGGCCCGGACGAAGGCAAGGCAGTCGTCGCCCATCCCGGGGTGGACGGCGTGCTGTTCACCGGCTCGGCCAATGCCGGCATTGCGATCAACCGCAAGCTGGCCTCCAATCCAGGCAAGATCGTCGCGCTGGAAATGGGCGGCAACAACCCCATGGTGTTGTGGAACACTCCGCTGCTGGACGATGTCGCGGTGCTGGTAGTCCAATCCGCCTTCACCACCGCCGGCCAGCGCTGCACGGCCGGTCGGCGGCTGATCGTCAAATCCTCGCTCTATGACGAGGCGATCGAGAAGATCGCCAAACTGTCTGACCGTATCGTGGTGGGCGCACCGTTTGACGATCCGGCTCCGTTCATGGGCCCGGTGATCGACAACAACACGGCCGATCAACTGACCGAGAGCTTCCTCTACCTGATGTCGCAGGGCGGCAAGCCGATCCGCCACATGCGTCGCAAGCAGGACGATCTTCCGTTCCTTTCGCCCGCCATCATCGACGTCACCAAAATGCCGGAGCGACCGGACATCGAACTGTTCGGCCCGCTGCTGCAAGTGGTGAAGGTCGACGATTTCGACGAGGCGATCGCGGAAGCGAACAACACCCGTTTCGGCCTGTCGGCCTCGCTGATGGGAGGCACGCCGCAGGATTATAACCGCTTCTGGGCCAATATCCGCGCGGGGATCGTGAACTGGAACCGGCCTACAAATGGCGCTTCGTCCGAGGCACCGTTCGGTGGCGTCGGCCTTTCGGGCAATCATCGCCCGGCAGCCTTCTATGCGGCGGATTACTGCGCCTATCCGGTAGCCAGCGTAGAGATGGACCAGCCGCGTGCCAGCGTAGGCGTGGGCTTCAAGCCGAACTGAGGAACGGCGGGGCACGCGCCCCGCCCACCGGTCACTCGCCGTTGGTCACCAGGTCCACTTCGGTGCCGCCCTTGGCGCGCGAACGCGCATAGAGCACGAAGGATGCCTTGCCCTTCGTTCCGCCCAGAACGTCATCGCCATCTTCCTTCACGCGCTGAGCGGTGAAGCCCGAAGCGGTCGCGCGGGTGTAATAGAAGTCGATCACGTCATCGAGCGGGACAGCGGTGACATAATTGATCACTCGCAGCGCACAGGCGCCTTCATCCGTGCCTGCTGCTTCCTGCACCGCTCCTTGCGGATAGACAGGGAAAGTGGCTGGAAGCCTTGCCGCCCAATCCATCGTATACTGCGCCCGGTCGGCGCAATTACCATTCCTGCCGGGCGCGGCGGCCGCGCGGCTTGCCACGGCGAGCGCGGAGCCTTCCGGCAGCTTGCCCGCAACCGCCTGCGCGGCCGGAGCCTTCCTGAGCTTTCCCGGACCGCCGAGAAGCTTCAGCGCATCCGTGCGAGCGCGCTCGATGGCTTCGGGGCTGGTCATTTCCGGGGGAAGCGCTCCATCGCCCAGACCCGCCGAGACTGCGGAATTGGCCTGGTTCTGGCCGGCAAGGTCCGGATCGACCATGATCTCCTCACCAAGGGCGGATGCAACTTCGGCATCGGCGGTTCCCTTGGGAGTTTCAGTTCCATCGTCCTTGCCGCCGCATGCCGCCAGAGCCAGCGCGGGCACGAGTGCAAGAATGGCGAGCGGCGGCTTGCATAGCATGACGTGAATTCTCCCCGATAAGGCTTAAGGGCGATTTAGAGGAATTATCGTGTTTGCCGATGGAGTTAAGCGCCTTGTCCCGCATCGGGAAAGTCTTTGCAGCAAACCTTACGAGCAGCGCGAGCGACCACCATGTCGGGATAGAAAGCCCCTCAAAGGACGAGGCGCCCGTCCCGGCTCATGCGTACCGGGAGGGCGCCTATCTATTGGTCTCCCGGGGACAATGCGGAGACCCTAGGCCGGCCAGGAGCGGGGGGAGACTACCGGCCCGATGCGGACCGCCCTCTCGACGGTCCTCTTCTTGTCAGCCCTGAATGGGGTTGGCCGACAAGTGTTTTTGTACACCTTCGATTCTTAACCGCGGACAACCACGCAATTCCGCCTACGCACCCACAGGACGGGAAGCTTGCGACCGCTTGCCCCGCAACCTAAACACCTGCCGACGCAGGCAAACGAGGCGGCAAACGCCCGGGAACACCAATCGCATGGCGAATGATTCGCACCACAGCCACCAGATCGACGGATTGGCCTTCGCGCTGGGATCGCATGCGATCTGGGGCATCATGCCGCTCTATCTCGGGCTGGTGCACGATGTGCCATCTATCGAATTCGTGGCATGGCGCATCATCTTCACTCTTCCCCTTTGCACAGCCGTGATCGCATGGCGCGGCCAGTGGGGCGAATTGCGCGCCGCTTTTTCTCAGCGCAGATCCGTTCTGGCCCTGCTGGCCAGTTCAGCGATGATCGGCATCAACTGGGTGCTTTACGTCGTCGCGATCCAGACGGACCACGTCTATGCGGCCAGCCTTGGCTATTACATTCTGCCTTTGGTTATGATGCTGCTGGGGCTGGCGGTGCTGAAAGAACGGCTTAGCGGGCCGCAATGGGGCGCTGTCGCGCTGGCTGCCGTTGGCGTGGCCCTGCTGGCCGCAGGGGCGCTCAGCACCCTGCTGTTCAGCCTGACCATGGCGGTAACTTTCGGGCTATACGGCCTGATCCGCAAGACGGTGAATGTTGGCCCCATCGTGGGGCTGATGGTGGAAACCCTGCTGCTGATCCTGCCTGCTGTCGCCATTGCCGGCTGGTATGCGGGCCAACCGGCGGGATCGTCCATGTTGCAGGGTTGGCCCCTTGCCGGTGCCATCGCGCTTGGCGGGCCGATGACGGCAGTGCCGCTGATGCTGTTTGCCACGGCAGCCCGGCGGATGGACTATACGCTGATCGGCTTCCTGCAATTCCTTTCGCCCACCATCGTCTTCCTGCTGGGCCTGCTCTGGTTCCACGAGCCGCTGAAGCCCGCACAGTTGGGCTGCTTCGTGATGATCTGGGCAGCCATGGCCCTGTTCGTGTGGGATCTGTTCCTGCGGCGAAGGAAGCTGCCCCGCCCTGCCTGATTTACCCGGCCCTGATCCCTCAGCCCAGGAAACGCCAGCCCAGCGTCTGCCCGCCATGGAACGGCACGATAGGCGTGCCGTTGGCATCGAGCACTTCTGGCACTTCCACAGGCGCCTTCTCCAGCGTCACCGTGCCTTCATTGAGCGGCAGGCCGTAGAAACGCGGGCCGTGTTCGGAAGCGAAAGCTTCGAACCGGTCCAGCGCACGCTCTTCCTCGAACACCGCAAGATAGCTTTCCAGGGCGAAAGGCGCATTGAAGATGCCCGCACAGCCGCAGGAGGCTTCCTTCAGATGCTTCGCGTGCGGCGCCGTATCCGTGCCGAGAAAATATTTGGGCGAACCGCTGGTGGCGGCGCGACGCAACGCGAGACGGTGCTTTTCGCGCTTGGCGACCGGCAGGCAATAGGCATGTGGGCGGATGCCGCCGACCAGCATGGCATTGCGGTTGATATGAAGGTGTTGCGGCGTGATCGTAGCTGCCACGTTTGGCCCGGTCGCGTCCACGAAAGCCACCGCTTCCTCAGTCGTCACATGTTCGAGCACGACCTTCAGGTCCGGCAGAGTCAGCACGAGATCCGCCAGAATCTGTTCGATGAACACGGCCTCGCGATCGAAGATGTCGATGTCGGCATCGGTTACCTCGCCATGAAGCAGCAGCGGCATGCCGATTTCCTGCATCTTCTCGAAGACAGGCAGGAGGTTCGCGACATTGCTGACCCCGCGCGCGGAATTGGTCGTCGCATTGGCAGGATAGAGCTTGGCCGCGGTGAACACACCCTCGGCATGGCCGCGCGCCAATTCTGCCGGGTCGGTATCGTCGGTGAGATAGGCCGTCATCAGCGGCGTGAAATCCATCCCTTCCGGAACGGCGGCAAGGATGTGCTCCCGATATGCAATTGCTTCAGCCACGTTCACTACCGGCGGCGTGAGATTGGGCATCACGATCGCGCGGGCAAACTGGCGCGCCGTATAGGGCAGAACGCCTTGCATCACCGCACCGTCACGCAGGTGAATGTGCCAGTCATCGGGGCGGCGGATCGTTATCGCGGTGGAGTCGGCCATGCCTGCCCCCTATCGTTTCGCGGCCCGCGCCGCTAGCAGCTTCGCATGAGCGACGAATTCGAGACCGGAACGCGCGACTGGCAGGCCGAACGGCTGCTAGTGGAAGCCCATGCAGGGTTTGAGCGCATCGAAATGATCGCCGCGAGCTTTAGCCGCCTTACCGGGCGAAATCTCGTTCCGCCCGGCGGTGACCTGCCCGATACTTTGTGGAACCTGCCGGCCGTAGTGGTTGCCCATGGGACAGAGGCCGATCCGATCTTCTTCTACGCCAATTGTGCGGCGCTCAGCCTGTTCGAATTTCCGGCAGCGGAATTCATCCGCCTGCCCTCGCGCCTTTCCGCAAAGCCCCTTGCGCGCGAAGAACGCGCGCGCATGCTGGCTCAGGTGACCGAACGCGGTTTCATCGACGATTATGCCGGAGTGCGCACCGCCCGATCCGGAGGGGGCTTCCGGATCGAGCGGGCGTCGGTTTGGAACCTCTTCGACCCGAAGGGCTCCGCTGGCGGGCAGGCGGCCTGTTTCGACCGCTGGCACCCACTAGAACTCTGAACGCGTTCGCCGTCTCTCAGGCGGTCTTGCGTTCACAGGTGGCGCAACCTTCCGCCTGGCAGAAGATCGCCCAGCGCGCCAATTCCTCGAAGCCGACGGGCCGGATGAAGTTCAACCCGGCAACATTCAGCTGCGACCAGCGCACTACCGCTTTGCGCGGCTCCATTCCCGGCAACATCACGGTCACCTCGTCACCGGGGCGCACCGTGGGAATTACCGCCTTGATGCCGCGCTGGGAGATGTCTCTCACCTCCAGCTTGATGCGGACATCGCCAAGCAGCGCTTCGCCGTCACACTGGATCGGAAGGCGAGGCGCACGGTTGAGCTGGCTCTCCACATGGGTGCTGCCCATGTTCTTGAGCGCAGCGGCCAGATCGATTTCCTCATCGAACTGGACACCGATCTTACCTTCCTTCGACCAGGCGACCTTACCGCTCACCACATGGCCCGGCATGAACTGCACGCTCACTGCCTCGCCAATGGCAAAATCTGCATATGCCACGCCCATCATCCCGCTGGGGGACAAATTGCGTAGCAGGCAGAAGCCGGTAAACCCGTCAGCCTCAAGCAGAACCGGACGATAAACAGCAGTAGTCCGACCGTCTCTCCGACGATCTTCCGACTCCTGCCCGTCTGTCTGGTTTGCTTCTGCTTCCATTCCTTGCCGTTTAATCACGCGATTGAAAAGCTGCGCGCCCATATTGGTTCCCCCCACTTCGAGGCAACACATCCCAAAGTGATGACAAATCATCACTGAAAAGTTATAACCGACTAATCCAATCTCATGCCCGGGCTGCCTTTCACTCTCCGCCAGCTCGAAATATTCGAGCTGCTCTGCAGATTGCGGAGCTTCCGGCTCGTGGGCGATGAATTGGGAATATCGCAGGCATCGGTTAGCAACCAGTTGAAAGCGCTGGAAAATCAGCTTGGCACCCGATTGCTCTCGCGAGAGCCGGGGAAAAAGCCGCTATTAACCACTGAAGGCGCCGCATTTCTGGCAGATTTGGGCGAATTCTGGCGCTCCGCGGAACAGCTTGCAACCCATCGCCGTCCTGGCGGAACGTCGCCTCCGGGCGAATTACGCCTCAAAGTTATGATCGGAAATTACATTCTGAAGGATTGCGTCCGGCCCAAACTCGACAGTTTTGTGGAGGCGCATCCGGCGATTCATCTGGATTTCGTTTCTCCCACGATTTCCGATCTACCGAGCCAGGTTGTCGAACGCGATCAGTACGATCTCGCCCTGTTTCAGGAGCAGTTGGGTCGGCCAATGGCGCCGGGCATGCGCGAACTTGCCCGGATTCGCTGCGGCGTTTTCGGCCACCGCAGTTTTCTCAAGGGCAAGAATCGCCTGCTGACGACGGAAGAAGCGAGCGCGCTACCTTTCGTCCTGCCTCCAGCAGGCACGCCCTACGAGAATCTGGTTCTATCCCTATTGGCAAAGGCCGGGATCAAGCCGCGGACGATTGCCGGGCGCACCCAATATTTCGATGTCATGTCCGCCATGTTCGAACGCGGCAATTGCGTTGGTGCCACGCTGGAGCCAATCCTGCGCAACGAACATCGCAACGTAGCGCTGCTCTTCCCGCTGGAGGACTGGCGGCTGGTCTATTATCGCAATCCCCAGCGTAGCGAGCCGGAGATTCAAGCTGTGGAGGATTTTCTGATCTCCTCTGTGCTCGAAGATCCTGATTACCCGACCCTATCCCGGCCTTCTGGCGGTGGCCGCAGGAGCATGGAAAGGCTGCTGGGGGATTGATTTTCCCATCCGCGCCGCCACCTTCACAGCATGGCACAGACCCGGCTCTTCTCTCGCGCACTCGTCAGGCTCACTCCACTGGAAGAAGGCGAGGATGTTAGGGGCTTCCTGCAAGGACTGGTCACGAACGATGTCACCGGCCTTCTGCCAGTCTGGGCTGGCCTGCTGAGTGCGCAGGGCAAGGCCATGTTCGATTTCCTCGTCTGGCCGGATGGCGACGGGCTGCTGCTCGATTGTGAGGCCGACGCGGCGGACGATCTGGCAAGGCGCCTTTCGCTCTACCGCCTGCGGCGCAAGATCGCGATCGAGCGCGACGATGCCCACGGCGTCCATTGGGAACCCGCGCCCGGAGACGGGGGCGCGCGCGATCCGAGATTGCTGGCGCTTGGTCAGCGCTGGATCGCGCCTGTTTCCGAAGATGACGAAAGCGCGGACGCTGCCTGGCTGGCCCATCGCCTGTCGCTCGGCGTGCCGGAAGGTCGGGCGGAGTTGGGCGACATATTGTGGCTGGAAACCAACGCCGCAGAACTGAACGGCGTGAGCTTCAGTAAGGGTTGTTATGTCGGGCAGGAGAACACTGCCCGGATGAACTGGCGCCAGAAGGTCAATCGTAGGCTGACAGTAGTCCCGCTGGACCGCTCGGACGAAAGCCGGCGCCGTATTGCCTATCCTGACCTGGGCATGGCCGTCGATCACTTGCGGATCGAGGCGATGGATTCTTCCACGCTGCCCGCATGGCAAGCGCAAGCCATCGCCACCGACGAAGAGGTTTCAGAGGGCTAATCGGCGGTTTTGCTCTGCTTCCCACTAAGCTGGGCAAGCAACAGGGCTTCTGCGTGAGCCCTTGCAGATCCGCGCGGCAGGCCGAGCGAGGCCGCCATACGCTCGCCCATCAGCGCATCACCCAGCGCCAGCAGCACCAGCGTCAGCGTGGTCTGGCGGACGGACGCCGCCTCGTCCGCATGATCCGCATCCTGCGGTGTCAGCTCATCCACCAATGCGTGGATGGATTCGATCACCGGATCGAGCGCGTCTTCATTGCCTGAAGCAAGCATCCAGCTTGCCAGTGCCCCCGCCCCGCCAATGTCGAACGCATCGAAAGTCAGATCCACCACGTCGCGCGGACTGCCTTCGCCACTGCGGGTAGCACGCACTGCGTCGGCAATGGTTTGGCAAACAGTCTCCGCCAGATAGCCGCCAAGGGCGCGCTGCAATCCGGCGGCTGACCCGAAATGGTGAAGGAGATTGGCGTGCGTCCTGCCAATTCTGGCAGCCACGGCCTTGAGCGTCACGCTCTGCGGGCCGGCCTCGATCAACTGAGCGCGCGCGGCCTCCAGCGCGGCGAGGCGGCTTTCCTCGGGAGTCAGGCGTTTCCTTGTTGACATAATGGTAAGCTAATCCGGTGATAATCTGAACATGTCCGCACCGTTCAAATTCGACCTAGAGGCCTCGGCGCCGCTCGGCAAGGATACGGCCACTCCAGCGGATCTGGCAATCCGTCCGCGTGACCGCCGCTTTTGTCGCAAAGCGCGGCCGGTACGCTGGTGGCTGGGCAACGATCCGGTGGCGACCGCGTGGCACAATTCGCTCTCCGTGGCATTCCCGGTGGGCGAGAGCTTCTTCATCGAACATGTGAAGGCGCATCGAGAAGGCGTGCCGCCCAAGCTGGAAGCGGAAATCCGGGCGTTTGTGCGGCAGGAAATCAATCACACCCGCGAACATGTCGCCTTCAACCGTTATGTTACCGATGCGGGCTATGACATTTCGCGCGTCGAGCAGCGCTTGAATGAGGCCGTGCAGGTTACACGCGAGCGGCCCGCAATCGCCAATCTCGCCGCCTCTATGGCGCTGGAGCATTTCACAGCGATCATCGCGCGCCACACGCTCACCCACCTCTGGCAATATGGCAAGGCCGAGCCGGAAGTCGCTGAATTATGGCGCTGGCATGCGGTCGAGGAAATCGAGCACAAGGGCGTCACCTATGACACCTGGCTGCATGCCACGCGCGACTGGACACGCTTCCGCCGCTGGTGGGTAAAGTCCCTGCTGATGATTCTGGCCGGGCGCAATTTCTTGAAAGGCCGGATACAGGACACGCTGGATTTCCTGGCTCAGGACGGGCTGACCGGCTGGAAATGGAAATGGCGGGTCGGCCTCTATCTGGTCGGTCGTCCGGGCGTACTGCGCAAGATATTCCCTGACTGGGTGGCCTATTTCCTTCCGGGCTTTCACCCGTGGAAGACTGACGACCGCGCTCTGATCCACCTTTACGACAGCGAATATGCCGACGCGGTAATGCCGGTCGAAATGGAAGAGACAGTTCCCGCCTTTCGCAAGGCCGCCTCGGCCGCCGCCTGATGCGACGGCGCAGCCCCCTCTCACGCTGGAGAGGGGGTCAGGCCGCTCGCGGCATCATCGCCGGATCGTCGCCACCTACACAGCCGTCCAGTTCGGTGACGAATTCGACTGCCGAAATGTCGATTCCCCTCCCCCGGCTGTGGACCGTGCGAATCCGTCCGGTAGGACTGAAGCCTGCCTTGCGCAGGACGCGCCCGGATGCCGGATTGTCGACCGCATGGCAGCTATGGACACGCCGATGGCCAAGCGACCGTGCGACAGACAGCACCGCCCGCGCCGCTTCGGTGGCGAAGCCCTTGCCCCACCATTCGCGCGCGATCCAATATCCGATTTCCGTTCCCTGCGCGTCCTCATGCAGGCCGCAGGCGCCGATGATGGGACTGCCGCCCGCGCCGGGCAGCGTCACCAGAAAGGCGGGGAAACGGGGGTTGGACGCCCGAGACAGCCAGGTCTCGGCATCTTCCTGCCGATAGGGCCACGGGGCACTGGCAAGGTTGCGGACAATCGCCTCGTCGGCGATCCGGGACGTCAGTTCGCCTGCATCTTCCAGCCAACCCGGCCTGAGCAGCAATCTTTCGCTACGGTGAAACATGGCATTCTCCTCTCGCGCCGCCACGCCCCACTGATTGCGGAACGTGACAGGACTATTGCCGAAAGCACCGGCTTTTCGGCCAAGCGTTGCGAGGGAGACGTGAAAAGAGGGAGACGGGCTGGGCCCCTCTCCCTCTGACGGCCGGATTCTGACTCCGGCGGGGCCATCCCGTAGGACGGCCCTTTCAATGAACCGTCCGCTTATTCGGCGGCTTCAGCCATTACGTCTACCGAGACGTATTTGCGGCCGAGCTTGCCATCGTGGAATCGCACGCGACCTTCCGCGAGCGCGAACAGGGTGTGGTCCTTGCCCATGCCGACGTTCACGCCCGGATAGACGCGGGTGCCGCGCTGGCGAATGATGATGTTGCCGCCGATCACTTCCTGACCGCCGAACTTCTTCACGCCAAGGCGACGACCGGCCGAATCACGACCGTTACGGGACGAACCGCCTGCTTTTTTATGTGCCATCTCGTCTTACTCCGTAACTCGGGACTTATTCCTGATCCGCCTTCTTGGCGGCGGGCTTCTTGGCTGCAGCCTTCTTCGGCGCGGCCTCAGCGGCGGGAGCGGCTTCTTCAGCCTTGGGCGCAGCAGCCTTCTTGGCGGCCGGAGCCTTGCCTTCGCCAACAGCGAGGATGCGCAGCAGCGTCATCTGCTGACGGTGACCGTTGCGGCGACGATAGTTGTGGCGGCGGCGCTTCTTGAACACCAACACCTTTTCGCTCTTCGCCTGGGCGATGATTTCGGCAGACACCGTCACCTTGCCGGCATCGCTCAGTTCACCGCCGTCACCGGCGAGAAGAACGTCACCCAGCACGATCGTGTCACCGGCTTCGCCAGCGAGCTTTTCAACCGCGATCTTGTCTCCGGCGGCAACCCGATACTGCTTGCCGCCCGTGCGCACTACTGCGAACATGGTACTTGCATCCATTCTACTGCTGTGCCGCCCCGCTTTGCCCGAACTCCGAAAACGAATCCCGAGCATTGAGCGACGCGCCGCGCGCCCCCGGAAGGGCGCCGGAAAGATGGGTGCCGTTAGTGTAAGCGCCCCTTCCTGTCAACGCCGCAGAGCCGCATTTCTCAAGACGCTGGAAAGGTATTCCCACCATGCTATGGCTCCACGCATGACTTCGCGCCGATATGCCCTGCCCTTCTTCGCCGCCGCCTCGCTCGCTCTGGCGGGCTGCGCCAAGGATGATGGCGCCTTCCCGTCTCTCGCAATCCGCGATGCCGAACGGGTAAGCGGCGTGTTTCAGCCGGTAGAGGCAGAAACCTTCATTCCGGCTCCGCAAGGCCCGGAAACGCTGGGCCGGATCGACCGATTGCGGGCCGATGCCGAATCTGCCCACGCCCGATTCCTGACTGCGGCAGGCAAGGCCCGCACTTCAACCTCAGCCGCGCGCAGTGCCGGAATCGGCGATGAACAATGGTCAGTCGCGCAAGTCGCGCTGGGCGATCTCACCGGGATTCGCAGCGAAACGATGATCTCGCTCGCCGAACTCGATCTGCTTTACGTAAATGCACAGACGGACGGGCAAGAACTCGCCCAGATCGAATCGGCTCGCGCCGATGTTGAAAAGCTGGTGGGCGAAGAAGATCGGCTGCTGGATTCGCTGAACGCACAGCTGGCGAACTGATCCGCGTTACCTCTTCCAGCGCGCCAGATCGGAATGGTCTTCGGCGCGCGGTTCGATCCAGTGCCAGCCATCGGCACGCTTTTCACGTTTCCAGAACCACGCATCGCTCTTGAGGTGATCCATGGCGAAGTCCACCGCCTCGATCGCTGCACGGCGATGGCGCGCGGCGGCGACGGCCAGCACGATCGGTTCACCCGGCCTCAGCACGCCGACACGATGCGCCAGCAGAATGCCGGACAGATCGAATCGGCCAAGCGCCGCATCGGCCAGCCCCTCCATGCCAGGCAGGGTAAGCGGCTCGTAATGCGAAAGCTCCAGCGCCTCGCAGCCGCCAGTGGGGCGAACCTTGCCGACAAAGGCCGCCACGCCACCCGCCTCAGCATGGACGGCGGAAAATGCGTCAATCTCCGCCCCCGGATCGAAAGCGGCGGCGAGCAGGCGCACATCGCGCATCTCAGCCTCCACTGACGGGGGGCAGGAAGGCCACCTCATCGCCATCCCTTGCGGCGAATGCAGCCTTGTCCTTGAGCAATTCCCCGTTGATCGCGATTCGCACCTTTTCCCCGGCAATCGCGTTGGAGAGATCGGGCGAACTCCACACTTCCAGCCAGGCGACCAAATCGGTCCAGTCGACCAGTCCGTCGGCTTCCACGAAGTCCCGCTGATGGGCGCCGGCAAGGTCGGCAAGCTTGCCGAGAAAGACGAACTTCACGCCCATGGGATCAACCGCCCGTCAGCGACATGTGGCGCGACAGGGCCGGAGCAGCTCCGCGCTCGATCCTGAAGTCGTGCTTCTCCGGCTTGATCCGCATCAGCAGGTCGAGCGCTTCGGAAAGGTTGCGCTCCGGTTCGTCGGAACGCAGCGCCGCGCGCAAGTCCACCTGCTCCGTGCCGCCAAGGCAGGCATAAAGCTGGCCGGTGGCCGTCACGCGGATACGGTTGCAGCCCGCGCAGAAATTATTGGTCAGCGGCGTGATGAAGCCCAGGCGCCCGCCCGTCTCCGCCACATCGACATAGCGCGAGGGGCCACCGGTGGTCACATCGGTAGGCACCAGCGTCCAGCGCTTCTCCAGTTCGTCGCGCACAACGGGCAGCGGCAGGTAATGGTCCACCCGCTCCTCTTCCACATCGCCCAGCGGCATGGTCTCGATCAGGGTGATGTCGTGGCCATGGGCATGCGCCCATTCGATAAGGAAGGGGATTTCCTCCTGGTTGAGGCCCTTCAACGCCACGGTGTTGAGCTTCACCTTCAGCCCGGCCTCGCGCGCGGCGGCAATGCCGCGCAGCACGTCGTTCAGCTTGTCGCGACGGGAAAGGCGCTGGAACAGCACCCCATCCATCGTGTCGAGCGAGACATTGATGCGCCTCACACCTGCGGCGGCCAGATCGTCCGCGAAATGTTCAAGCTGAGTGCCATTGGTGGTGATGGTCAGCTCTTCCAGCCCATCGCCGATCTTGCGGCCGAGCGCGCGGACCAGTTCGATCACATCACGCCGCACCAGCGGCTCCCCGCCGGTCAGGCGAATCTTGGTGATACCGCGATCGATGAAGCCCAGCGCAAGCTTGTGCAGTTCCTCAAGGCTCAGCACATCCTTGCGCGGCAGGAAGGTCATCTTTTCCGGCATGCAATAAGTGCAGCGCAGGTCGCACCGGTCGGTCACCGAAAGGCGCAGATAGGTTATCCGCCGGTTGAAGGCGTCCACCAGGGGGGCCGAAGATGTGCTCACGAATGTCATATAGCACTAATTCGGGAAATTACCCGCCCCGTGATTCCCTGCCGCTGGATCGACCGGCAGAAGCTGCCCGGTGATCCCAGGCGCATGGGCCAGCCATTGCAGCACGGCCTCCACCGGCTCTCCTTCCGGCCCTTCAACGCCATTCACCCGCTTGGGCGCGGCATCGCGGGCAAGGTCGGCGATGGCGGCCTTGCGCCAGCCTGTGTGGTTGTAAGGCGCCTCGGGGAAAACCAGCACCAGAGCCTCCGCCCCGCTTGCCAGTTCCTTGCGGATGGCGGGCAGATAGCGCGCATGAAAGGCCGCCGCGGCATCGAGTGCCGCCTCCGGCAGGCCCTGAATGCGCAGCACCGCCTGCATCAGCCTGCCCGGCGCTGCCGCGTGAGGGTAATGCCGATCTGCTCATTCGCCTCACTGAGCGCCAGCTTCACAATCTTGACCGCGACTTCCTCAACGCGATCATCGCGCAGGAACAGCGTGTCGCAGATATGTTCCGCCACAGCTTCGATCAGCTGATAGTGGCGAGAATCGCCCAGCGCCTCGGAAGCGGCGAACTTCAGGTCCATATAGTTGAGGCTGGCATCGAGTGGCGTTTCCGGCTCGTAGCGATCCGCCGCCTTGAGCTTCACCCGCAGGCTGAAGCGCAAAGGCTGGGCCTTGCCGGTCTCTTCCGAATAGATTCCGGTCAGTACGTCATGTTCGAAATCGGCTACTTCGAGGTAGAGGCTGTCAGACATCGTTGCCCTGCTTATGATTTTGCGCGCCCTTTGCACCGGAACGCGCCGATGTCCAGCATTCGGCCGATCGGGCGCTCGTCACCCGGAATGGGGCCGACGATAGATCAGCCAGTAGATCAGCGCCACCAGCACGCCCCCGCCCACGACATTGCCCGCCGTCACGAGCGCGAGATTGGCGGCCAGCCCGGTCATATCGAACGCGCCCGACTGGAGCATCGCCACCGGGATAAGGTACATGTTGGCCACGGAATGCTCGAAGCCGAGCACCACGAAGGCCGTGATCGGGAAGATGATAACCAGCACCTTGCCCGCAACATTGTGCGCCGCGAAGCACATCCATACCGCCAGGCAGACGAGGATGTTGCACAATATGCCGCGCGTGAAAGCCTCCATCGGGCCAAGCGCCAGCTTGGCATCGGCGAGCGACAGTGCCTTTGCCGCCACCGCCCCATCGCCCAGTGACAATATGCCCGAGAAATGGACCAGCAGCGCCGTTCCCAGCGCGCCGGCCAGATTGCCGCACCATACGATCACCCAGTTGCGCAGCAGGGCAGCCGTCGTGATCCTGCCGCTGGCCCGGGCGAGCACGATCAGGCTGTTCCCGGTGAACAGTTCCGCCCCTCCGACAATCACCAGCACCAGCCCGAGAGAAAAGGCCACCCCGCCCAGCAGGCGGGTAGGCCCAAAGCCCAGTTCGCTGCCGGTAATCACCACAGTGTAGAACATCGCGCCGAAGGCGATGAAGGCCCCGGCCAGCACGCCCAGAGTGAAGGTTTCGACAAAACCGAGGCCGACCTTGCGGACGCCCACCTCTTCCACCAGCACGGCGATCCGCGCGGGCGGGACAACATCGAGCGGATGCGGTTCCGATGCCATCAGCGCGAATCCCCCTTTGGCTGCGCCCTCGAATGTCTATGCCCTTGCCGGGCCTCCGTCACTCACCGCGAGTCCAGCGCGCGAAGATTGCGGTGGGCAACAGCCGCCCGTCCGGCCCGTCTTCCCGCACGGCCAGGTCGCCATGTTCGATCCTGCCGGGCAGGCCCGTGAAATGTTCCTGCAACAGCCCGGCCAGCGAAAGGCTGGACATGCGCACGGCATAGGCGGTGAGGAACAGGAAGCGGCTGTCCTCGTCCAGCAGGCTGCGGCAATCGGCGATCAGCGGAGCAAGATGCTCCTCGATCCGCCAGGTCTCGCCGCCCGGCCCGCGCCCGAATTTCGGCGGGTCGAGAATGATCCCGTCATAGCGCCTGCCGCGCCGGACTTCGCGCGCGGTGAACTTGGCAGCATCGTCCACCAGCCAGCGCACCGGCCGGTCCTGCATTTCCGAAAGGAAGGCATTTTCGCGCGCCGCCGCGACCGACTTCTTGCTGGCATCGACATGCGTGACCGGCCCGCACTTGCTCAGCGCCAGCGTGCCCACGCCAGTATAGCCGAACAGGTTGAGCGCCTGCGCATCCGGCTTGCCGTCCAACTGCCCGCGCATCCAGTGCCACACCGGCGCCATGTCCGGGAAGAAGCCCAGATGGCGGAAGGGTGTGCATTGCGCAGTGAAGCGCACCTCTTCCCATTCCAGCGGCCAGCCTTCGCGCGGCACTTCGCGAAAGAAATGCCAGCGCCCGCCGCCATCCTCGTCCGAACCGGGCACGAATTCGCCATCCGCGTCCCAATCCGCAAGGCGCGGAGTCCACATGGCCTGTGGCTCCGGCCGAATGAAGCGGAACGGACCGTAGCGCTCCAGCTTGCGGCCATGGCCGCTATCGACCAGCCCGTAATGAGCCCAGCCCTCGCCCGCCAGGATCAGGGGATCAAGTGCGAGATCTGCCACTCTGTGTCCTCCCGCACCTAAACCCGTTCATGCTGAGCTTGTCGAAGCACATGCGCGACGGCAACCGCTGCAGCGTGGCCTTCGACAGGCTCAGGCTGAGCGGATGTTTCATGCCGCGTTCGGCGTCGCATGCTCCGCCACATAGGCGGCGATGGCATCATATTCGCCCGGCAGCTGGACGTAGCGCTCTTCCCGCTCGAACAGGTCACCCACGCGGGCGGGCAGGCCCGGACGGACGCCGGTTGCCTGTTCCACGGCATCGGGGAACTTGGCCGGGTGAGCGGTCGCCAGCGTCACCACCGGCACGGATTTATCCACCCCGGCATTACGCGCGGCGTGCAGGCCGATGGCAGTGTGCGGATCGATGATCTCGGCGCAATGGTCCGCCGCCCAGCGCATGGCGGCCATGGTCTCGTCCCCATCGGCGCGGGCGCTGGTGAACAGGGCGGAGGCCCCTTCGCGCTGCGCATTGGTGAGGCGCATGGCCTTGCTCGCTTCGAAGCCACGCATCTGCTCGGCCAGGGCCAGGCCATCGCGCCCGCCGCAATCGAACAGCAGGCGTTCGAAATTGGAGCTGACCTGAATGTCCATCGAAGGCGCGGCAGTGGGCGTGACCGTTCCGGCCGAATAATCGCCTTCCGACAGGGCGCGGTGGAGAATGTCGTTGACGTTGGTCGCCACGATCAGCCGTTCGATCGGCAGGCCCATCTTGGCCGCGACATAGCCCGCGAACACGTCCCCGAAATTGCCGGTCGGCACGGAGAAGGCCACATTGCGGTAAGGCGCGCCAAGCTGCACCCCGCAGGCGAAATAATAGACTACCTGCGCCATCAGGCGTGCCCAGTTGATCGAATTCACCGCCGCGATGTTGAAGCGGCTGGTCATGGCAGTATCGCCGAACATGCGCTTCACCATGGCCTGCGCATCGTCGAAGCTGCCTTCGATGGCGATGTTATAGACATTGGGCGCCAGCACCGTGGTCATCTGGCGGCGCTGCACGTCGCTCACCCGGCCGCGCGGATGCAGCATGAAGATGTCGATGTTCTTGCGGTTCGCCACTGCGTCGATCGCGGCAGAACCGGTGTCGCCCGAAGTCGCGCCAACGATAGTCAGGCGGTCTTCACGGCGGGACAGGAAGGTTTCGAACAGGCGGCCCAGCAATTGCAGCGCCACATCCTTGAAGGCCAGCGTGGGGCCATGGAACAGTTCGAGCAGCCAGTGCTGTTCGTCAAACTGCTTCAGCGGCGTCACTGCATCATGGGCGAAGGTGCCATAGGCGCTGCGGCACAGGCCCAGCAGTTCCTCATCCGTCAGGCTGCCTTCGACGAAAGGCTTCATCACCTTCACCGCCAGTTCGGCATAGGGAAGCCCGGCCATCGCCGCAATCTCGGCCTCGGTAAAGCGCGGCCATTCGGTGGGGACGTAAAGCCCGCCATCCGAGGCCAGCCCGGCCAGAGTGACACCTTCGAAATCGAGCGCCGGGGCGCTGCCGCGAGTGGAGACGTAAAGCATGGCGCGCGCCTTAATCGCACCGCCCGGCAAAGGAAACCCCGGATGGGCAGCGAGGCGTATTCGCCGCGCCGGATGGGGCGCATTCAGGCAGGCCCCAGGTGCCATGGGAAAGGTGACACAGAACCACCCGCGAAACCTTGTGACCTTTCCCGAAATTTCCGTTGCAGGTCAGCAGCCTGTGCGGGAATTCCCAAAATGGACTGTGACCTTTCGTTCGGCCTCGTGTCACCGCGCAAGTCCGCACCACCATCGTCCCTCGCCACTTGCCGCGAAATCGGCTTGCAGGCGACATGGCACAGATGGGCATGTGTAGGAAAATGTAGCTTTGAGAGGGGCACCTCGAAGCGCTACGCTTCTTCCCCCACGCCCTCCCCTTCCAGCGCGCCTTTCAGCGCCAGCAGCCCGGCTGCCGCGCCTGCCGCATGAGGGCCGATCCAGCGCCGATGGATCTGCTGGATCGGCATGGCATCCAGATGGTTGAACCTTTCCCGCCCCTTGCGCACCGGCACGACCAGCCCGGCCTTCTCCAGCACCTTGAGGTGCTGCATCACCGTGCAGCGATCCAACGCCGGAAAGCAGGCACACAGCTGACTGGTAGTGAGCGGGCGCAGTTTCAGTTCATCGCAGATCGCCCGCCGGGTGGCGTTGCCCAAAGCCCTGAAGACGAGGTCCATCTCTGCGTCGATTGACATGTTATATTTTTATAACATAATTCACTGCGACTCAAGCGGAAGGATCGCGCGATGGAACTGAAGTTCAGAGTGGCAGCGCGGATTGCCCGCCCGGTCCACGACGTGTTCGAAGCGGTGGCCGATCCGGCAAAGCTGTCAGCCTACTTCACCACCGGTGGTGCGAAGGGCCGCCTGGAAACCGGATCTGTGGTGACGTGGGACTTCCACGACTTTCCGGGCGCCTTCCCCGTTTACGTGACCGAAGTAGTGCCCGATGAACGCATCGTGCTGGAATGGGATGCGGCAGAAGGGGAAGCGCCCAATGTCGATGGCGGGGAACTGACCCCGGTCGATTACCGCACCACCGTGACCATGCTGTTCAAACCATTGGAAGACGGACGCACGCTGGTGGAGATCGCAGAAGAAGGCTGGCGCCCCACGCCGGGCGGCCTCAAGGCGAGTTATGGCAATTGTCAGGGTTGGAGCCAGATGCTCTGTGCGCTGAAGATGTGGATCGAACACGGGATCAACCTGCGCGAAGGGATGTATAAATAGGGCTGCCCTGCCCTCGCCCTCCCTCAGCGCGCAGGAACCCTGTCAGCCCCGCATCCGCTTGCGCAGTGCAATCGCATAGATAACCAGCGCGGTCGCGGCGAAGAAGAACCACTGCCACGCATAGGCCATGTGGTTATTGGGAATGTCGGCCGGATCGGGCGCGGCATTGGCCTGCAGGCCTGCCAGCGGCGGGGATGCGATCAGGCGAGCCTCTCCATCACGCCCCGGACCGATGATGCCCTGGACTTCGCCGCCTGCCCATTGAGGACGCTCCTGCGGGCCGGCGGACCAGCCCAGCACGACATCGGCCTCACCCGCACCGGGGATCGTACAGCGCGCGACCTGCGCCCACCCTGTTTCGCCTGCCTGATTATGCCCGGCAACGGCGTCCAGCGAGAGCACCTTGGCGCAATCGATCGTCGCGTGGCGATAGAGCGCACCTTCCACCTCGGCCTTGCTCTTCGGCCAATCGGCCTGCGAGGACATGGTGAGCGCCTGCCGGTAATGCGCCAGCAGCGATTCCTTCCAGCTTGCCCGCTGCAACTGCCATATGCCCAGCCCCACCATTGTGGCGACGGCCAGCAGAACGACGATGGTCGCGAAAATCGGGATACGTCGCGTCACTCTTGCCCCTTGGAATCGGCATCGCCGCCCACATCGCTGCAAGTGACTTCCTTGGCCTTGCGCCAATATTCCGCCTGCAGCAGCCATGCCTTGCTGACGCGCAGGCCCCAGATCGTCGATCCGGCAATGACCGGAATCCAGATCAGGATATGCACCCAGAAAGGCGGGTGAACGGAGAATTCCAGCCACAGCGCCAGGATCACCACCAGTGCGCCGATGATCAGGGTGAGGAAGGCCGCAGGCCCATCGCCCACGTTGAACTGGCTGAAGTCCAGCCCACAGCTCTTGCAGCTCGGCGCGAAGCGGGCCAGCCCGCCGAACAGGGTCTTCGAGCCGCAGCGGGGGCAAAGACCAAGAAGGGCAGCCTGCACTGCTGCGGGCTGCCCTTCCTTGATTGATTCGGGTTTGTTCACCTCAGGTGCCGATCAGTGGATCGGCGCACCCCAGCCGCCCCAGATGTAGACGACCGCGAAGAGGAACAGCCACACCACGTCGACGAAGTGCCAATACCAGGCAGCCGCTTCGAAGCCGAAGTGCTCCTTCGGGGTGAAGTCGCCCTTATAGGTGCGCACGAGGCAGACGATCAGGAAGATCGTGCCCACGATAACGTGGAAACCGTGGAAGCCGGTCGCCATGTAGAAGGCCGAGCTGTAGGTGTTGCCACCGAAGCCGAACGGCGCGTGCATATATTCATAGGCCTGGATGCAGCTGAACAGCACGCCCAGGATGATGGTGAGCCAAAGGCCCTTCTTCACCGAAGTGCGATCACCATGGATCAGCGCGTGGTGCGCCCAGGTAAGCGTGGTGCCCGAGCAGAGCAGGATCAGCGTGTTCAGCAGCGGCAGGGCGAAGGGGTCCATGACCGCTTCGATCGCCTTGGGCGGGAACTGACCGCCGATAACTTCGGCCAGTTGGTTCGGGAACAGCGCGAAATCGAACCAGCTCCAGAACCAGCCGACAAAGAACATCACTTCCGAAGCGATGAACAGGATCATGCCGTAACGCATGTGCAGCTGCACCACCGGAGTGTGGTGACCTTCGCGGCCTTCCTTGATGATGTTGGAAAACCAGCTGAAGAAAGTGGCGATCAGGCCGGCAAGCCCCAGGCCGACAACCAGATGCCCGCCGGACATCTCATGCATGAACATCACCATGCCGGTGGTGAACACAAGCGCCGAAAACGAGCCGGTCAGCGGCCAGATGTCGGGGGGAAGGATGTGGTAATCGTGGTTCTTCGTGCCGGCCATGGATTGCTTCCTGGTTGGTCTTGCGTGGCGCCCCTGTCAGAGCCTTGTGAGCGCCCCTTAATCTGCAGATCGCCTGCGGTCCAGAGCTTAGGAGCCCTTCCCGTCAAGGTTGTGGAATGTGTAGCTCAGGGTGATCTGTTCGACGTCCTTCGCATTCTCGTCCTTGAGAATCGCGGGATCGACATAATAGGTCACCGGCATCCGGACTTCCTCGCCCGGCTGCAGCGTCTGCTCGGTGAAGCAGAAGCACTGGATCTTGTTGAAATAGGGCGCTGCCTGTTCCGGCTCGACATTGTAGCTCGCCTGACCGGTCACCGGCTTGTCGGAATTGTTGCGGGCGATGAAAAAGGCGATCTTGCGCTCGCCCAGCCGGGCGGTTTCCGTCACCTGCTCAGGCTTGAAATTCCACGGTACATCGGGCGCGATATTGCCATCGAAGCGGACAGAGATCGTCTCGCCCGTGGCGTTCACCGCTGCGGCTTTGGCCTCGCTGGCGATCTGCGGCGTGCCACCGAAACCGGTCACCTGGCAGAACATGCGGTAAAGCGGCACCGAGGCATAACCCAGCCCGAGCATCCCGACAGCAAGGGTAAAGGCCATGAAGCCGACCTTGCGGTTGTTCCGCCGGGCGGTGTCAGACCCCTGCCCACTCATTGCGCGCCACCGATCCGGGCGATGGTGATGAAAAAGAACAGCACCACGAATGCCAGCAGCAGCCCGGCAACCACCAGGTTGCGACCCTTGCGGCGGCGAGTGAATTCAGCCTGTTCTTCGGGCGTCATGTTCATCAGATAATTCCCTGCACCGAAAGCAGCCGGTCCGCAACCAGAGCCGCGAACAGCGCGAAAAGATAGAATACCGAAAATGCGAAGAGCCGCTTTTCCGGCTTCATCGCATCGTCATCGCCCGTGCGCTGACGAAAGGCCACCGGGAAAGACAGCACGAGGAATACGCCAGACAGCGCCAGCGCCGCGATCCCGTAAACCGCACCAGTTCCGCCGATGAACCACGGCGCGGCGGAAAGCGGCAGCAACAGAATGCTGTAAGCCAGAATCTGCTTGCGAGTGGATGCCTCGCCCGCGACCACCGGCATCATCGGAATGCCGACCTTTGCGTAATCGGACTTCACGAACAGGGCCAGCGCCCAGAAATGCGGCGGCGTCCAGAAGAAGATGATCGCAAACAGCAGCACCGGCATCAGGGTGACATCGCCGGTAACAGCCACCCAGCCGATCAGTGGCGGGAAAGCCCCTGCCCCGCCGCCGATCACGATGTTCTGCGGGGTGCGCGGCTTGAGCCAGATGGTATAGATCACCGCATAGTAGACGACCGAGAGCGCAAGGATCGCCCCGGCCAGCCAGCCCACCGCAAGGCCCATGATGAGCACTGCGGCAACCGACAGGCCGACGCCGAAATCTCGCGCCGAAGTCGGGTCCATCTTGCCTTGCGGCAGGGGGCGTCGCGCCGTGCGCTTCATGCCCGCATCGATGTCGGCTTCCCACCACTGGTTCAGCGCCCCTGCCCCGCCTGCTGCCATGGCGATGCACAATACGGCAGTGAAGCCCAGCACTGGATGGATATGGCCCGGCGCTGCCAGTAACCCGCACAGGCCGGTGAACACCACCAGGCTCATGACACGCGGCTTGGTCAGCGCGAAGAAATCGCGCCAGTCGGCCGGGAGCTGGATCGCAGTGGAGGTCGTCATAAGTCTTTCAACACGGACTGGCCGAACCGGCCGTTGCCGCTTGTTACAAGGAGGGGCGCACCGTTGCGGCGCGCCCCACCCGATTTACCGTCGGTCGGCCCGGCGGGCACCAGCCCGGCCGTTGCCACCCTATCAGTGGTGATCGTCGTCCTTGATCACCGGCAGGGTTTCGAACTGGTGGAACGGCGGCGGGCTCGACAGGGTCCATTCGAGCGTGGTCGCGCCTTCGCCCCAATAGTTGTCGGCAGCCTTCTTGCCAGCCGTGAAGGCGTAGATGATGTTGATGAAGAACACCACGATCGACAGCGACATGATGTAGTAGCCGTAGGTCGCGATCTCATTCCAGTGCTGGTACGCCGGGGTGTAGTCCGGATAGCGACGCGGCATGCCCTGCAGCCCGAGGAAGTGCATCGGGAAGAAGATCATGTTCACGCCCACGAAGAAGATCCAGAACTGGATGTGCGCCAGCAGTTCGCTGTGCATCCGGCCGCTCATCTTCGGGAACCAGTAGTAGAAGCCGGCGAACAGGGCGGTAACCGCACCCAGCGACAGCACGTAGTGGAAGTGGCCGACCACGTAATAGGTGTCATGCACCACGTCGTCGATGCCGCCATTGGCCAGCACGACGCCGGTCACGCCGCCAACGGTGAAGAGGAAGATGAAGCCGATGGCCCAGACCATCGGGCTCTTGAACTCCAGCGAGCCGCCCCACATCGTTGCGATCCACGAAAAGATCTTGATGCCGGTGGGCACCGCGATGACCATGGTGGCAGCCGTGAAGTACATCTTCGTGTTCACGTCGAGGCCGACCGTATACATGTGGTGAGCCCACACGATGAAGCCGACGACGCCGATCGCGACCATGGCATAGGCCATGCCGAGATAGCCGAACACGGGCTTGCGGCTGAAGGTCGAGATGATCTGGCTGATGATGCCGAAGGCCGGCAGGATCATGATGTACACTTCGGGGTGACCGAAGAACCAGAACAGGTGCTGGTACAGCAGCGGGTCACCGCCGCCGGCAGCGTCGAAGAAGGTCGTGCCGAAGTTGCGGTCGGTCAGCAGCATGGTGATCGCAGCAGCGAGCACCGGCAGAGCCAGCAGCAGCAGGAAGGCAGTGACCAGCACCGACCATACGAACAGCGGCATCTTGTGCAGGGTCATGCCCGGCGCACGCATGTTGAAGATGGTGGTGATGAAGTTGATCGCGCCCATGATCGAGGCCGCACCGGCAAGGTGCAGCGCGAAAATGGCGAAGTCCATTGCCGGGCCTTGCGATCCGGTGGTGGAAAGCGGCGCATAGACCGTCCAGCCCACGCCTGCGCCATTACCCGTGCCACCCGACATGAACGGCGAGATCATCAGCGAGCAGAAGCCCATGAAGGTCAGCCAGAACGAGATGTTGTTCATGCGCGGGAAGGCCATGTCCGGCGCGCCGATCATGATCGGAACGAACCAGTTGCCGAAGCCGCCGATAACGGCCGGCATGACCAGGAAGAACACCATGATCAGGCCATGCGCCGTGATCAGCACGTTCCACAGGTGGAGCTGCTGGTCGAAATCGACCGCGCCGCCGTTGAGCAGCATGGCGACCTTGCCGAGCACCTGAATGCCGGGCTCGCGCAGTTCCTCGCGCATGATGCCCGAGATGCCGCCGCCTACGATCCCCGCGAAGATCGCGAAGATCAGATACAGCGTGCCGATGTCCTTGTGGTTGGTGGACATGAACCACCGGGCAAAGAAGCTCGGCTTGTGGTCGGCGTCGTGGTGATGCTCTTCCGAGTGAGCCTGGAAGGTATCGGCGATGGTTGCCATGGCTTTACTTTCGACCTTCTGATCTAATCTTCAAACGGCTCAGGCAGCGCCCGGCGTAGCGGTTTCGGCGGGAGCCGGCGCGGCAGCGGGAACGGCTGCGGCGGCTGCAGGCGCAGCAGCTTCCTTGCCGGGCATTTCACCGCCCTGCGACAGAATCCACTGTTCGAACTTTTCCTGCGGAACGGCTTCGACGGCGATCGGCATGTAGCCGTGGCGCACGCCGCACAGTTCGGAGCACTGGCCGTAATAGATGCCCGGCTCGTCGATCTGCAGAACCTTTTCGTTCAGGCGGCCGGGGACGGCGTCAAGCTTGAACCAGAGCGAAGGCACCGCGAAGGAGTGAATCACGTCGGCCGCAGTGGTCTGGATGCGGATCGGAACGCCCACGGGCACGACCATGCGATGATCGACTTCCAGATGGGTCGGGAAGCCCTTAGCTTCGGCTTCTTCTTCCGGCATCATGTTCGAGATCACTTCGAACCCGCCATTGTCGGGATAGGTATAGCCCCAGTACCACTGATAGCCGGTGATCTTTACGGTGAGCGCGTCCTTCGGTGCGCTCTTGTACTGTTCGGCCAGCAGGTTGAGCGAGGGAACCGCAATCAGCACCAGAATCAGGATCGGAACGCCCGTCCACAACACTTCCAGCAGGGTGTTGTGGCTGGTCTTCGACGGCACCGGATTGGCGCGACGGTTGAAGCGGATCATCACGAACAGCAGCAGCGCAAGAACCAGCACGACAATCGCGATGATCACCGGGGTGAGCACATAGTCGTGCATCCAGCTTGCATCGTGGCCGATCGGCGAATGCTGCGACTGCAGCCAGATGCCGCCGGGTTCGGGCTGGCCCTTGATCATGTCCGGGCCGAGCGGGGTGTAAGTGGGAGCCGCAGGTGTAGCTGCAGCCGCGGCGTCCGCAACAGGAGCAGCAGCATCGGCTGCAGCCGGAGTCGCGGCAGCTTCCTGCGCAAGGGCAGCCTTGGGCAGGAGAGCAAGAGGCACTGCGCCGGCAAGGCCCAGCGAGAGGGTCTTCAAGGAAGTGACCGTGGTACGAAGGGTCTCGCCGAAGTTCATCTGTCTGACGCTTTCCGCTCGTTATCTTGGGGGCAAGCACGCCCGTGGGAACCCCGAATGGGGCTGGTTTTGCCGGGGCCTATACGCGCGCTTGCCCACTGCCTCAAGCGCTTCTAGGGATAATTTTCGACAGCCCCGATGCATTGCAGCACAACGGGGCATCCCAAATCGTACCAACAGGGCATATTAGAGAATCATAATGACCGAAGACGAGGTCCTCTCCGAGTTCCGCGCAAGCGAGGCGCTGCTTGAAGGGCATTTCAAGCTCTCCTCAGGCCGCCACAGCGCCTATTACCTTCAATGCGCACGCGTTCTTATGGACCCGATGCGCGCATCGCGCCTTGCTGCGGCCCTCGCCGCCAAGTTGCCGCGCGACTTGCGCCAGCAGATTTCCAAGGTGGTTTCGCCTGCCATGGGCGGCGTAATCATCGGCCACGAAATGGGCCGCGCGCTGGGCGTGGAAGCGATGTTCGTGGAACGCCCCACCGGCACGTTCGAATTCCGTCGCGGCTTTGCCCTGAAGGAAGGCGAAAAAGTGTTGATGGTGGAAGACGTGGTGACCACAGGCCTTTCCAGCCGCGAAGCGATGGACGCGATCCGCGCGGCGGGCGGCAAGGTGATCGCCGCCGCCTCGCTGGTCGACCGTTCAGGCGGTTCGGTCGATTTCAAGGTGCCTTTCTATCCGTTGGTGGAACTGTCTTTCCCAACCTATGCGGAAGATGAACTGCCCCCCGAACTCGCTGCCAGGCCGGTTACCAAGCCCGGCAGCCGCAAGGACTGACGAGAAAGCCGACCGTTGAGCGCCATTCTCACCCCCGGACGCCTGAGGCTGGGCGTCAATATCGACCACGTCGCGACCATCCGTAATGCGCGCGGCGGGGATCATCCCGATCCTGTGCGCGCGGCGGAAATCGTGGCTTCCGTGGGCGGCGATGGAATCACCGCCCACTTGCGCGAGGACCGGCGCCATATCCGGGATGCCGATCTGGCCCGCATCCAGGCAGCGACTGACCTGCCGCTCAACCTGGAAATGGCCGCGACCGAGGAAATGCTGGAGATCGCGCTGCGTCACAAGCCGCACGCGGCCTGCATCGTTCCCGAAAAGCGCGAGGAACGCACTACCGAAGGCGGGCTGGATGCGGCCGGGCTGCACAACCAGCTTGCGCCGATTGTCGGCAAGCTGCTCGATGCGGGGATTCGCGTCAGCCTGTTCATCGAAGCGAAGCCGCAGCAGATCGAAGCCGCGCTGCGGCTGAACGCCACCATCGTGGAACTGCATACGGGCGAATATGCCCATGCCACGGGCGAGCAGCGCGCGGCGGAACTGAAGCGCATTGCCGATATGGCTGCCCTTGCCGCCCGCAACGGGATCGAACCCCATGCCGGCCATGGTCTGACTTACGAGAACGTGCAGCCGATTGCGGCGATTCCCCAGCTCGCCGAACTGAATATCGGCCATTATCTGGTGGGCGAGGCGATCTTTACCGGACTGGACGTGGCCGTGAGGCATATGCGCAATCTGATGGACGAGGCGCGCGGATGATCATCGGCATGGGTTCAGACCTGTGCAATATCGAGCGAATCCAGAATTCGCTCGACCGCTGGGGCGATCGCTTCGAGGCGCGCGTCTTCACCGAGATCGAGCGTGCAAAGGCTGCCCGCCGCCCCCACACCCGCGCCGGCACTTTTGCCAAGCGTTTCGCCGCCAAGGAGGCATTCTCCAAGGCGGTGGGCACCGGCTTCAAGCAGGGCGTGTTCATGAAAGACATTGGCGTGGTGAATGCCCGTTCGGGCGCGCCGACGCTGGAATTGCAGGGAGGCGCCCTCGCCCGCCTGCAGGAGTTGACCCCCGAAGGCCATGCGGCAATCGTTCACCTGACGCTCACGGATGACCATCCATGGGCGCAGGCCTTCGTCGTGATAGAGGCGCGCAAGCTGTGAATTCCGAAGACGTGAACAATCCGGCTGCTTCCGCAGATGGCCCCGACGCCCCGCCCTCCACTCCCGCAGCCTCGCCCGACGCAGGTGTGAAGAAGGAAGAAAAGGTCAACTGGTTCGCGGAGATTCGCGGGCTGGTGCTGATGCTGCTGGCCGTGCTTGCCTTCCACAGCCTGATCGCCAAGCCTTTCTATATCCCTTCCACATCCATGGTGCCCAACCTGCTGGTGGGTGACCGGTTGGTGGTGAGCAAATATCCCTATGGCTGGAGCTGGGTTTCGGCCACGTTCCACCTCCTGCCCCGCAGCGACTGGAAGATCGCCAGCCGTGTGCCTGAATATGGCGATGTCGTGATCGCCGTGCCACCGGATCGTCCGGAAGATTACATCAAGCGTGTCATCGCCCTGCCCGGCGATCGAATCGCCCTGGTGAACGGGCGAATCATCCTCAACGGCAAGCTCGTCCCCCGGCAGGTTGTGCCGCCGGTGCGCATTCCGGTGGATCAGCAGACCTGCCCCGATGGCGCAGGTGTGCCGCGCCCCTGCCTTGAAGACTTCGAGAAGTTCCGCGTACGCGATGCCGACGGCAAGGAATATTACGAGCCGCCGACCTATCGCGAGACGCTGCCCAATGGCGTCAGCTATCTTGTGATCGACGACATGATCCAGATGAACGACGATTATGTCGAGCGCCCCGTGCCTGAAGGCCATGTGTTCCTGATGGGCGACAATCGCGACCATTCGGCCGACAGCCGCGTGCCGGCAAAGCCCATTGCCAATGGCCTGGGCGGCCCGGTTCCGCTGTCCAGCATCGGCGGACGGGCGGAATTCATCACCTTCTCGCTCGATGGTTCGATGACCTGGAATCCCCTTACCTGGTTCAATGCCTTCCGCGACGGTCGCGCCTGGACTAGCCTGCGCCCCGCCAAGGCCGAACCGGCCGCTGCGAACGGGAGTGGAGATGGCGGAAAGTGACGCAAGGCCCGTGCGGGACGATGAACGCAAGGTAGGTTCCAGCCCCGCGCAGATTGCCGACCCCAAGCTTGCCTTCGAGGCGCGCCGCGCCTTCATGTGGGTGCTGGTGGTGGGTGGCGCCATCCTTACGGTCTACATGGCCCGCTCGCTGCTGGTGGTGTTCGGCGGCATGGTCTTTGCCGCGATGATCGACGGCGGCGCCCGCCTTCTGGGCCGTGTGCTGAAGATAGGGCGCGGCTGGCGCATTGCCATTGTCCTCACGCTAGGCGTCGCCTTCCTGATCGGCATGGTGGTCTATGCCGGAACGACGATTGCCCAGCAGGCGGCGGAACTGCCGCGAATCGTCGAGGAACAGATCCATGCATGGGCCATATGGGCACAGGATCGAGGCGTGGCCGTGGATGCCAATGCCTTGCAGAGCTTTGGCAGCCAGCTGGCCAGCGGCGTGGGCACCGTTACCCGCGCGCTGAGCGGCCTGTTGGGCGGCATTGCCAGCCTGATCCTGATCGGCTTCCTGGGTATCTATATCTCGCTGGAGCCAAGGCTGTACGAGCGTGGCATTGCCTGGATGCTGCCGGAAAACCGGCGCGAGGATTTCTACATCACCGGATCGCTGATGGCGCGCCAGCTACGGCACCTGTTGGGTGGGCGCCTGTTCGGCATGGTGGTGGAAGGCATTTTCACCTGGGCGATGCTGGCCGGCTACGCATTGGTGAATGATGGCCAGCCGGTGCCCATGGCCGTGCTGCTGGGCCTCATCACCGGCACTCTGGCCTTCATCCCCAATGTCGGCGCAGTGATTTCCGGCGTGCTGATGGTGCTGGTGGGCTTTTCCGGCGGAACGGAGATGGGGCTTTACACCATATTCGTCTATTTCTTCGTGCAGACGATCGACGGCAACATCCTCGTCCCGCTTATCGCCAAGAAGACGGTGGACCTCGCCCCGGCGCTCGTGCTCGCCACCCAGCTCGTGCTGGGGGTGATGTTCGGCATTCTCGGGCTTGCGCTGGCAGACCCGCTGGTGGCGATGATCAAGGTGGCGCTGGAGCGCCGTTCCGCGAAATACGATGCTGCGCGCGAAGCGCAGCAGGCCGGGGCATAGGCCCGGCATAAAGGCAAAGGCACAGTGAAAGCCGCGCGAATCTTCCTCTATATCGTTGCAGCCGGCATCGTGCTGGTGATCGGCACCTTCTTTGCCCTGCGCATCTGGTCCAATGAACTGACTGCCTTCGCCTTTGTCCCCACGGCAGAGTTCGAAGAGCAGCAGCCGCTTGCCGCCAATGCCTATGCCGATCCGCAAATGTGGTTCGCCCGCCCCGGCAAGGGCGACAATCTGGTGCGCTGGCAGCCGGGCGGGAGCGTACAGAAGGCTGGCGACACGCGCTTCGCCGTCTTCTTCGTTCACCCGACTTCCTATCTGGAAAAGACAGGCTGGAATGCCTCGCTGGACGATTCTACCGCCAACGACCGGGCGGAGATCTTTCTGAAAGGCATGGCCAGCCCCTTCGGACAGGCGAGCGAAATCTGGGCACCCCGCTATCGCCAGGCCGCTTTCGGCTCCTTCCTCACGGAAGATCCCAAGGCCGACAAGGCGCTGGATGCCGCCTATCGCGATGTCGAGCAGGCCTTCGACTATTTCCTGACGCAGATTCCCGCTGAGGAACCCATCGTGCTGGCGGGCCACAGCCAGGGTTCCGTCCACCTGCTGCGCCTGCTGGCCGAGCATATCGCCGGCACCCCGGCGCAGAAGCGGATCGCCATGGTCTATGCCATCGGCTGGCCCGTCTCGCTGCAGCACGATCTTCCCGCGCTCGGCCTGCCGGCCTGCTCGGTCCTCCATCAGGCGGGCTGCATCCAGAGCTGGGTGAGCTTTGCCGAGCCTGCCGATACTGGCCAAATGCTGGAACGCTATAACGCCTCGGCGGGATTCGACGGGCAGCCGCGCAAGGGCAGTGCGATCCTGTGCAGCAATCCGCTCACCGGCAAATCCGCCGATTCGGCACCTGCCAGCGCCAATCTGGGCACACTGGTGCCCAACGCCGCGATAACCGATGCCACGCTGACGCCCGGTGCAGTTCCTGCACGCTGCGATGCCAGCGGCATATTGCTGATCGGCGATCCGCCCGTGCTTGGTCCTGCCGTGCTGCCGGGCAACAATTACCACGTCTATGACATCCCGCTGTTCTGGAAGAACCTGCAGCAGGACGTCACGGCCCGTGTGAAGCAATGGACGCCCCCGGCATGATCACAACCCGCGCCCCTGAATTGCGCGAGGCCCTGTCCGGCGGCGGCGCTTTGATCGCACTGGATGTCGGCACCAAGACCATCGGCACGGCCTTCTGCGATGCTGGCTGGAGCTTCGCCACGGCGGGCAAGACCCTGCCGCGGGGCAAGTTCACTGCCGACAAGGCCAAGCTGGAAGCCCTGATCGCCGAACGCAGCGTGAAGGGCATCGTGATCGGCCTGCCGCTCAATATGGATGGCTCTGAAGGCCCCCGCGCGCAGGCCAGCCGTGCCTATGCCCGCAATTTAGAGCCGCTGGGCCTGCCGGTATTGTTGTGGGACGAGCGCTGGTCCACCGCCAGCGCCGAACGCGACATGATCGCGCAGGATTTCAGCCGCGGAAAACGCGCCGAGCGAATCGACAGCCATGCGGCGGCAGTGATCCTGCAGGGAGCTATCGATGCGCTGGCGGGATCTGCGTTTTAGCCCCGCCCCCGTTCGTACTGATCTTGTCGAAGGACAGGCGGATACGGATTAGTTCCGCCGCAATTCCACCACCAGCCCCTTGGGCAATTCGCCCTCATAGGGCAGCGGACGGCGCAGGGCATCGGCCCGCGCCCGGTCGAGAATCGCCTGCGGAATGCCCTGCCCCACCAGCAGCACATCCGCACTGCCAAGCAGGCGTGCCTCGCGCAGCGTCAAATCGTCGGGGTTGGCGCTACGCAGCGCAATAATCGCGTGGCCGAGCGGCTTTTCCGTCTCCGCCCCGTCAAGCCAGCCTTCCACTGCATCCGCGCTTTCCTCGCGCAGGGGATCGAGCGCCCCGCCCGGACCCAGAGCCACATCGAGCGCCTGGCGCCGGTCAGCGGGCGAAGGCCAGCGTGCGCGCAGTTTCTCCCGCGCTGATTGCAGCGATTCGGCCAGTGTGCCGAGTGTGGCTGGCAGCAGCGATTCGAGCCGCAGGCGCAATTGCTTGGCCAGCCCGGCGGATGCCCCGCCCGTGCCGATGGCCACCAGCACCGGATCGCGTTCCAGAATGCTGGGCGTCGTGAAATCGCACAGGTCCGGCCGGTCGACCACGTTCACCAGTACGCCGCGCGCCTTCAGGCGCTTTGCGGCTTCTTCATTCGCCGCCTGACTGTCCAGCGCGACAAAGGCCAGCCGCGCCCCGCGCGACCAGCCCAGTTCGATAGTATCGATCACTTCACCGCCTGCCCGCTCGACAAGGCGGCGCTTGGGCTCGGCAGCAGGCCCTTCCCCCAGCACGATCACCGGCTGCCCGGCAATGCGGTGGAAGAGCGGAAGGGACTGCATCAGCCCAGCAGCCAGTCCGGCACCCGCTCAGCATCGGCGATGGCTTCTGGCGCGATCCGGTCTGCCACCACGGCATAGCGATCCCCGTCCACCAGCACTTCGGGCACGAAGCCGCGGCTGTTGTAGGAAGATGCCATGGTGGCACCATAGGCACCGGCCGTACGGAACACGGCCAGATCGCCTGCCTCCAGCGCATCCATGTGGCGGCCCATGGCGAAAGTGTCGCCGGTTTCGCAGATCGGGCCGACGATATTGCCGGTCATCTTCGCGCCGCTGGGGCGCACTGCGTCGAAATCGTGCCATGAACCATAGAGCGCCGGGCGGGCGAGATCGTTCATCGCCGCGTCCACGATCACGAAGGGGTCGCGATTGCCGTTGCGCTTCACCCGCACCACCGAAGTGAGCAGGATACCCGCATTGCCGGCGATCACGCGGCCCGGTTCGAACATCAGGGTAACGTCCCAGTCCTTCGTCACGCGGGCGACCATTTCGCCATATTCCGCCGGGCTCGGCATGACTTCGCCCGCCTTGTAGGGCACGCCAAGGCCGCCGCCGAGATCGGCATGGGTCACCTTGAGGCCAGCCGCACGCAGTTCGGCAATCAGGCGGCCAAGGCGCGTGAAGGCCTTTTCCAGCGGAGCGAGATCAGAAAGCTGACTGCCGATATGAACGGCCACGCCGCGCATATCGAGGCCGGGCAGCGCGGAAAGCCGCGCATAAATGCCGGGCGCTTCGTCAATCGGCACGCCGAACTTGTTGTCGGCCTTGCCGGTGGAAATCTTGTCATGCGTGCCCGCGTCGATATCCGGGTTCACGCGCAGGGCGCAGGGCGCGCTCTGCCCCATCGCCTCGGCCAGGGCGGCAAGCTCGCGCCCTTCTTCCTCGGATTCGATGTTGAACTGGCCGATCCCGGCCTCGATCCCGCGCAGCAATTCCCGCGCAGTCTTGCCCACGCCGGAGAACACTACATCTTCAGCCGGCATTCCGGCGCGCAGGGCGCGTTCCAGCTCGCCGCCCGAGACGACGTCGGCGCCATAGCCTTCGCGCTGGAGGATCTTCAGCACGGCCAGATTGGGGTTCGATTTCACCGCGAAGGCGACATGCACCTTCGGAAGGATCGAAAGGCCTTCACGGAAAACGCGTGCGTGGCGTTCCAGCGTGGCGCGGGAATAGACATAAACGGGCGTGCCGATTTCAGCCGCGATGCGGGCCAGCGGCACGTCTTCGGCGTAAAGCTCGCCGTTCCTGAGTTCGAAATGGTCCATGGTTACCTGTTATTCGGGCGGGAGATCGAAGGGATCATCCTCACGTTCTTCGGATCGGCGGCGCAATTCCACGCTGCGTTCGGGCGCGGCTTGCGGTGCCGTCTCCATAAGTTCTTCAGCAGAGAGGCGTTCTTCCCGGCCATAGGGTGCCTCGGGCAGTTGCTTGCCCGTTTCCGGCCGCAGCTCCGCCGTCTGCCCGCAGGCGGCAAGCAGCGCGAAACCGGGCAGGAGGAGGAGTGTGGCGGAATGCTTCATGCGTCCATTTCCAGCGCGCTGCGCGCTTGTGCGATCCGCTTTTCTACCTCGGAAGGCGCGGTTCCGCCATGGCTGGCGCGCGATGCGACCGATGCTTCGACAGAAAGCGCGGAATAGACCCGGTCGTCGATACGAGGATCGATAGCCTGAAGCTCGTCCATAGGCAGAGCTTCAAGCGCTATCCCTTTGCTTTCGGCCAATTTCACTGCCGCGCCCGTGATGTGATGCGCCTCGCGGAAGGGGATGTTCGCTTGCCGCACCAGCCAGTCGGCCAGATCGGTTGCCGTGGCATAGCCGAGTTCGGCCGCCTGCCGCATCCGCGCAGTGTTGAAAGTAGCCTTGGCGACCATGCCTTCCATCGCCGCGATGGACAAGCCCAGCAACCCGGCCGCTTCGAATACAGGCGGCTTATCGTCCTGCATGTCTTTCGAATAGGCGAGCGGCAGGCCCTTCATGGTGATCATCAGCGCCGTGGCGCAGCCCACGATCCGCCCCGAATGGCCCCGCACCAGTTCCGCCGCGTCGGGATTTTTCTTCTGCGGCATGATCGAACTGCCGGTGGAAAGCGCATCGGGCATCCGCACGAAACCATAGGGCTGGCTGGCCCAGATGATCATCTCTTCCGCCAGCCGCGACAGGTGCAGCGAGCATTGCGAGGCGGCCATCAGGTAATCGAGCGCGAAATCGCGATCCGACACCGAATCGAGGCTGTTGTCGGTCGGCTTGGCGAAACCCAGCGCGGAAGCGGTCGCCTGCCGGTCGATAGCAAAGCCCGTACCGGCCAGCGCGGCCGAACCGAGGGGGCATTCATTGAGCCGCGCGCGCGCATCGGCAAAGCGCGAGCGATCCCGCCGCAGCATCTCGTAATAGGCCATCAAATGGTGGCCGAGCGTGACAGGCTGGGCCACCTGCAGATGAGTGAAGCCCGGCATGATCGAATGGGCATGTTCGCCCGCCCGCGTCACCAAAGCGCGCTGCAGGGCGGCGAGACCGGCATCGACCTCGTCAATCGCATCGCGCACCCACAGGCGGAAATCGGTAGCCACCTGATCGTTGCGGCTGCGCGCAGTGTGCAAGCGGCCCGCTGCCGCGCCGATCAATTCGGCAAGGCGGCTTTCGGTGGTCATGTGAATATCTTCGAGATCCCAGTCCTCGGGAACGCCATTGGCCTCATATTCGGCGGCAACCTGATCCAGACCGGCAGCAATCGCCTGCGCATCTTCGGCAGAGACAATGCCCCGTGCGCCCAGCATGGCGACATGGGCCTTGCTCGCAGCGATGTCCTGTCGCCACAATGCCTTGTCGAACGGGATCGACGCGTTAATTTCGCGCATGATTGCCGACGGGCCTTCAGCAAAGCGCCCGCCCCACATCTGATTGGAGCTGTTTCCCATGTCCCGTTCGTTGTCCGTCACGCTTGCGCTCGCACTCGGCTTTGCCGTCTCACTGGCGGGGTGCGATAGGGAAAGCGGCACCGACGCGCAACCACAGGGCGACACAACGGCCACTCAAAGCGCCAAGGAAGGGCCTGTAAGCCGCAAATTCGCAGGCGAAACCCTGCCCGAATTCACTGCGACCGACCCTTCGGGCAAGACACTGGACCTCGCCAGCCTGAAAGGGCAGCCGGTGCTGCTGAACCTGTGGGCCACATGGTGCGCGCCCTGCAAGGCGGAAATGCCGGTGCTGGATGCCATTGCGGGCGAGCATCAGGGCAAGCTGCGCGTGGTGACGATCAGCCAGGACATGAAGGGCGCCGAAGTGGTCACGCCCTTCTTCACCGAAGGCAAATTCGCCCATCTCGAGCCGTGGCTCGATACCAAGAGCGATCTCAGCTTCAATTCAGGCACTTCGGACCTGCCGACAACCTTCCTCTACGATGCCAGCGGCAAGGAAGTCGCCCGCGTGACCGGCGCCTTCGACTGGGAGGGCGAGGAAGCCAGGGCCCTGATTTCCGAAGCCATGGGCGGCGCGGGCTGACGCATGCCATCGCGCCTCGCCACCGATCTGGCCGCCCTCGCCTCGCGCCGACAGGCACTGGGGCTGGCGGCGATGGGACTGGGCGGGCTGGCGGCGGCATGTCAGGAAACCGTGGCGGCGCGCACGGCAAAGGGCGCGCAATGCCTGATAACCCCAACGGAGATTCGCGGCCCCTTCCCTGCTGACGGCACGCGCGCCAGCGGGCGAACCCTGTCCGTCTTTGGCCAGCAGGGCCTCGTGCGGCAGGACATTCGCACCAGCTTTGCCGGAATGGCGGGCGAAGCGCCGGGCGTGAAGCTCGACTGCGCGATCAGGCTGGTGGATGCGCAAGGCTGCACGCCGCTGGCGGGCCGCGCGCTCTATCTGTGGCAATGCGATGCCGCGGGGGATTACTCGCTCTACAATCGCGAGGATGTGAACTGGCTGCGCGGCATGCAAGTGAGCGACGGGGATGGTGTGGCACACTTCACCACCATCGTGCCCGGTTGTTACGGCGGCCGTGCGCCGCATGTGCATATCGAAGTGTTCGAAAGCCTTGAGCAGGCGACCAGCGGCCATTCCAGCCTGCTCGTATCGCAACTCGCCTTCACCGAGGCGGAATGCGCGGAAATCTATCGGGCGCGCGCCGAATATGGCTCCAGCCTCGACAATCTGTCCCGCTGGCCCGCCGCGCGCGATTTCGCCTTCTCAGGCCCGGAGGATGAACGCGCCGCGCAGACCATCCGACTCAACGGCAGCGTTGAAAAAGGCTATGCCGGGACGGCCACCGTCACGCTGGGCTGAGTGCCCTCAGCCAGCCGAACATAGTCCGGCATTTCCAGCCCCAGCCGCCTGAGCGGGGCGCCGGCAAGCCCGCCGACCAAGAGCGCCTGCACAGCCCCGCCCGGCCCCACGCGGGAAAGCGGCGCCAGCAGCCGGTCGCGCAGCAAGGCGGGCAAGGCCGCATCGCTCTGGTAAAGCGGAGTGAACAGGGCAGTGAGCCATTGGTAGAGCTTCACATGGCCGCGCCGCAGGGCAATCGCCCGCTCCAACCGGGCCTGCAGCGTGCCCTCCCCGCCCAGCGCGACGGACAGCGCCCAGGCATCGAGCAGCGCCATATTCGCACCCTGACCCAGTTGTGGGCTGGCAGAGTGCCAGGAATCGCCGATATGGATCAGCCGATCGTCCACCGGGCGCGGCAAGGTGCGATGGGCATAGCGGGCAAAGGTGAGTTCCTGCGGATCGCGGATCTGGTCCAGCAGCACCGCGCATTCAGGCCACAGACGCCGCACCTCGTCCTTCCAAGCGGCAAGGCCAGCCGCCTTCCAGCCATCCAGTGCATCGGCCCGCAAGGACCAGAACAGGGCCAGCCTGCCGCGCCCAACGGGCAGCACCCCCACCATCTGGCGCGCCGCACGGTATCGCTGTTCCAGCAACGTGGCATCGAAGGCGGATTCCTCCGGCCAGTCGAGCGTGGTCCACAGCGCGCCGTAATCGAGCCATTTGCCCGTAGGCGGGGCAAGCGTGGTGTGCAGGCCCAGCGTATCGACAACAAGGTCATGGACCGGCGATGTCCCGCCATCGGCAAAGACGATGCGCCGCCCGCCTTCCGTCAATTTCGAACCGGCCACTTCGCAGGACGTGCGCACCGCGATCCCCTGCGCCAGCACGGCATCGTAGAGCGCGGAAAACAGGCTCGCCCGGTGAATGCCGATCCCGAAAGCACCCGGCTGCGAAAGATCGCCATAGCGGGCATCCAGCACCACCCGGCCCGCGGCATTGCGACCCAGCAGACGGCTGACGGGCGCCCCATCGCGCAGCACACGCCCGGCCAGCCCCAGCCCGTCCAGCACAGCCAGCCCGGTAGGCTGCACCATCAGGCCGGAACCGAGCGGGCGCGGCTGATCGAACCGTTCGTAAAGAGTGACGCGGTGCCCCTGCCGATGGAGCAGCAGGGCCGAAGCAAGCCCCGCCATGCCGCATCCGGCGATTGCGATGTCCAGTTGTTGCCCCACCATATGCATGGGTTAGCGGGCACGGGCGGGGTTTGAAAGCTCAGGCAAGCTGGTTCTCCGCAGTGCTACCCAGCCCCCTATCGCCAGATTTTCGCCCAGCTTTCCATGGCCAGCAGCACCGGCTGAAGGCTGGCGCCCTTCTGCGTTAGCGAATAATCGACACGCGGAGGGATTTCGCCATAATCCTTGCGGGCAACCAGCCCGTCGGCCTCCATCTCCTTGAGCGTCTTGGACAGGGTGCGGTGGGTGATGCCGCCAAGCCTGCGCTGCAATTCGTTGAAGCGCAGCGGGCCGTCCATCAGCCAGTAGATCACCATGGGCCGCCATTTGCCGGACAGGAATTCCAGCGCCCGTTCGGCGGCGCAGTTCCAGCCGCCCTCGCCATGCTCCGCGTGGTCCGTCACAGTATCCTCAAAGACCGTACTTGTTGCCATGTAAGTGTCTGCATATGTTGCCCCCAGCAAGAAGACAATGCCCCGGGGCGGGGCCGGAAAGCAGAATACGCCCCCTTGAAAGGTACGAGCGATGAAGACTCTCGAAACGATCCTGCGCAATGACCGCGCCCATTGGGTGGGCGATGGCTTCCCCGTGCGTTCGCTGTTCAGCTATCATGGCGAGACTGCCCCGATCAGCCCGTTCCTGCTGTTCGACTATGCCGGGCCGTGGAATTTCGAGCCTACGGGCGGCCATCCGCGCGGCGTGGGCGAACATCCGCACAAGGGCTTCGAGACGGTGACCATCGTCTATGACGGCGAAGTGAGCCACCGGGATTCCTCCGGCGGCGGCGGCACCATCGGCACCGGCGAAGTCCAGTGGATGACTGCCGGGGCGGGCGTGCTGCATGAGGAGTTCCACTCCCCCGGTTATTCGAAGACCGGCGGCCCGTTCCGCATGGTGCAGCTGTGGGTCAACCTGCCCGCGAAGGACAAGCTGACTCCGGCCAAGTATCAGGCAATCACCCGCGACATGATCCCCGAAGTCAGCTTCGAGGGTGGACGCGCACGGATCATCGCGGGCGAGTTTGGCGATACGAAGGGGCCTGCCAGCACCTTCACCCCGGTCAATCTGTGGGACGTGCGGCTCTCTGCCGGTGCTGAAGCCACCCTGCCCCTGCCCGATGGCCACACGACGATGGTCGCCGTGCTGTCCGGCCATGTGACCATCGACGGCAAGGGCCTGCGCGAAGCGGAGATTGCCCGCCTCAGCCGGGACGGTGCGGAGGTGGCGATCAAGGCCGATGGCGATGCCATGCTGCTGGTAATGACCGGCGAACCGATTGACGAGCCGGTATTCGGCTATGGCCCCTTCGTGATGAACACCGAGGCGGAAATCCGAGAGGCCATTGCGGAGTTCAATTCCGGCAGGTTCGGCGCGCTCGCACCGGCCTGACGGCGCAATGCCCGGGGGGATCGCTCCCTCCGGGCATTTTCCGATTGAGGGATTTCAAAGGAACGCAGCCATGACCGACACCCCGCATGAGATCACCGTCACCATCGAGGATGGCGAACGTCATGGCCGCTATGTCGGCAAGGTGTCGGGAATCGACGCCGAAGCTGAAATCACCTTCACTCATCGCGGGCCGGGCGTAATCAGCGCGGACCATACCGGCGCACCGGATGAGCTGAAGGGCACTGGCGTTGCCGCGGCAATGGTCGATTATTTGGTGGCCGACGCGCGGGAACGGGGATTCAAGGTGATCCCGATCTGCCCCTATGTCCGTGCACGCTATGCCAAACACGCCGAATGGCGCGACGTCTTCACGGTTGGCCCCGGCGAGATGCCGAAGCTGACGGCCGCCCAGATGAGAGGCGAGTGAGCAAGCAAAACTGGCTGATTTCCATGGTGGGCGGTGAGGGGCTCGAACCCCCGACCCTCTCGGTGTAAACGAGATGCTCTACCAACTGAGCTAACCGCCCGATCACTCGGAAGCCGCGCCTTTAACGGGTTTGCACGGCAGGTCAACGCAGTGCGAACACCAGATGCCGGTTTTGCAGGGTCAGGCCAGTTGCACCGCGCCCTTGGCAACCTCTGCGAAATAGCGGGCCATCCCGTCCGCCGCCTTGTCGGAGAGGGCGATGAAGGCACGGCGGCGGTCTGCCTCATCTTCCACGCGCACCAGCAAGCCGGATTCGGTCATCTGCCCGATCCAGCGCAATGCGGTAGTGGGCGGAACACCAGAGGCGATGCAGAGCGAAGTGACGGAAACCCGCTTATGCTCTGCACGGGCCGCCGTGAGATCGAGCAGAATGTCCCATGCCGGATCGGCAAACAGATCGGCATCGAAATAGCGCGCGCGCAGCTGGCGCTGGCGGATGATCTGCCGCACGAGGCGCGGATCGGGCAATGCCGGACGCACGGCGCGGCGCATCTTCTCGCCAGCATCCTCTTCCTCGTCCTGTCCGCGCCACGCGCTGGAAGGGGATTCGACCTGAGCCGCCCCTTCCTCGCCATGGCGCAAGCCAGCCACGGCAGCGGGGCGAATCTGCCCCAACCGGTCAATCTTTTGCGCAAGCGCGTCCACCTGTTCCGACAGGCGAATGAGCTGCACCCGATCTTCCTCGGACAATTCGCGCAGCCGCATCTGCGCTGCCTGGCCGATCACCCTACCGATTGCGACAATCCGTTCGGCCCGGCCGGGAGCCACCAGAATCTGCGCGCCCGACTGGTCTACACAGGCGAAGACATCGTCCAGCGCATCGATCCCGGTGGCGACGACAAGCTGCGCCGCCGAACGCGCCACGCGCATATCCAGCTGGGCCAGTGCCGCCAGATCGGCCGCATCCACGCGCGGGCAATCCACCAGCACCACCTCGCCCAGCGGCATCGCATCATTGGCCAGAAGCAGAGAGAGATCGCCGCACTGGCCTACACGGAAACCGGCCGCCAGCGCATCCTCGCGGATTTCATCGCGCACATAGGCACGGTCCGCAAAGATCGAGACGACCAGCGGCAGCCGTCCTACGGCTTCGCCCGTGCCCATATCCTGATAGGCGAATTGCGCCTGTGCCACCGTGCAATCTCCTTAGCCGATGCGACTCTGATCCGTTTTGAACATAGTGAGAACAAACAAGGATCAGGTCAAGATCGTTCAACTAAGGGATAATCACGATAGGGGTTCCGTCGGGCACCGCCTGCCACAGCTCATCCATCTCCGAATTGGACAGAGCGATGCAGCCATCGGTCCAGTCGCCCGGCATGCGGCCGACCGGCAGGCCATTGGGCTGGCCGTGAATGAAGATGTCACCGCCGGGCGAGCGCCCCTTGGCCTGCGCATAGGCCCGATCCTGCCCGTTGGGATAGGATATGCGCAGCGAGAGGTGATAGGCGCTGTTCGGATTGCGCGTGTCGATAGTGTAGCGTCCTTCGGGGGTCCGCTCGTCCCCTTCGAACTGCTTGTGCCCTTGTGGCGCGGCGCCAAGCTGAATGCCGGAATAGGTCTTGAGAGCCTCGCCCCCGGCATAGAGCGTCAGCGTGCGCTCCGATTTGTCGACCCGGACCAGATCGGCGCGCGGCAGCGGCCCCTCCCGCACGGATGTGCAGGAAGACAGGGCCAGTGCCGCGACGGCGCAGAAGGGGGAAAGGGCGATGCGCTGTGCCATCGCCCCGCCCATTATCAGTCGAGGAAGGGATCGCGTACCAGGATCGTGTCTTCACGTTCCGGGCTGGTGGAAACCAGTGCAACGGGCGTTTCGATCAGTTCCTGCACGCGCTGGATATATTTGATCGCCTGAGCAGGCAGATCGGCCCAGGAACGGGCGCCGGCGGTGGTGCCGCTCCAGCCTTCCATTTCCTCATAGATCGGCTCCACTTCGGCCTGATCGGCAGCGTGGCTGGGGAAGTAATCCAGCACCTTACCGCGCAGGCGATAGCCGGTGCAGATCTTCACGGTTTCGAACCCGTCCAGCACGTCGAGCTTGGTGAGCGCGATGCCGGTTACGCCGGAAATGGCGCAGCTCTGGCGCACCAGCACGGCATCGAACCAGCCGCAGCGGCGCTTGCGGCCCGTTACGGTGCCGAATTCGTGGCCGCGTTCGCCCAGGCGCTGGCCGGTTTCGTCCTCCAGTTCGGTGGGGAACGGGCCGGAGCCGACGCGCGTGGTGTAGGCCTTCACGATGCCCAGCACGAAGCCCGTGGAACTGGGGCCAAGGCCCGAGCCGGATGCAGCAGTGCCGCTTACCGTGTTGGAGCTGGTGACGAAGGGATAGGTGCCGTGATCTACATCGAGCAGCACGCCCTGCGCGCCTTCGAACAGGATGCGGGCACCGGCCTTACGCACGGTGTTGAGCCGCTTCCACACCGGCTGGGCGAATTGCAGCACGAAGGGCGCGATTTCCGCGAGTTCGGCCAGCAGGGCAGCACGGTCCACCGGTTCCTGCCCGAAACCGGCGCGCAGCGCATCGTGATGAGCGCACAGGCGATCGAGCTGCGAATCGAGCGAATCGAGATGGGCCAGATCGCACACGCGGATCGCGCGGCGGCCGACCTTGTCTTCATAGGCCGGGCCAATGCCGCGGCCGGTAGTGCCGATCTTGCCCGATCCGGCAGCCGCTTCGCGCAGGCCGTCCAGATCGCGGTGCAGCGGCAGGATCAGCGGGCAATTGTCGGCAATCGCGAAATTGTCGGGATTGATGACGACGCCCTGCCCTTCGAGCTTCTCGATCTCGGCCTTCAGCGCCCACGGATCGAGCACCACGCCATTGCCGATGATCGACAGCGTGCCGGTGACGATGCCCGAAGGCAGCAGGCTGAGCTTGTAGACCTTTTCGCCCACAACCAGCGTGTGGCCGGCATTGTGGCCGCCCTGAAAACGCACCACGGCATCTGCCCGGCTGGCGAGCCAGTCGACAATCTTGCCTTTGCCTTCATCGCCCCACTGGGCGCCGATCACGGTTACATTGGCCATGGTTGTACTTGTCCCTCCTGCCGGTTCGATCCGCAAGGTCCTTCGACAGGACTCGACCAGGGGACGGGACGGGGGAGCCGCACCAGCAGCCCCGGATGCGGGGCGCGCCCTAGAGGCAGGCCGGGGCGCGAGTCAAGCGGTGTCTCGGGCAGTGTATCGGGCAGCCGTGAGGCTGAAGGGCATTGGCATGCGCGCTGGCCGCCCCTACCCTCCGTGACGAGTTCTGCGGGCAAGCAACAGGGGATGCGGGAATGCGGGCGATAATGATGGCATTTGCGGTGTTGGGATCGCTGTTGGCGACCTCCGCCGCAACGGCAGAGGATGTACCGCTGACCAAGCGCAGCGTCGAGCAGCTTGACCGTGAATGCGATGCCAAACAGGCCGAAAGCTGCGATGAATTGCGCTTTCGCTATACCGGCATACGGGGCGTGGCGAAGGACGACGCGAAATCGGCCGCCTATCGCCTGCGCGGCTGCGAGGCTGGCGATGCGCGTGCCTGCGGCGTCTATGCCGTTCAGGTAAACATGAACAAGCCCGGCTATCCTGCGAAGAACCCGGCCATCGTCGCGCGCTATGCCTATCTGGGTTGCGTCGGGGGCGATGCGCCCACCTGCGGCTTTGCCTCTGCGCTGGCCAACAAGACCACCAGCTACAATGCACAGGAACGGGCGACCATCTATGACAAGGTGTGCAGCATCGGCACTCCGGCGGATTGCGCGCTGGCAGCCGATGCGGAGGGCGGGCGCGCCAGTTGGCGGAGCGCCGCCGATTACGCCCGGCGGGCCTGCGCAAGGGGAGATTCGCGCGCCTGCATTAACGAGAAAGCCTTTGCCGCCCGCGACCAGAACAGCCGCCCGGCCGTGGCCGCCCGGCCCAGCCAGCCCACCCAGCAGGCCGCGCGTAAGCAAGCGCCGCTGAGCGATGCGCAACGGTATCAACCAAGCACGGGCCGCCGCAGCAATGCCCGCGACCAGAGCCGGTCCGGATATGAAAGCTGCACCAAGAGCAACGGCGCAAGCGGATCGCGCTATTGGTATTACGGTTTCGACAACAAGCGGCAATACGGCCCCTGCACCTGAGAAACGGGGGCTGCCGCCCTAGCCGTGCGGGCAAGGTGACAGACCGCGACACTTTGCGACTGGCCTTCCGCTCCGCAATGGATAGCCATGGGCGGCGGGGGCACGAAAGGACGAGACGCATGCAATTCGTAGCCTTGGCCTCCGGCCTCCTCTTTGCCTCCAGCCTCACGCTCACCTTCGCCGACGCAGCATGGGCTGCCTCGCGCGAGGGAACGCAGACCGCCCGCGCCGCCCCTGCCCGCACACTGGCGAAGCAGACCATCAGCTACGGCAGGGACAAGCTGCAGACGCTGGACTTCCACGCCGCGAAGAATGTGCGCGGCCCCGCCCCGCTGGTGATGTTTGTCCATGGCGGCGGCTGGTCCAAGGGTAGCAAGGACAATGCGACCGGAAAGGACAAGGCACCGCATTACACAGGCGAAGGCTACAACTTCGCCACGATCAATTACCGGCTGGTGCCGAATGCGAGGGTGGAACAGCAGGCGCAGGACGTTGCCGACGCGCTCAAAGCCCTGCTCGACAGGGCTGGCCAATTGGGCATCGACAAGAGCCGGGTCGTGCTGTTGGGCCATTCTGCCGGCGCACATCTGGTTGCGCTGGTGGGCACCGATCCGCGCTATCTGCGCGCCGCCGGGCTGACGGAACAGGACATTGCCGGGGTAATCCCCATCGATGGCGCTGCCTATAATGTTCCCGAACAGATGAAGTCCGCGCGCGGTCCGTGGTTGGGCAACATGTTCACCAAGGCTTTCGGCACGGACCCTGCACGCCAGCGCGAGCTTTCACCCACTTTCCATACGGCAAGGCCCAATGCCCCGGCTTTCCTGATCCTCCACGTCCAGCGGACTGACGGAATAAGTCAGAGCAACGCCCTTGCCGACGCCCTGCGCAAGGCAGGCACGGAGGTGACGGTGAAGAGCTTCCCCGGCAAGGGGCTGAAGGGCCATATGACCATCAACCGCAGCCTGGGCGATCCGGACTATGCCGCCACCAAGGCCGTGGATGACTGGCTGACGCGGATTTTCAGGTAATGCCTCCCCTCCCCATGTGGGAGGGGGAATTTCACAAGGGCGTGGCCGCGCTGCCTTGCAGCACGTGGGTGCAGCCCAGCGTGGCCGCATCATCCGCATCCGAAAGCGCGGCGATTGTGCGCCAGCCTTCGCCGCGCAGCTTGGCAGCAGCAGCCGGATCGTGGCCGAGAGGCAGGAACACTGCCTCTCGCGCAGCGCCGTTGGCCGCCACATCGATCAGCGGATCGGGATAGAGCGAGAAGCCGGTTGCAGCCTCCCCGCCACCCTGTTCCCCGGCAGCGTCGCCGCTGATCCGATAGGTGCCGCCCCGGCCCAACAGACCACGCACGCCTTCGGCATAGATCGTGAAGCCAAACCAGCTCTGATATTCAAAGCCATGGCGTTCGGTGGGGTCCAGCGTAAGCCGGGCAGCGCCCGCAACGCGCGATGCGATTTCCTTCAGGCCGCGGATACGGCTTTCCAGCACGCCGCCCACATCGATGCCGGCCAGCTTCTCTATGGCGCTTTCGAACGGGCCGGTGGCATAAAGCAGCGGCAGATAGGCTTCGCCGCCAGCGGCCTTGAGGCCGCCCGCATCCTTGGAATCCAGTTCGCGGCGCACTGCGTCGATCTTCTGCGGATCGAGCGGCAGGATGCTGGTTGCCAGCGTGTCCACCAGATCGGGCAGAGTGAAGTCCACCGAAACTCCGGTAGCCCCTGCGGCCTTGGCCGCTTCGATTGCCATGGCGACCACTTCGGCGGCGGCGGCCACACCATCGCTGCCGATCAGTTCGGCGCCCACCTGCAGCCGTTCGCGCTGCGGATCGAGCGCATCGGCCTTGATGGTCGCAACCGGGCCTGCATAGGCAAGGCGCAGCGGGCGCGGCGCTGCGGCCAGCCCGGTTTCGGCAATGCGGCCCACCTGCGGCGTGATGTCGCTGCGCAGGGCCAGCGTGCGCAGGCTGACCGGATCGATGAAGCGGAACATGCGGCGCGGCTGAATGCCCGCCATGCGCGCGGCGAGCGATTTCTCGAACTCGATCAGCGGCGGACGCACGCGGTCATATCCATGCGCGTCCATCACATCCAGGATGGCACGCATGATCCGTGTGGCGGCGGCCGCGCTCTGCGGCAGCCGGTCTCCAAGCCCCTCGGGCAGCAGGTCGCGGTCGATATCGCTCATGACGGTGTGCCCCCTAACCCCTCGGGCTTGGCCTGTCGAACCCCCAATTCAATCCGGGGCTTCAAATGGAAAGCCCGGCCCCGGAAAAATCCGGGGCCGGGCCCATGGAGAGACGGTTGTTGCCGATGCCTCAGGCGAAGTTCAGCGGCATGGCCCGCTTCACGCCCGGCAGGGCGCGAGCCTTTTCGAGCACGTCAGCCGGAACCGGCGTATCGACCGACAGCAGCAGCACGGCTTCGCCACCAGCCGCAAGGCGGCCGAGGTTGAAGGTGCCGATATTGATGCTGTTTTCGCCAAGCAGGGTGCCGATGCGACCGATGAAGCCCGGAGCATCTTCATTGACGATGTAGAGCATGTGGCCGGTCAGTTCCGCTTCGACCTTGATGCCGAACAGTTCGACCAGGCGCGGTTCGGAATTGCTGAACAGGGTGCCGGCAACCGAACGCTCGCCCGCATCGGTCTTCACCGAAACGCGGATCAGCGTGTGATAGTCGCCTTCACGCTCGGTCTTCACTTCGCGCACTTCAAGGCCGCGTTCCTTGGCGAGGAACGGAGCATTGACCATGTTCACCGTGTCCGAGTGGACGCGCAGGAAACCGGCAAGAACGGCCGCCACGATCGGCTTGGCGTTCAGTTCGGTCGCCGCGCCTTCAGTGTGGATCGAAATCCGCGGCACCGAACCATGGGTAAGCTGGCCCACCAGCGAGCCGAGCTTTTCGGCCAGAGCCATATAAGGCTTCAGCTTCGGAGCTTCTTCAGCCGAGAGCGAGGGCATGTTCAGCGCATTGGTGACGCCGCCATTGACCAGGAAATCGCTCAGCTGGTCAGCCACCTGCAGCGCCACATTGACCTGCGCTTCATTGGTCGAAGCGCCAAGGTGCGGGGTGCAGATGAAGTTCGGGGTGCCGAACAGCGGCGATTCCTTGGCCGGTTCCACCGCGAACACGTCCAGAGCAGCGCCTGCGACATGGCCGGAATCCAGCGCTTCCTTCAGGGCCGCTTCATCGACCAGACCGCCACGGGCGCAGTTGATGATGCGCACGCCCTTCTTGGTCTTGGCGATGTTTTCCTTCGACAGGATGTTGCGGGTCTGGTCGGTCAGCGGAGTATGCAGCGTGATGAAGTCCGCACGGGCCAGCAGATCGTCTAGCTCGACCTTCTCGATGCCCAGTTCCACGGCACGTTCGGCCGACAGGAAGGGGTCATAGGCGACGACCTTCATACGCAGGCCCAGCGCACGGTCGGCCACGATGCCGCCGATATTGCCGGCGCCGATCAGGCCCAGCGTCTTGCCGGTCAGCTCGACACCCATGAAGCGGTTCTTTTCCCACTTGCCGGCCTGCGTCGAAGCGTCGGCTTCGGGCAGCTGGCGGGCAAGCGCGAACATCAGCGCAATGGCGTGTTCTGCAGTGGTGATCGAATTGCCGAAGGGGGTGTTCATCACCACCACGCCCTTTGCCGAGGCATAGGGGATGTCGACATTGTCGACGCCGATACCGGCGCGGCCGATCACCTTGAGGTTCTTGGCGGCGTCCAGCACTTCCTTGGTCACCTTGGTCGACGAACGGATGGCGAGGCCATCGTAGTCGCCGATGCGGGCGATCAGCTGTTCCGGGGTTTCACCGGTGATCACGTCCACTTCGCAGCCGCGCGCTTCGAAAATGCGGGCGGCGTTGGGGTCCATCTTGTCCGAAATAAGGACTTTGGGCTTGGTCATGTCGGTATCCTTTGGTGCGCTCCTGCGCAGGCAGAAGCCCATGGGAATGTCGTGCAAGGGTGCATAAGCTCCTGCCTGTGCAGGAGCTTATGGCTGTCAGGCAGCGGCCAGAGCGGCCTTGGTTTCGGCGTAGGCCCAGTCGAGCCAGGGGCCGAGCGCCTCGATGTCGGCAGTGTCGACAGTGGCGCCGCACCAGATGCGCAGGCCCGGAGGGGCATCGCGATAGCCGGCGACGTCATAGGCCGCGCCTTCCTTCTCCAGCAGTCCGGCGAACTGCTTGATGAAGTCGGCATCGGCGCCTTCGACGGAGAGGCAGACCGAGGTCTTGGAACGGGTGCCCATGTCGGCCGCGAGATGGCTCAGCCAGTCGCGTTCGGCCACGATCTTGTCCAGTGCCACGGCATTGGCGTCGCTGCGCCCCTGCAGGCCCTTGAGACCGCCAAGGCCCTTTGCCCATTCCAGCGCGAAGATCGCATCTTCCACCGCCAGCATCGACGGGGTATTGATGGTTTCGCCCTTGAACACGCCTTCGGCCAGCTTGCCCTTGGACATGAGACGGAAGACCTTCGGCAGCGGCCAGCTGGGAGTATATTCCTCCAGGCGCTGCACGGCGCGGGGGCCGAGGATCAGCACGCCATGGCCGCCTTCGCCGCCCAGAACCTTCTGCCAGGAGAAGGTGGCAACGTCGATCTTGTCCCACGGAATGTCGTAAGCGAACACGGCGCTGGTCGCGTCGGCGAAGGACAGGCCTTCGCGGTCGTCGGGGATCCATTCGCCATCGGGAACGCGAACGCCCGAAGTGGTGCCGTTCCAGGTGAACAGCACGTCGTCAGACCAGTCGACCTTGTCGAGATCGGGCAGCTGGCCGTAATCGGCGCGCATCACATTGGCTTCGAGCTTGAGCTGCTTGACTGCATCGGTGACCCAACCTTCACCGAAGCTTTCCCAAGCCAGAGCCGTAACCCCACGTGCGCCCAGCATGGTCCACATGGCCATTTCGAATGCGCCGGTATCGGAACCGGGCACGATGCCGATGCGGTGCGTATCGGGCAGCTCAAGCACTTCGCGCATCAGGTCGATGCAATAGGCAAGACGCGACTTGCCGATCTTGGCGCGGTGCGAGCGGCCGAGCGATTCGGTAGCGAGCTTTTCAGGGGAATATCCCGGCGGCTTGGCGCAGGGACCGGAAGAAAAGAAAGGACGCGCCGGCTTGGCCGCCGGACGGGCATTCGTATCAGTCATGTAGACTCTCCTCACAGAGAGCACGCGCGGCGTTGGGACCGCGTGGCCCGTCGCCGCACTTAGTGGCGGTTTGAAACGAGTCAAGGCGATTTGCCGGAAAGCACGGCGAACTGCGGCATGCAAATGCCTATCTTAGTTGAAAATTAACCGTCTTTAGCGCAGAATCGCGCCATGAAACGTGCATTCGCCCTGTTTCTGGCATCTGCCACGCTCGGCGCCTGTTCGATGCTTCCAGATGGAGGTTCGGGGCGCAGTTCAGGCCAGCAGGCCATGCGCCCGGCCCAGCCCGTCTATGCTCCCAGTGCGCAGGAACGCCAGTGCCTCTCCCAGCTCGGTGCGTCAGAGGCCAGCTTCACTCCCCTGCCCGACAAGTTTTACGGCGGCGGCTGCTCCACTGTGAACACTGTGCAACTTTCGGCACTTTACGGCGATGACAGCCGCACACTCGGCCTCGCTAATATCGGCCCAGTCGCCTGCCCTGTCGCAAACAGCTTCGCCGGCTGGGCACGCTACGGCGTGGACCGCGCGGCGCGCTCCATCCTTGGAAGCCCGATTGCCCGAATCGAAACTTTCGGCAGCTACAATTGCCGCAACGTCGCCGGCAGTTCCCGCCGTTCCGCCCACGCCACCGCCAATGCGATCGACGTTTCAGGCTTCGTTCTCGCCGATGGCCGGCGGATCAGTGTAAAGCAGGCGTGGAGCAACGGGAATCCGTCAGAGCGCGAATTCCTGCGCGTCGTCCATGCCAGCGCCTGCAAGCGCTTCGGGACCGTGCTGGGGCCTGAATATAACGAGGCCCACAAGGACCATTTCCACCTGGAAGGCGGCGAGCGGCCCTTCTGCCGCTGACGCCTTCTCAGGCCTGCTCCTCGCCGGTCAGAGTCCTGCTCGGCCGGTCCAGCCTGGCATCCAGATAAAGGCGAACCGCTTCGGCGACGTGCTTGGCGCCGAGCTTCTCCATCATGTTCGCGCGATGGATTTCCACCGTGCGCGGGCTGATTTCCAGCTCGCGCGCGATGAGCTTGTTCGACCCGCCATTGACCAGCAGTTCGAGCACTTCGCCTTCCCGCTCCGACAGGAAGCTGATCTTCTCCCGCGCCTCGATCATCCTGCGACGCGTGCGCGTCTGCTCTCGCGCGCGCTTTTCGACGCGATCGAGCATGGCCGCAAAGGCACTCTCCTCGATCGGCAACAGCAGATAATCGAGCGCGCCCAGGCTTACTGCCTCGACCACGCGCGAAACCGATGCGTCTTCAGAAGCGATCACCAGCGGCAGGCACACACCGAGCATGTCGAGCGCAGCAAGGATCTCGGCCGCGCCGCTCCCCAGCTCGTCGTCACGCACGATAAGGATACCCTCGCGCGGCGGGTGCTTGGCGATTTCCTCAAGGCTCGCATACACTTCGGCATGATAGCCGAGTGCAAGCGCCAACCGGGCAGCCTCTGCCCGCGCCTTGATGTCGCGTTCGACGAAGTGGATGGTAAGAACCTGTCCCATGCCCTCAAGGATGTGGGCATGCCCCCCTGGCATGCATTCCGACTTGGCGCCGATTCAGGGCAATAAGATACCGTAAATTCGCACCAATATGTCAGAACAAGAGTAGAAATCGGTCCGAACCGGATTTGAATTACGGAATTGCCCTTAAGGGCCTGCACGAAAGCAGGGTTTCGAACGGTCGTTCGGGGACAGGAGTCAGGCTTCGAAGCGATAGTCCGGCAGGGCGTGGACAGCTTCCTTGAGCGAGTCGCCCCACCTCGAAGAGATGGACAGGAAGTAGGGATCGTCCTTGTCGATCCGCTTTTCGTGCAGCGGAACAAAGCTGTCGCGGGCGATCACCATCAGGTCCAGCGGCATGCCGACCGAGAGATTGGCCTTGAGGGTCGAATCGAAGCTGACCATCAGCAGCTTCACCGCATCCTCGAAATCCATGTCGCTTTCATATCCGCGCAGCAGGATAGGACGGCCGTATTTTGTCTCCCCGATCTGGAAGAACGGCGTGTCCCAACTCGCTTCGATGAAATTGCCTTCCGGATAGAGCATGAACATGCGCGGCTGCATGCCCTTGATCTGCCCTGCCAGAATCATCGAGGCGGTGAAGCGCCCCTCCCCTTCCATGCCGTTTCCAGCCTGGGAAGATTGGATCGTGGCGCGCAACAAGCGGCCGACTTCCACTGCAACCTGGAACATCGTGGGAGCTTCCAGCAGCGAGTTCTGCCGCTGGTCCGGCGCCTTGTTGCGTTCCTCAAGCTGGCTGATGACGGCCTGCGTAGTGGCAAGGTTGCCGGCGGTCATCAGGGTGATGATACGCTCGCCCGGGACTTCCCAGTGAAACATCTTGCGGAAGGTGGAGATGTTATCGACGCCCGAATTGGTGCGGGTGTCGCTCATCAACACCAGCCCCTTTTCCAGCATCATACCCACGCAATACGTCACTTCGAATCCCCTGACTCTGTTCCTTCAACAGCCATTGCGGGCGAAATGACCCGTGGCAATGCCCCTGCTTTTGAAGATTACTGTTCCATGCTCTGCTGTTCCACAGCCAATGCGACGTGGAGTTCTTCTTCCGCCGCACCGAAACTGATCCCGGTAACCGGCGCAGCCTCGCCATAATCGCGACCGGTGGCGACACGCACATAACGCGGATCGGGCGAAATGCCGTTCGACACATCGAAGCCTACCCAGCCCAGCCCTTCGACATGAGCCTCCGCCCATGCGTGGGTCGCCTCCTGATGGACCCGATCATCCATCATCAGATAGCCCGAGACATAGCGTGCCGGAATATCCAGCGCCCGTGCCGCCCCGATGAAGATATGCGCATGGTCCTGGCAGACGCCCATGCCTTCTGCCAGCGCCTCCTCGGCGGTGGTATAGACGTGGGTCACACCGGTCTCGTACCGCACCGTGTCGCGGATCGCGTCCGAAAGCCCGTGGAGCATAGCCAGCGTATCGCCATCTTGGCGACGAACCTGTGTGACGAGGGAGCGCATCTTCGCCCCCGGCTTGGTCCGTTCGGTCTGCGAGAGGAACGCCCAGAGCGGCAAATGCCCGGCATGCCAGCCGATCACTCCGGCCTTGTCCTGCGTCTCGACCATGCCCTCGCAATGGATCACCACTTCCTGAGTGCCCGGCAATACCGAGATCAGCGTGGTGTGGTTCCAGTTCTGGTCGTCATATTCCAGTTCCAGATTTGCCCCGTCATAGGTCATCGACCACGACAGGATTTCCTGCCCATGGGTAGCCTTGGGCGTGAGGCGCAGCCGCTGGAGCCCGTGTGCGACCGGCTCTGCGAAACGATAATGCGTGGTGTGGCGGATGGAGAGGCGCATGGCTTTCAGGCGATGAATCGATAGTCGTCGGAAATGGCGGTGGCGATGGCCTGGTTCTCGCTGATGAAGGCGGTCAGGAATTCATGCAGGCCCTTGTCGAAAATGGAATCGATGGTTGCCTGACACAATTTCCGGTCCGCCTCGCGCATCAGCGCATGGCATTCACCGCGGTCATGGTGAAGCTCGGCCAAAGCGCCAAGATTGCCGCGAAGCGCATCGTAGCAGAATGCCAGGCTGCGCGGGAACCGGCGGTCGAGGATCAGGAACTCCGCAATGCCGCGCGGGTCCATCCGTCCGGCATTGAGCCAGCGATAGGCACGCTCGGCCGAGAGCGAGCGGAGCACAGTATCCCATTGCCCGGTGTCGAGGCTGGACCCGACATAGGCAAGCGACGGCAGCAGCAGGTAATATTTCACGTCCAGAATGCGCGCGGTGTTATCAGCGCGTTCCAGAAATGTGCCTGCCCGCGCGAAATGGTAGATCTCGTTGCGCAGCATGGAGCCATAGGTTGCCCCGCGCACCAGGGTCGCCTCACGCCTGATGGTCGCGAGGACATTGCCGAGACTAGCCTCGCGCACCGGACGGTCCAGCAACTCGCTCAGCATCATCCAGGCTTCGTTGACCGCTTCCCAGACTTCGGCAGTGATCGAAGTACGCGCGCTGCGGGCATTGGCCCGAGCCGCCTCGATCATACCCAGCACGTTTTGCGGGTTTTCCTTGTCGCGCAGCACGAAGTTGCACACTTGTGCGCCGGCATATTCGCCATGCAAGGCTTCATATTCCGCCCGTTCACCCAGAGTGACAATGACGGAGCGCCATTCTTCATTTGCGGCATCCGCCCCGCGAGTGAGCGCCATGCGGAAGCCCGCCTCCAGCAGGCGCGCGGTATTCTCCGCCCGCTCCAGATAGCGGAACATCCAGAAGATCGAATTGGCTGTTCTGCCCAGCATCCTCTTCGTCGCGCCCCTCAGTCTTCCAAAACCCAGCTGTCCTTGGTCCCGCCCCCTTGCGAGGAATTGACCACCAGCGAGCCTTTTTTCAGTGCCACGCGGGTGAGCCCGCCCGGTGTAATGTCCACCCCATTGGGCGAAACCAGCACGAAGGGCCGCAAATCCACATGGCGCGGGGCCAGCCCGGCCTTGGTGAAGATCGGCACGGTGGAAAGCGCCAGCGTCGGCTGGGCAATGTAATTGTCCGGCCGGGCCTTCAGCTTGTCCTTGAATTTGGCGATCTCGCGGCTCGACGATGTCGGGCCGATAAGCATGCCATAGCCGCCCGAACCGTGGACCTCTTTCACCACCAGCTCGGCGATGTTGTCCAGAACGTAGGCGAGGCTGTCGGCCTCAGCGCAGCGCCAGGTGGGCACATTGGGCAGCAGCGGCTTCTCGCCAGTATAGAACTCCACGATCTCCGGCATGAAGCTGTAGATCGCCTTGTCATCCGCGATTCCGGTGCCCGGAGCATTAGCGATAGTGATCCCGCCGGAGCGATAGACATCCATGATCCCCGGCACGCCAAGCATGGATTGCGGATTGAAGGTCAGCGGATCGAGGAAATCGTCGTCCACCCGGCGATAGAGCACGTCGATCGGCTGGAAGCCCGCCGTAGTGCGCATCTGCACCCGGCCGTCGACCACACGTAGATCGCTGCCTTCGACCAGTTCGGCCCCCATCTGGTCTGCCAGGAAGGCATGTTCGAAATAGGCGGAATTGTAGATGCCCGGCGTCAGCACCGCCACAACCGGCTTATCCGACGCTGCATCTGGCGCGCAGGCGGCGAGGCTCTTGGCGAGGCGGCGCGGATAATCGGACACGGGCTGGACGTGGATCTTGGCGAAGAGTTCCGGGAACATCGCCATCATCGTCTCGCGGTTTTCCAGCATGTAGGAAACGCCGCTGGGCGTGCGGGCATTGTCTTCCAGCACCATGAACTCGTTAGGCCCGGTGCGGACAAGGTCGATGCCGACGATATGCGTGTAGACCCCGCCCGGCGGTGTGAACCCCACCATCTGCGGCAGCCACGCGACATTGCTTTTGAACAGGCTTAGCGGGATACGGCCCGAGCGCAGGATTTCCTGCCGATGATAGAGATCGTGCATGAAGGCGTTGAGCGCCCTCACCCTCTGCTCGATCCCCCGGGAAAGGCGTCGCCATTCTCCGCCAGTGATGATCCGTGGCACCATGTCGAAGGGGATCAGCCGCTCTTCCGCGTCATCGTCGCCATAGACATTGAAGGTGATCCCGGTTCGTCGGAAGAACTGTTCGGCCTCACGGCTCTTGCGCCGCATGAGGGCCGGATCCTGTTCATCCAGCCAGCTTACGTAGTCCCGGTAAGCCGGACGGATTGACCCGTCGGCCTGCCGCATCTCGTCGAAATTAGGCTCCGGCTTTATGCTCACTGCCCCTTATGTTGCAGCGCAACACTTGCACGGAACTTTGTGCCTGCCAAGGGGGCAAAATGGAATCGGATCAGATGTTTTCGAGCTCGGCCAAAACCGCCTCGATCGCCTCGTCCGAATAGGCGAAACCCATGTGGCCGCAGCGCAGGGCAACGGCCCGGTCCCGCTCTCCGGGGCGGCCGCAGGAACTGCGCGGAGAGACAATCCCGTCGCGCGCGCTCCACAAGGCCACAGTGGGCACAGGCGGCTTGGTCGCAATGTCTGCAACGACCGGCGGCGCCTCCACCGAATGGCCGGTGATCAAATGATAGATTCGCCAGACATTATTGGCCTTGGGATTGCCCGAGAAGGGCGAACCCATCGTCACGACCTTGGCGATGGCATCGGGATGGCGCTTTGCCACTTCGCGCGCAAAAATGCCGCCAAGGCTCCAGCCGACCAGCACTACCTGCTCGCCATAACGGCGATGGAGATCGAGCACGCGCTGGGTGACCACGTCGAAATTCTCGGGCGACGGCCCCATGTTGAAGCCGAGGCCCCAGTTCTTCACCGTATGCCCCGCCATTTCGAGATGGCGGGCCAGCCGACGCAGGCGCACCGGGTGAGTCGCGAAGCCGGGCAGCAGCATCACCACGCGCGGACTGGTGCTGCGAGGCACGGCAAGACCCGGCTCCTTGCGCTTGAGCGGGCGGGTGAGGAATTGCAGTTCGCCCAGCAGGTGCTTCAATGGCGGGCCGTGAATACCGCTCGGCTGCGCTTCAGCAACCAGTGCTGCCCGCGCCTTGATCGTATCCAGCCACTCACTGGCCACAGGCATGCGCAAGGGTCGGTGCCCGATGGCACCCCGGCGCGGCAAGGCGCCCGCATGGCTTCGACTCAGCGAGTTCATGCAGGCAATGTAACAGAACTGACTTATTGTAGGCTGAATGAAATCTGCCGCAGTCACGAAACTGTAGCATTCCCCCTCACTCGGCGCGCAGCACACGACGGGCCTGAAGCGGGGGTGTTACACATGTTACACTGCTCACACTACCGAGCGGGTTTGAGGCGATAAGGCAATATTTGAATATTTTTATTTATATTCAAATACTTATGTTACTTTCCAGACATCCGGACGAGGCAACCGCACCACCCTGCCCTTACCCGTTCCGCATGAACCATAGCCCGGCCTGTCGCGTGACACTGCATGTCCTGCGACAGGCTCAGGGCGAATTGACAAGGGGGAGTTACATGCCCCTGCGTCGGAGTTCAGCGCACCCGGCGGGTCACTCTCACTCAGTCATCAGCCTTTGCATTCGCCGATGCGTTCGGAAACCATATGCATCTTCATGTGCATCTTGCCGCCCGGCATATCCGGCACGACCTGATCGCCTTCCACGGTCATGTCGCTGCCGGTGGAACTGAAACTGCCGCTGAGCTTGAAGGTGCCGCTGCCGCCATTCTCGCCATCGCACTTCATCACAGCGTCAATCGCACCGCCGGACACGTCAAACTTGTCGTAAGTGCAATTGCTTTCCTTGTTCATGCCGCGCGAAGTCAGCTGCTTGACCGCTTCCTTCGCCTCTTCGGGCGTGAGGCAATCGGTAAGTTCCATATTGGCTGACATGGACTGTTTCATCTGCGCCGCCATCGCTGCGGGCATTCCGGGGATGCTCATCTCCAGGACTTCCACAGTCTGCTTGTAAAGGCCCGGCTGCGGCGTATCGAGGCCCGCCGCCACAGCTTCCGCCGGCTTCGCCGCTTCCCCACCTGCCTCGCCGCCAGCTGGCGCTTCTTCCTTCTTGCCGCACCCGGCAAGGGCGATTGCCGCCACGATCGGCAGGAGAACCAGTTTACGCATCAAATCGATCCCTTCGAAAAACGGAATAAATGACGCGACCCATCGGGCCGCGAATACCAAGCCAGTGCCTTCCTGCCAACGCCCCGTTGCGGAACGCATGTAGAACGGCCATATATCGCGCCATGGCCGAACTCGTCATCCGCAGGGGTCTGGAAGAGCCCGACACGTCGGGCACTTTCACGCCCCACAAGCCCACGCGCCCGGAAAAGTCCGATGGGGGGCGGCCGTTCAAGCTCGTCTCGGATTATGAACCAGCCGGCGACCAGCCCACCGCGATTGCGGAACTCGTGGCGGGCATGCGCGAAGACGAGAAGACGCAGGTGCTGCTGGGCGTGACCGGCAGCGGCAAGACCTTCACCATGGCCAAGGTGATCGAGACCTTGCAGCGCCCCGCGCTGATCCTGGCACCGAACAAGATCCTCGCCGCGCAGCTCTATGGCGAGTTCAAGAGCTTCTTTCCGGAGAACGCGGTCGAATATTTCGTCAGCTATTACGACTATTACCAGCCCGAAGCCTATGTGCCGCGCAGCGACACCTATATCGAGAAGGAAAGCTCGGTAAACGAGGCGATTGACCGGATGCGCCATTCGGCCACCCGCGCCCTGCTGGAACGGGACGACGTGATCATCGTCGCCTCGGTTTCCTGCCTTTACGGTATCGGCTCGGTCGAAACCTATTCGGCCATGATCTTCGACCTGAAGAAGGGGCAGGAAGTCGACCAGCGGGAAATCATCCGCAAGCTGGTGGCCCTGCAATACAAGCGCAACGATGCGGCCTTTGCGCGCGGCAATTTCCGCGTTCGGGGGGACAGTCTGGAAATCTTCCCCAGCCATTATGAAGACATGGCCTGGCGAGTGAGCTTCTTCGGCGACGAGATCGAGGAAATCAGCGAGTTCGATCCCCTCACAGGCGCCAAGGGGGCCAGCCTCAACAGCGTGCGCGTCTATGCCAATTCGCACTATGTCACGCCCGGCCCCACGCTGAAGCAGGCCAGCGAGGCGATCCGGTTCGAACTGAGCGAGCGGCTCAAGGAACTGGAAGCCGAAGGCAAGCTGCTGGAACATCAGCGGCTGGAACAGCGCACCAATTTCGATCTGGAAATGATCGCGGCCACCGGCAGTTGCGCAGGGATCGAGAATTACAGCCGCTTCCTGACCGGGCGCCTGCCGGGGGAACCGCCGCCGACCCTGTTCGAATATCTGCCCGAAAATGCCCTGCTGTTCGTGGACGAAAGCCACCAGACCGTGCCGCAGATCGGCGCCATGGCCAAGGGGGACCATCGCCGCAAGCTGACGCTGGCCGAATATGGCTTCCGCCTGCCGAGCTGTATCGACAACCGCCCGCTGCGCTTCAACGAATGGGATGCGATGCGCCCGCAGACCGTTGCCGTATCGGCCACTCCCGGCAATTGGGAAATGGAGGAATCGGGCGGCGTCTTTGCCGAACAGGTGATCCGCCCCACCGGCCTGATCGACCCGCCAGTGTTCATCCGCCCGGTGGAAGACCAGGTGCAGGATTGCATCAACGAATGCCGCGAAACCGCGGCACAGGGCTATCGCACTCTCGTTACCACGCTGACCAAGCGGATGGCGGAAGACCTTACCGAGTTCATGCATGAGGCTGGGCTGCGCGTGCGCTACATGCATTCCGACGTGGAGACGCTGGAGCGCATCGAACTGATCCGCGACCTGCGCATGGGCGTGTATGACGTGCTGGTGGGCATCAACCTGCTGCGCGAGGGGCTCGACATTCCCGAATGCGGCCTCGTCTGCATTCTGGATGCGGACAAGGAAGGCTTCCTGCGCAGCGAGACTTCGCTCGTCCAGACCATTGGGCGCGCCGCCCGCAACGTGGATGGCCGGGTGATCCTCTATGCCGACCGCATGACCGGCAGCATGGAACGCGCCATCGCCGAGACGGACCGCCGCCGCGAGAAACAGCGCGCCTATAATGAGGAACACGGCATCACGCCGCAGACGATCAAGCGCCAGATCGCCGACATCGTCGCCCACACGGCCAGCCGTGACGGGGTGCTGGTGGACATCGAGGCGGAAGATGGCCGCAACAACCTCGTGGGCCACAATCTGCGCGCTTATATCGAAGACCTGGAAAAGAAGATGCGCGCCGCCGCCGCCGATCTCGAATTCGAGGAAGCCGGCCGCCTGCGCGACGAAATCCGCCGACTGGAAGCCGAAGAACTTGGCCTGCCGGACGAGGAAAAGAAGGCACCGCTGGTCGGACGCAGTAATGAAGGCAAGCCGGGCACTCGCAAGACCCGCTATGGCAAGAGCCAGCGGAAATGGGGGCGGTGAATCCGGCGCGGCCGGAAGGCCCGCTTTACCGCAGTTGGGTACTTTCCTGCGGTCTAGGCGAATTTATCGGCATCGGCTGTGCCGGGATCGTCGCACTGGCCGCAAACAGCCTGATCGGGGAGCCTGACAGCCCGGCAGCGGCATGGACGATCTATCTGGCGATGGTCTCCGTGGGCGCGGTTGAAGGCGGCGCCATCGGCTTTTTCCAGTGGCGTATCCTGCAACGGCTTTTTCCGAATTTGCCGGCACGCCATTGGATCGGCGCCACCGTGGCCGTCGCCATACTCGGCTGGGCCTCGGGAATGCTTCCGTCGACCTTGAGCGCGGGGTCTCCACCCGCTGGCGCAGAGGCAGTTGCAGAACCTGGCATGGCTTTCATTCTGCTCGCCTCGGCGGGAATGGGGGCTGCGGGCGGCCTCATCTTCGGCTTTGCGCAATGGCTCGTCCTGCGCCGCCACACTTCGCATGCAGTGCTGTGGCTGCCTGCCAATATTCTCGGCTGGGCGATTGCGATGATGTGGATTTTCCTTGCCGCTACATGGCCGGACATGACCACGCCGCCTCTGTTCATCGCGCTGAGCGCGCTGGCAGGCGGTGCGGCTGCGGGCTTGTCCATCGGCGCGGTTACCGGCATCGCGCTGCTGCGCCTTGCGAGACAATGATGAACCGGATTCTACTGCTTCCCCTTCCCCTCCTGCTCACCGCCTGCGACCGGCCACCGGTGCAGCGGATCGATCTGGACGAAACCCAGAGCGCCGCCGCGCTGGCGCTCAGTGCCTCGCCGAACAGCGAAGGCGCGAGTTGGCGTGTTTCAGCAGATGGCGCGGGGCTGGATTTCGGGCAGGAGAAGCAGGCGCCTTTCCTCACCCTGCATTGCGTGCTGGCGAAGGATAGCGCACCGCAGCTTGCGGTGATCCGCAATGCCCAGTCCCAGCCCGGTGCAAAGGCGCTGTTCGCCGTGTTGGGCAATGGCATCACTGCCCGGCTCAAGCTCGACGCAACGCTGTCCAAAAGTGCAGGCTGGCGCTGGGAAGGCCTCTATCCCGCCAGCGCGCCGGAACTGGATGTGTTCACTGGCCAGCGAGACATCGAGGCTACGCTGCCCGGCGCCGGTACGCTCAAGATAGCGGGCAGCCCGCTGCCGCGTGAATTCCTGGGCTGGTGCCGCCGGGGCGGCGTGGCCGAGCCAAAAGCCGAACCGAAGGCCGAACCGAAGGAAGTCAGTTCCCCTCCGCCAGCTGAGTAAGGCTGGATGGCGTCAGCACCTGCGGCAATTGCTGCGGCTCGCCCCCGCCTGCCGGATACCACAGATAGAGCGGCACCCCGCCTGCACCGCGGGCGGTCAGGAAACGCGTGATCGCCGGATCGCGACGGGTCCAGTCCCCCACCAGCGCGACGACGCCTGCCTTCTCGAAGGCCTGCTTCGTTTCCTCCCGCTCGATCGCGACGCCTTCATTGACCTTGCAGGTCAGGCACCAGTCCGCCGTAAACCAGACGAACACCGGCTTGCCCGATGCCCGCGCCTCCGCCAGCGCGGCCTCGCTGAAGGGCTTGGCCGCGATCAGGCTGGATTCCGATACGGCAGCAGGGGGAGCAAATTCGCGCGGGGTTATGACCAATAGAGCAGCCAGCGCGATGACCTCGACAGCAAGGACGCGCCAGTTCGCGCGTTGATATGTGACGATGATGAGCACAATTTGCACCGCGATCCAAAGTGCAAGCACAGCAAACGTGCTTCCCCCAAGCCGCCAGCAAAGCCACAAAAGCGCCAGCGCCGTCAGCGCCATGGGAACGGCCATCACCTTACGGAAGATGTTCATCCACTTGCCCGGCCGCGGAAGCCGCCGCCGCAGCGCAGGAATGAAGCCCAGCGCGAGGAACGGCAGCGCTATGCCAAGGCCCAGCGCGGCAAACAGCAGCATCGCCTCGATAGGCGGCAGCAGCAGAGCCGCGCCCATCGCTGCCGCCATGAAGGGGCCGGTGCAGGGCGTGGCGACGAAGGCTGCCAGCAGCCCTGTGCCGAACGCGCCCATCGGCTGCCCGCCGCCCGATACCGAGAGCGAGGGCAGTTCATAAAGCCCGGCGAAATTGGCCGTGATCGCCACTGCCAGCACCAGCAGCGCGGCGACTACGCCCGGCTCCTGCAACTGGAAGGCCCAGCCGATCTCCGCCCCGCCTGCACGCAGGGCCAGCATCAGCGCACCAAGGCCCAGACAGGCGAGGATCACGCCTGCCGTATAGGCCAGCCCTTCCCGCCGCGCCTCGGCCTCGCTCTCCCCCGCCCGCGCGAGGCTGAGCGCCTTGAGGCTGAGGATCGGGAACACGCAGGGCATGATGTTGAGCAGCAGCCCGCCCGCCAGCGCCATGGCCAGCAACAGCGGAAAGGCCGGAAGCCCTTCGACCGTTTCCCGCCCTGTATCGAGCGGAATCCCGCCCTTGGGGACATCTCCCGGAACGCCCGCAAAGCTGACCCCATTGCCGGAATCGTCCAGCTTGAGAATGCCCGAAATCGCCTGAGCGGAACGATCTGCACCCTCTGCCAGAGCCAGTTCGGCCACCAGCATATCCCCGTTCCGGCGGAAGGTCTGGGGGGCGGCATAGTCGATCAGGCCGGTTTCGCTGAGAAACAGGTGCGGCGCGGCGATTTCGAGCGATGAGGGCAGCGGAATACCGATGCGCAGCTTGTTGTTTCCAAAGGAGAAACTGGCCGCCTGATCGATCAGCGGGGGAACTGCCGCCCGCCAGCCGTCAAAGCGCGGCTCGTTGGGCGCACCTGGGCCGACCTTGATGCTTGCCGCCAGAAGTGCCTGTTCCGGAACGCAAATCTTGTCCGTGCAGGCCAGCCAGTTAGCCTCGACTGAAATCGGCACAACGGTGCCAGAAGGGACACCGGCAGGCACCGACAGCGGCACGAGCACGGCATAAGGCCCTTCATAGACATGGTTCATCATGCCGGAGATCAGCAAGGTCTGCGGCACGGGATAGGTCAGATCACCGGCGCTCCATCCCTGCGGCAGCGACCATGCCAGTTCCATCCCGTAACCCGCATCGCCGGGATTGGCCCAATAGCCGTGCCAGCCTTCTTCCGGCTTCATCACGAAGGCCAGTTCCACCGTGCCGCCCGGCGTGGCGGGCCCTTCGGCCACCAGTTCCGCCGCGATATGGTTCGCCCGCACCTGCGCCGCTGCGAGCGAAGGCATGAAGATGGCGGCAAGAAGGGCGAGCAGCGAGGCAATGAACCGGATCACCGGCATGGCGAAGTGTCTTTCCTGTCGGGCAATGTTGCACTTGTCTCGCATGGGACTCACGGCGTAGGGCCTGAGTTCCCAACCCGCAAGGAATGCACGATGGACGAGAGGCGCGAATTGCTGATCCTGGGCGGTGGCCTGGTGGGCATGACCCTGGCCCTCGCCGCCGCGAAACAGGGCATTGCCAGCCATGTGGTCGACCGCGCGGACCCGGCGGAGCTGACGGCTGACGACTTTGACGGCCGCGCCAGTGCGATCTCCACCGCCAGTTGGAACCTGTTCAGCAATATCGGCCTGGGCGAGCGGCTGGAGCCTTATGGCTGCCCGATCGATTCGATTGCCGTCACCGATGCGATGCGCCCCGGCCGGATCGACTTCCGCCCCAAGCCGGAAGAAGGATCGCTCGGCCGCATGTTCGCCAATCGCGACCTGCGCCTCGCCCTGTTCGAAGCGGCGAAGGACGAGAAGCTGATTTCCTGGCACGCGCCCGTCGATGTGGTGAAGCGCGAGCGCGGCGAACATGGCGTGTCCGCCACCCTGTCCGACGGGCGAGTGCTCCACGCCAGCCTGATGGTCGCTGCCGAAGGCCGCCGTTCCCCCACGCGGGACGAGGCCGGGCTGAAGCTGGCCCATTGGGATTACCAGCACCGCGCGATGATCGTCGGGCTGAACCATGAAAAATCGCACAGCAATGTCGCGTGGGAAATCTTCTATCTCACCGGCCCCTTCGCCCTGCTGCCCATGCGCGACGGGCCAGATGGCCAGCACCGCAGCGCGCTGGTGTGGACCGTGGCGGAAAAGGACGCGGCGGGCACGCTGGCCCTGTCCGAACGGGCATTCCTGGCCGAAGTGGACAAGCGGATGCAGGGCATCTTCGGCAAGATCAGCCTGAACAGCCGGGTCTCCTCCTATCCGCTGGGCTTCCAGCATACCGCACGGATGACCGGGCAAAGGCTGGTGCTGGCAGGCGATGCTGCCCACGGCATTCACCCGATTGCCGGGCAGGGCCTCAATCTGGGCCTGCGCGATGTCGGCGCGCTGGTGGAAGTGCTGGTGGACGGAATGCGGCTGGGCCTCGATCCGGGCGATGCGCAGATTCTGGAGCGCTACGAACGCTGGCGCAGCCTCGATAATTTCACTGTCTCTGCCACTTGCGACAGCATCACCCGCCTGTTCGGCGTGAAAGGCCGCGCCGCATCCGCCATCCGCCGCTTCGGCATGGCCGGGGTGCAGCGCCTGCCTGCCCTGAAGAACTTCTTCATGGACGAAGCACGCGGGATGAGCGGCAAGCTGCCTTCGCTTTTGCAGGCTTAGGTGGGTCCGGCCAGCGACTGATTGGGAATGCGGCCGGAACAAGCCTGTTTCAGCCATGCCCCCAGCCCTTCGTCATTCCCGCGCAGGCGGGAATGACGAGGAGGATAGCTCCCTTCCCCTTCAGAAATATGCGGAACACAAACGCCCCGCCACCGTTGCGACCTTTCGCTACACTTGCAGGCCTATGCCTGCATTGCCGCGCGGGCTAGGCAAGGCTCGCACAAGATCGAATCGAATATCGCGATCAGGGAGAGACACATGAAGTTCAAGGCAGTTCTGGCGATCTTCGTCGCCGGCGGCATGGCCGCATCGGCCGCCGCGCAGCAGACCGGAACCGGCGGCCCGCCGCCGCGCCCCGCAGCCCCGCCGCGCGCAGGCTCGCCCCTGCCCCCGCCGGAGCCGATCGAACACATCACCGGCAACGTCTACAAGATCTTCGGCGGCGGCGGAAACACGCTGGTTGTCGTGCAGCATGACGGCGTGATCCTGGTGGACACCAAGATGCCCGGCAACGGCCAGGCGATCATGGATGAAGTCCGCAAGATCACTGACAAGCCGATCAAGACCATTATCTGCACCCACAGCCACCCGGACCATACGGGCAGCACCGACTTCATTCGCGATCTTTACCCCGATGTCCGCATCGTGATGAGCGAAGGCACCAAGACCGAACTGGCCGCCAATCCGCAGGTCAATCCCAAGCTGCTGCCGACCGAAACCTACAAGGATCGCCTGACCATCGGCGAAGGCGACGAGCGGATCGAACTGTTCCACACCGGCGTGGGCCACACCGGCGGTGACACTTTCGTGGTCGTCCCGGCGGCCAAGCTGCTGTTCATGGGTGACGTGATGGCGTGGAACATGGCGCCGTTCCTTCCCGCAGGCGGCGCGGAGGCCATTGCCACCGAAACCGAAAAGCTGGTGGATGCCGTGAAGGGCATGGGCATTGAAATCGTGGTCGAAGGCCATGGCCATGTGAACAACTGGGCCGGGCTCACGCGCCTGTCGCACTTCAACCGCGCGCTGGTTAATGCAGCCAGGGCCGCTTACGATCGCGGCGACGCACCGGGCGTGGCCGTGGCCGAACTGCAGCGCAATGCGGAATTCGCGCCCCTGCTCGACACGCATATCAAGAAGGGTCTGGAATACGGCAATACGCCGCTGGCCCGCGCGCATATGAACGTGAACGTCGCCTACACCGAATTTTCCGGCGAACAGGCCGGCTTCGGCATCGCCAATGGCGCGCCGCTGCCTGCGACCGACAAGCACAAGGGTTCCGACCCGAAGGACACTGCTCCTCCGACGCCGGAAATGCTGGCGGCCGCAGTCGACAAGTAAACCATTATCGCCGGGCGGCGCGCCATTCCGCGCCGTCCGGCCCACCCTGCCATGCGCACCAGACTGAGCATCTGCCGGAAGAAGGCTTCCTACCGGACTCAGGACGAGGCGCTGGCGGCCATCGTCCAGTCAGGCCTCGACCTGCGCCTCTATCGCTGTGACCGATGCTGGCAGTATCACCTGACCAGCCGCCGCAAAGGCAAGCGCCTGCCGAGGCTCGGCCAATAATCGTCATTGCGAGCGGCAAAGCCGCGCGGCAATCCAGGGCAATTACACTCAGAGGCTCTGGATTGCCACGGGGCCTGCGGCCCCTCGCAATGACGAGCGCGTTTTTGAGAGCAGCGGGCGTTAATCCCCTTCGGAAGCAGCCATCAGATCCATCAGGTTGCGCGCGGCATCCCGGTCCGCCTCGTCCTTGAAGGCCACGTCGAGATCGGGTGCCTGCCCCAGCATGTAAAGCAGGCTCCATAGCGCGAAGCGCCGCGACCGGTCTTTCTCCAGCCCGAAATCCACCCGCATCCGGTCAAGCCCGTCCGCCTGAACTGCGGGCGAGACTTGCGAAAGGTCCGAAGTGCCGAAATAGCGGCGAAGCTGGTCGTCCAAATCCATGGCGCCAGCCTAGCGGTTTGGCCAGTGAAAGGGAATGGCGCCCGCCCGGATCGTCATCCCAGCGAAAGCTGGGATCGATTTCGGTGAAGCTCCAGGTTCTTGAATCGAGCTTTTCAGATGAAGGGCCCAGTCTCCAGCGATCCCAGCTTTCGCTGGGATGACGAGGGAGAAGCCTTACTTCTTCCCCACCATTCCCCGCTCGTCTGCTCGAAGGGTGAGCACTTTCACACCCGTCGCGGTGACGGCAACGGTATGTTCGAACTGCGCCGAAAGCGCGCCGTCGCAGGTCACCACGGTCCATCCGTCATCTTCGGTGCGCACGCTGCGGCGGCCCTGATTGAGCATCGGCTCGATGGTGAAGGTCATGCCTTCGCGCAGGACCATGCCGGTTCCGGGGCGGCCGAAATGAAGCACTTGCGGATCTTCATGCATTTCCCGCCCGATACCGTGGCCGCAATATTCGCGCACGACCGTATAATTGTTCTTCTTCGCATGGCGCTCGATCGCGGCGCCGATGTCGCCCAGCCGCGCGCCGGGACGAACGGTGCGGATGCCCTGCCACAGCGCCTCATAAGCCGTGCGGACCAGCCGCTGCGCCGCCGGATGGACATCGCCCACCAGATAGGTCTTGCTGGAATCCGCCATGAAGCCATCCTTTTCCAGCGTGATGTCGAAATTCACGATGTCGCCATCGGCCAGCACATCCGTTGCGGATGGAACGCCGTGGCAAACCACATGGTTCACCGATGAATTGAGCACGAAGGCAAAGCCATATTGCCCCTTGCTGGCAGGCCGGGCCTGCAGATCGTCCTCAATGAAACGCTCCACCAGAGTGTCGATCTCCAGCGTGGATTTCCCCGCCAACGGCGTGCGGTCCAGCATCTCGAAAACGGAGGCGAGCAGGCGGCCGGATTCGGCCATCAGCGCCAGTTCTTCAGGCCCCTTGATCATGCGGCGCATTCACCGGAGGCAGCGGATGCAAGGGGCGGCGGCGCAACGCCCGCGGCGTTCAGTTCCCGCTCCATGATCTGGTTGAAGCTGAGCGTCGGATTGGTTTCGCACAACATGCCCAGCCTGATCCAGAAGGCGGCCTGTGCGTTGATCGAACGGCAGGAAACCTTGCTCGCCCGGCGGAGCTGATCGTGCAGCTCCTCTTCGATATTCACGATGCCCATGGGGCCTCCATATACGATTCGTATATGGTTCATATATTCAGAAGGCCTGCCTCTGCCAAGGCCGGGCGAGGTGGAGCTTGCCCCTAGGGCTGAATGGGGCTGCGCTGCTGCACCAGCCTGCCCTGCCCGTCACGCAGGCGAACCTCGTCGGAAATCGCCGCCGTCTCCAGTCGGTCCAGCGCATCCTGCGCGGCGGCATAGCGGCGGGCATCGGCAATCCAGCGCAGGGCATCGGGGCTATCCGCGCCGGGAAGGTTGCTTACTTCCGCAGCAGCGGCAGCCACTCGGCCGCTTTCCATGAACAGGTGCGCCCGCTCCATTCGCTTGACCGGCTGCGGCGACGGCGTCGCCTCGTGGCGAATGACGAAGAGTTCCGCGAATTCGCGCTTCAACCGCCCCCAACTCAGCTCAGGCGAGGAACTGGTGGTCAGTTCGGGCGCAAGTCCGTCCAGCCGCGCGACAAGCTGATCCAGCGTAACCGGCGATTTCGCCGCTTCGATCACCGTGCGCACGGCATTGGGGTGGGCATCGCCGAAACGCAGCTTGAGCTGATCGGCCAGGCTACCCAGCGGCTGCCCACGCTCGATCGAGCGGCGCGAGGCGAAGGCCACCAGCAGCGCCTCGGACCGCGCGGCATTGCCCGCGACCGATTGCGCCTGAAGCGAGAGCTGGTCCAGCCGCTGTTCCATGGCGACCACGCGCGCCTCGATCCCGCCCTGCTGCTGGGCGACCTGCTCCACCTTCTCCACCGCCTGCGCGGCGGCCTTGGATTCGCTGGCACTGGCGCTTGGCGAAGGCTCTGAAGCAAGCAGAGGCTGACGATCGAGCGGTGCGGGCGTTTCCTGAACGGCTTCGCCAGTGCCGGGCAGGAAATCCAGCCCGCCCTTCCACGCGATATAGCCCGTGCCCGCCACGCCGACGAGGAACGAGGCCAGCACCGCGCCGATCAGCAAGCCGCTGCCACGACGCTCAGGGCTGCGCGAACGCGCCCGGCTGAGGAAATCTTCTTCCATAAAGTCCCTAGTCGACCCGGACAGTCCGCACCGTTTTCATCTTATGGCACGGAACAACACGGTTTCAATGGCACATGTCCTGCGCGAGTGCCAATAGCGCCGGCTCGTTCGGGGCCGCCGCGCTTCGTATCTGCGCCCAGCCTTCCCCCGCTGCCTCTGCGATACGCGGGCCGAGCGCGGCGAGCGAAATCACGGCCTTGTTTACGCCAAGCCGTTCGCATTCGGCGGAAAAATGCCGCGCGGCCTCTGCCGAATAGAGCAGCACCACCGGCCCTTCCCCGCCATCGGCCTTCAGCGCCTGTTCCAGTTCCGAAGGCATCGGCAAGGCCACGCTTTCGTAAACGGTGCGCGTCACCAGCACGATTCCAAGCGGGGGATTGAGCGGCACGCGCTTTTCCCCGGCAAGGCGCAGCAGCGTCAGTGGCCGTCCCGCCAGCCCGTTGAGCACTTGCTGCAATCCGCCCGATCCGATCGCTCCCTGCGCGAAGCCGGCCTTGCGCGCGGCCTCGCCCGTCGCTGCGCCGACGGCGTAAACCGGCTTGCCCCGGAAGGCTTCCAGCGCGGGGCCACCCAGCCGCAGGGCATTGGCGCTGCCGATCAGCAATCCATCGATCCCTTCAGGCGCGGGGGCATCCCATTGTCGCGCGCGAACCTCGAACAGGGGCCAGCCTGCAATTGCCAGCCCGGCCGCACGGCCTGCGGCCAGCGTATCTTCCATGCCCCTTACGGGGCGGATCACGATGGCCCGCTTCGCCATGCGGCTCAGCCGGCCGAGCCGGTGAAATGCTGGCGGATCGCAGGCGAAGCGCGGCGCAGCAATTCGGCCGCCAGCGCACCGGGCGCATCCTCGTCCCCCGGCACGAAGCGGGCTACGAATTCCACCCGTTCCACCCCGTCAGGGCTGAAGATCGCCGCGCGCATGCAGAGCAGCCCGCCTTCTTCTCGGCACAGCACCGCGATGGGGCTGTGGCAGGTGCCGCCCAACCCGCTGAGCAAGGCCCGCTCCGCCATTACCTGCGCACGGCTGGGCGCATGGTCGATAGCGGCGATCAATGCGCAGGTTTCGACATCGTCCGTATTGCATTCGATCCCGATGGCGCCCTGAGCCGGTGCCGGGAGCCATTGGCCTGCATCGAGCGGCGTGCCCACATGGCTTTCGCCCAGACGGTTGAGGCCAGCAGCAGCGAGCAAAGTGGCGTCAGCCTCCCCGGCTTCCAGCTTGCCGAGCCGGGTGGCGACATTGCCGCGAAAGCTCACCACGCTGCAATCGGGCCGCAAATGGAGCAATTGCGCCGCACGGCGCGGGGCGCTGGTGCCGATGCGCGAACCGGGCGCGAGATCGGCAATGGAGCTTGCCCCGACCAGCACATCGCGCACATCTTCACGCGGGAGGATCGCGGCGATGGTCAGCCAATCGGGCCGGACAGTCTCCACATCCTTCATCGAATGGACTGCCGCATCGATCAGCCCTTCATGCAGCCAGGCATCCAGTTCCTTGGTCCACAGCGCCTTGCCGCCGATTTCCGCCAGCGGCCGATCCAGCACCTTGTCCCCGCTGGCGAGCACGGGAACCAGTTCCACGTCGGCCTCTTCCCAGCCATGGGCGGCGCAAAGTCGGCGGCGGGTTTCTTCGGCCTGCGCCATCGCAAGCGGAGAACGGCGAGTGCCGAGGCGGAGCTTCGGAGAAGGTGTTGCAGGAGCGTTCATGGCAGTGGGTTGCCCTAAAGCGCATTTGCGTCCAGTGAAACCCCGGATGAGGAGGATCCTTGGCATCGAATCCAGCTGCGACGAGACGGCGGCTGCACTGGTCGCGTCTGACCGGCGCATTCTTGCGCAACGTATCGCCAGCCAGGACGAGGAACATCGCCCCTATGGCGGCGTAGTGCCCGAGATCGCCGCGCGCGCGCATGCCGAAAAACTCGCTCCGCTGATCGAAGCCACTCTGGCCGATGCGGGAATGACGCTGGACGATGTCGATGCCATTGCCGCCACGGCCGGGCCGGGCCTGATCGGCGGCGTGATGGTGGGGCTGGTTTCCGCCAAGGCGCTGGCCATGGCCACGGGCAAGCCGCTCTATGCGATCAACCATCTGGAAGGCCATGCGCTCAGCCCGCGACTTGCGGATGAAAACCTGAAATATCCCTATGCACTGCTGCTGGTTTCCGGCGGGCATTGCCAGATCTTGAAAGTGGAAGGCGTGGGCGAATATCGCCGCTATGCCACCACGATCGACGATGCGCTGGGCGAGGCTTTCGACAAGACGGCCAAGATCCTCGGCCTTGGCTATCCCGGTGGGCCGAAGGTGGAAAAGCTGGCGCAGGAAGGCGACCCGAAAGGCGTGCCCCTGCCCCGCCCGCTGGTGGGCAGCGGGGAAGTCCATTTCTCCTTCGCCGGGCTGAAAAGCGCAGTTCTGCGCGCCAGAGACAGCGGGAAATACTCCGATGCGGATATAGCCGCCAGCTTCCAGCAGGCGGCTGTCGATTGCGTTGTCGACCGTTTGCGCATCGCCCTTCGGGAAATGGATGAGGTGACGGCGCTGGTCGTGGCTGGCGGAGTCGCCGCCAATTCGGCGATCCGTACCGCGCTGGAAGGCGTGGCGGCGGAATTCGGCCTGCCCTTCACGGCCCCGCCCATGGCGCTGTGCACCGATAATGCGGCGATGATTGCATGGGCCGGGATGGAACGGTTCGAACCGGGCTATTCCGATCCGCTGGATATTGCCGCGCGGCCGCGCTGGCCGCTAGACCCCTCGGCGGAGCCGGTACGCGGCGCGGGGGTCAAGGCGTGACGTCAGCCAATGTTCAGGGCGCGCGCACTATCGGCGTGATCGGCGCGGGCGCCTGGGGCACTGCGCTGGCCCAGATGCTCGCCAGCGATGGCAGCGAGGTGCTGCTTTGGGCACGCGAGGCGGCACTGGCTCTGGAAATCAATTCGGCGCGCATCAACAGCGCCTATCTCCCTTCCGCCACGCTCTCCTCCACGATCCACGCCACCAGCGAGATCGCGCAGGCGGCAGAATGCGACATCCTGCTGATCGTCACCCCGGCCCAGCACATGGGCACGGTTCTGCGCAAACTTCCACGCGCCCCGCGCGATCTGGTGCTGTGCAGCAAGGGGATCGAGGCCGGAACCGGCCGCCTGATGGCCGATGTGGCCCGCGATGCCGCGCCCGGCGCGGAAATTGCCGTGCTTTCCGGGCCAACCTTCGCGCATGAAGTGGCCGCCGGGCTGCCTACCGCCGTCACGCTGGCCTGCGGCGGCGGCGAAAGCCAATGGCACAGGCTGGCCCCTGCCATCGCCCGCCCGAGCTTCCGCCCCTATTACACAGACGATGTCGTGGGCGCCGAAATCGGCGGGGCGGTGAAGAACGTGCTGGCCATCGCCTGCGGCGTGGTGGACGGGCTTGGCCTTGGCCAGAATGCCCGCGCCGCCCTGATCGCGCGCGGCTATGCCGAGATGCTCCGCTTCGGGGAGGCGCTGGGCGCCAATCCCCATACTCTGGCGGGCCTGTGCGGGCTGGGCGATCTTGTCCTGACCTGCTCTTCCACTTCCAGCCGCAATTTCTCGCTCGGCAAGGCTCTGGGCGAAGGGCAGCTTCCGGCAGCCCTGCTGGCCAATCGCCGCACCGTGGCCGAAGGCGCCTCAACCGCCCCGGTTCTGGTTGAGCGCGCAGCCCAGCTCGGCATCGCCATGCCGATTGCCGAAGCAGTGGAACGCCTGCTGGCGGGCGTGCCCGCGCCGGAAGTCGTCTCCGACCTGTTGGCCCGTCCGCTCCGTGCAGAAGGACAGCCTGCTTGAGCGCCGCCGCCAATAATGCCGCGCCCGAGGGCGGCGATATCGCCGCGCTGGCCAAGGGTGGGCGAACCAATTTCTTCGGCTTCCTGTTGCGCCTTGCCGCGCGCATGCCCTTCCTGTTCATCGCCGGCCGCCTCTACGGGGCCGATGCCCTGGGTCGCTTCGCCTATGCGCTGGTGGCCGTGGAACTGGCCGCGCAGCTTGCCGCACTGGGCCAGAAGCGCGGGCTTGCCCAGCAGCTTTCACGCGGGGAGCAGCCGCCTGCCCACATCATTGCCGATGGGATGGTGCTGAGCATCATAACCGGCTCCATCCTTGCGACATTGCTGATGCTGTTCCCGCATGTGATGTTCCCATCCGGCGGATTTACGCAGATCGACTGGCTGCTGCCGCTGGCAGTGATCCCCTTCACCCTGACCGACATTGCCCTGTCCGCCCTTGCCTATCGTTACGACATCGGCACGACGGTGAAGGCGCGATCCGTGGTGGAACCCTGGACCCTGTCCATCGCTGCGGCATGCGGGTTCTTTTTCCTGCCGCATAGCGGGCTGGCGCTAGCCTATATTGCCTCGATCTTCGCGGCCGCGCTCACTGCCCTTATCCCGCTGTTCCGCGCCTATGGCCTGCCCCATGGCTGGACCCCGCACCCCTTCCGCATCTGGAAGCTGGCCATGGGCAATATTCCCCTGGCCGCCGCCGACGCGGTGGAATGGGGCACGCGCCGCATCGACATCGCCATTCTGGGCCAGTTCGCCAGCCCTTCTGCCGTGGGTGTCTATTGGGCGGCGCAGCAGGTCGCCAGCCTGCCCTCCAAGCTCAAGAGCAGTTTCGAGCCGATCCTTGGCCCGGTCATCACCCGCAACCTGATCGAGAAGAACTTCAGCGCCATTGCCAAGCAGGTTTGCCAGGTGGGCTTCTGGATCACCGCTATGCAGGCAGGCGTGGCACTGGCGCTGGGCATTCCGGGCGAGGCCGTGATGGGCCTTGTCGGGCCGGAATTCGTCGGCGGCACCGGCGCGCTCGCCTTCCTGCTGATCGCGGAAGTGGTCGCCGCCACGGCCGTCGTTTCCGAAGCCGCGCTGATCTACGTCGCGCGGATGAAGAACCTGTGGGTCTCGCTCACCACCATTTCGCTACAGGCCGGGCTTACCGTGGCCTTCATGGTGGCAGTGGACCGCTATCACTTGCCAGATCATTATTCGGCCAGCGGCGCGGCGCTCGCGCTCGCCCTGGCACTGGGCTTCGCTTCGATCGTGAAGGGCTTCATCCTCTCGCGCCTGCTGCGCGAGCCGGTCAACAACTGGCGCTGGGCACTCGTCTGGGCGGCAGCCCCGGCCATCGTGGTCGGCTGGATCGCCATTCAACTGCCCGAATGGCTGGAACTCAGCCTTGGCGTGCCGCTGATCCTGGGCGTCTATGGCTGGATGATCTGGAACAAGGGTTTCGGCCCCGAAGATCGCCTGTTGTTCCGCCGAAATGTCGGCAAGAAAACGAGCGTAAACGCCGCAGAAGATAAGTAGTTTCCCATTTCATCGCTTGCCACGAACGTTCAGTCGCAGTTCAACCGGCGAACGTGAATTTCCTCTCTGACAAAGCAACTGCCGGAGAGGACTGACCGATGCAGAATGCCCCCCGCGTTTCAGCCCGATTTGCTTTAAGGGCACTGGCCGCCACATCGCTGCTGGCAGTGCTTGCAGGCTGTGCCCAACGGCATGGCGAGGACATCGCCTCGCTCGATCCGGCGAGCTTACCGGCACCTCCCGAAATGGCTCCGCCGCCACCTCCTCCGCCACCCCCACCTGCCCCGCAGCCGACGATGGCCGCCGATGGAGCTTCGGTTTCGCTGCGCGGCCCGGGTGCAAACCGGGATCTTGTCCCGGCGAGCAAGGTGGCAGCGGCGCCGCCGCCTCAGGGCATCGTAGTCACCGGCACGAGAGTTCAGCGGAGCGAATATGAAAGCTCAACTCCGATAGTGACCGTCGAAGGATCTGCCGCCGCCGCCCCGGTCTGGGTGCCCCCGGTGATGATCGCCACCGATCCCGGCAATGAACGCTATGACGGGAAAGACGTCTCGGCCGTACACATCGCCGCTGCGGAGCCGGTTTCCACCTTCTCTGTCGATGTCGATACGGGCGCCTATGCCAATGCACGGCGCTTCCTTTCCAGCGGCCAGCTTCCTCCGAAGGATTCCGTGCGCACGGAAGAGCTGATCAACTATTTCCGCTACGATTACGATGCACCGAAAAAGCTGGATGCGCCCTTTTCGGTATCGACCGACATGGCAGTGACACCGTGGAACCCGAAGACCCGCCTGCTGCGCATCGGCCTGCGTGGTTACGATCTGCCGCGCGATGCCCGCCCCCCGGCCAATCTGGTGTTCCTGCTGGACGTTTCCGGATCGATGAATTCCCGCGACAAGCTGCCGCTGGTCAAGGCCGCCATGGCGCGTCTCGCAGACGGGCTGACGAAGAAAGACCGCGTCTCGATCGTGGTCTATGCCGGGGCCGCAGGCATGGTTCTGGAACCCACGGCAGACAAGGCGAAGATCCGCGCAGCCCTCGATCGGCTTTCGGCGGGCGGCTCCACTGCCGGTGGCGCCGGGATCGAACTTGCCTATCGCATTGCGGAAGACAACCGGATCGAAGGCGGCGTCAACCGCGTGATCCTGTGTACCGATGGCGATTTCAACGTCGGCATCAGCAACAATAAGGCGCTGATCGAGATGATCGAGCACAAGCGTGACAGCGGCATCACGCTCACCACGCTCGGCTTCGGCACCGGCAATCTGAACGACGCGATGATGGAGCAGATCGCGGATCACGGTAACGGCAATTACGCCTATATCGACAGCGCCCTGGAAGCGGAAAAGGTGCTGGGAGAGGAAATGTCCTCCACCCTGTTCACCATCGCCAAGGACGTGAAGATCCAGGTGGAATTCAACCCCGCCAAGGTCAGCCAGTATCGCCTGATCGGTTATGAAAACCGTGCCCTGCGGGACGAGGATTTCAATAACGACAAGGTCGATGCGGGCGATATCGGCGCGGGCCATCAGGTGACGGCCATTTACGAGATCGTCCCGGCCGGAGGCGAAGGCTGGATCAGCCCGAGGCGTTACCAGATGCAGCCCGATGCCGAAGCCATGGCGTCAGACGAAGTCGCCTTCGTGAAGCTGCGCTACAAGCTGCCGGACGGGACGACCTCGAAACTGATCGAGCGCGCCGTGTCCTCCCGCACGATGGACTTCGCCCGCGCGCCGAGCGGCGACATGGCCTTTGCCACGGCGGTTGCCGCCTATGGCCAGAAACTGCGCGGCGATCCGCTGATGGGCGAATTCAGCTATGCCGACATCGTGACGCTGGCCGACGGGCAGAACGATTTCTGGCGGCAGGAATTCCTGCGGCTTGCCAGCCTTGCCGGCGGACTGGACGGAAGCTGAATCGATTGCCTATGAGGCAGGGGTGAAACGCTCTCCCCTGCTTCCGCTTGCCCTGGGCCTTGCCCTTGTGGTGCTGCTCGCCCTGTTCGGCGCGCGGATGACCGGCCCCGCGCTGGCAGAGGGCCTTTCGCACAAGGCGCAAGCCGCGATTGCCGAGGCAGGCGGAACCGGCATCACGGCGCGCTTCAGCACGGCCAGGGGCCAGCCAAGCCGCCATCCACTGCTGCAAGGCGGCAGGAAGCTGGACGACGCCACCCGCGCCCGCGTGGCCCGTGCAGTGGCCGCCATTCCCGGCGTGGGCGGCGTGCGCTGGGAGGACGGCTCCACCCTAGCCTCACGCGCGGCGCCTGCCGAACGCCCGGTTCATTGCGAAAACGACGTGGCCGCGCTGCTACATTCCCGCTCCATCAGGTTCGAGGAAGGCTCCAGCCGGATCGACGCTTCAAGTGTCGGCCTGCTTGACGAGGTCGCCTCAGCACTTCGCCCCTGCCTGGGCGCAATCATCGCCATCACGGGCCATACGGATTCATCCGGGCCGGAACCGGGCAACCTCGCCCTCTCGCGCGAAAGAGCAAATGCCGTGCTGGCCGCTCTTGTCGGGCGAGGCATTCCCGCCGACGGGTTGAGGGCCAGCGGCGTCGGCTCCACCCTGCCGGTCGCCGGGCTGGACCCGGCCGACCCGGCCAATCGCCGCATCGAATTCGCGGTCATCGAAAGCATACCGCTCAAGCCGACGCCGGTCGACACGCCAGGGCCGCGTTAGCGCCCTTGGCGAGAGGCCGCGCAGCCCTTAGAGCCATCGCGAAAGGAATTATGCGCCCATGCCGATCTGGCTTGAATTGCTGGTGCTGCTGCTGATCGTCTTCGCGGCGGGCATGGCACTTGGCTGGGCGCTGTGGGGCGGTGCGCCGGCCCCTGTCAGGGAGGACAAGGAATGATGGAACTGGTTGCCGCCAATTGGTGGCTGTTCGTGATCGCGCTGATCATCGGCATCGCGGTTGCATGGTGGATCTTCGTCGCCAACCGCAAGACCCGCGTGGTCACTACCCGCCGGCCCGACGTGCTGGATGAAGGCGCAGCGCCTGCCCAGCGCAATCAGGCCCTGATCGATGCACCCGCAGCCAATGCGGCCGCCAAGGCCGAGCCGGCGCCTACCCCCGCGCCTGCCGCTACGGCCTCCGCTGCCGGAGACGATCTCAAGCGGATCAAGGGTGTCGGCCCCAAGCTGGAAAAGCTGCTCCATTCGCTGGGCGTGACGACCTATGCCGAAATCGCGGGCTGGAACGATGCGGATATTGACCGGATCGACGCCCAGCTTGGCACTTTCGCCGGCCGCATCCGGCGCGACAACTGGCCCGAACAGGCGAAGTTACTCGCCGCCGGGGACGATGGAGGTTTCAAGGCCAAATTCGGGGCAGTCTGACCTTCGTAACCGATCCCTCTTGCTAGGCTTTCCGCGGCCCGCTAGTTGACCGGTTTCAGAGGAGACTATCCCTTATGGTTCCCTTCGACTGGGCCGATCCTTTCGATCTCGACAGCCAGCTTACCGAAGAAGAACGGATGATCCGCGATGCCGCGCATGGCTTCGCGCAGTCCGAACTGCAGCCGCGCGTGATCGACGCGTTCCGCGATGAAGTGGACGCGCCGGAACTGTTCCGCCTGTTCGGCCAGTCGGGCCTGCTGGGAGTTACGATCCCTGAGGAATTTGGCGGCGCAGGCGCAGGCTATGTCGCCTACGGCCTTGTCGCGCGGGAGATCGAGCGGGTCGATTCCGGCTATCGGTCGATGGCCAGCGTCCAGTCCAGCCTCGTGATGTATCCCATTTACGCCTATGGGTCCGACGAGCAGCGCCGCAAATATCTGCCCGGCCTCGCCTCTGGCGAACTGATCGGCTGCTTCGGCCTGACCGAACCCGATGCCGGCAGCGATCCGGGCGGTATGCGCACGGTCGCCAAGCCCGACGGCGACGGCTACGTCATTTCCGGCAGCAAGACCTGGATCAGCAATTCCCCCTTCGCCGATGTCTTCGTAGTCTGGGCAAAGAGCGAGGCCCATGGCGGCAAGATCCGCGGCTTCGTGCTGGAAAAGGGCATGGCCGGGCTTGAGGCGCCGAAGATCGAAGGCAAGATCTCGCTGCGTGCCAGCACCACCGGCATGATCATGATGGACGAGGTGAAGGTGCCGGGCGATGCCCTGCTGCCCAATGTGGAAGGGCTGAAGGGGCCTTTCGGCTGCCTCAACCGCGCACGCTATGGCATCTCCTGGGGCGCCATGGGTGCGGCGGAGTTCTGCTATGCCGCCGCACGCCAATATGGCCTCGATCGCAAGCAGTTCGGCCGTCCGCTGGCGGGCACGCAGCTGTTCCAGAAGAAGCTGGCCGACATGGCGACCGAAATCACGCTGGGCCTGCAAGGCTCCCTGCGCGTCGGCCGCCTGATGGAAGAACACCGCTTCGCGCCCGACATGATCAGCATGGTGAAGCGCAACAATGTCGGCAAGGCGCTCGACATCGCCCGCATGGCCCGCGACATGCATGGCGGCAACGGCATTTCCGAGGAATATCAGGTGATCCGCCACATGGTGAACCTCGAAACCGTGAACACCTATGAAGGCACGCATGACATCCACGCCCTGATCCTGGGCCGTGCGATCACCGGGCTGGCTGCGTTCTAGAAATCCCTCCCCATCGGGGGAGGGAGACCATGCGCAGCATGGTGGAGGGGCACCTGGCGCTACGTTCTGCCGAAGGGCCGTGCCCCTCAGTCAGCCCTACGGGCCGCCACCTCCCCGAAGCGGGAAGGATCGAACCGTCCCAAATCTGCGGAAAGCCTCCCCCGCCCCATAGGCACGCCCTGCCCGGCCACCTATAGCCTCTGGCCATGCGCCCATCCCCCGCCACGCTGCTGCACGATGTGTTCGGCTTCGAACATTTCCGCGGCGTGCAGGAACAGGTGGTGGAGCGGGTTCTGGAAGGCCGGGGCACGCTGGCGATCATGCCCACCGGCGCGGGCAAGTCGCTGTGCTATCAGCTCCCCGCCATTGCCCTGCCCGGCTGCTGCGTCGTCATTTCGCCGCTGATCGCGCTGATGCACGATCAATTGCGCAGCGCCCAGGCACTGGGCATCCGCGCCGCGAGCCTCACTTCTGCCGATGCAGACTGGCGCGAGACGCAGGACCGGCTCGTCGCAGGCGAGTTGGACCTGCTCTATGTCGCGCCTGAGCGGGCCAGTGGCGAGCATTTCCGCAATTTGCTCGAACGGTCCAAAATCTGCCTCTTCGCCATCGACGAGGCCCATTGCGTTTCCGAATGGGGGCATGATTTCCGCCCCGATTACCGCCTGCTGCGCCCGCTGCTGGACGCCTTTCCGCAGGTGCCGCGCCTTGCACTGACGGCCACGGCGGATCACCACACCCGCACGGACATTCTCGCCCAGTTGGGTATTCCGGACGAAGGCCTGATCGTATCGGGCTTCGACCGGCCGAATATCCGCTATGCCGTGCAACCGCGTGACGGGCTGTCGCGCCAGCTGGCCGATATTCTGGCGGCCAATTCCGGCCCCGGCATCATCTATGCCCCTACCCGTGCGCAGACCGAGCGGCTGGCCGAAAGCCTTGCAGCCAAGGGCGCGCGCCGCGTGCTGCCCTATCACGCCGGGCTGGACCCGGAAGTGCGCGCCCGCAATCAGGCTGCCTTCATCGCCAGCGAAGATATGGTGATGGTCGCCACGGTCGCTTTCGGCATGGGGATCGACAAGCCGGATGTGCGTTTCGTGGTCCATGCCGGCCTGCCCAAGAGCATCGAGAGCTATTATCAGGAAAGTGGTCGCGCCGGGCGCGATGGCGATCCGGCGCAGGCCACCCTGTTGTGGGGGCCGGAAGACTTCGTCCGCGCCCGCCAGCGCATTGCAGAGGCGGAAGAGGCGCGCCAACCGGGCGAGCGTGCCCGGATCGGTGCACTGGGGGCGCTGGTCGAAACGGCAAGCTGTCGCCGCGCCGTGCTGCTGCGCCATTTCGGCGAACACCCGCCCGCCACTTGCGGTAATTGCGACAATTGCCTCAGCCCGCCCAAGGGCGTGGACGGCACGGAAGTGGCCCGCAAGCTGCTCTCAGCCGCCTATCGCACAGGGCAGAGCTTCGGCCTTGGCCATCTGGAGGCCGTGCTGCTGGGGCAGGAAGACGAAAAAGTTATCCAGCGCGGGCACAATGCCCTGTCAGTCTTCGGGATCGTCGAAGGGGATGAAGCCGCGCTGATCAAGCCCGTGGCCCGCGCCCTGCTGGTGCGGGGCGCGCTGGAGACGACCGAACATGGCGGGCTGATGCTCGGCCAGTCCGCCCGCGCGATCCTGCGCGGGGAGGAAAGCGTGGAACTGATCCTGCCCCCGGCACGGGTGCGGCGCGGCAAGCGCGGCGGCAGCACGGCCAATCCGGTGGACGATCCGCTGTTCAATGCGCTGCGTGAATTGCGGCGCGATCTGGCGCGCGACGCAGATGTGCCGCCCTATGTCATCTTCCATGACAGCACTTTGCGCGAACTGGCCGCGCGGCGTCCGCGCAACCAGGCGGAACTGGCGGACGTGCCCGGCATCGGCACCCGCAAGCGCGAAGCCTATGGCGATGTGTTCCTGCGGGCGATTGCGGCCTTCACCTGAGCGGGCCGCTCCCGACGGGCACCTATTCCGGCAGCACGTCATCCGGTGAGACGATAATCACCACACGCCGGTTTTCCTGCCGACCTTCTTCCGTTTCATTGCTCGCTATAGGCTGGGTTTCTCCCAAGCCAGCGGCCTGAACGCGTCCTTCCGTCATCCCGCCGGTGACGAGGGACTGCCGCACTGCGTTCGCGCGGCGCAGCGACAGGTCCATATTATAGGATTCCTCCCCAATGGAATCCGCATGGCCTTCCACATCGGCCCCATGAATGCCCACCGCGGCAAGTTCATGTGCCATGGTGCCAATCCGCGTCATCTGGTCAGCGGCAAGGTCCGCGCCATTGGTGGGAAACAGCAATTTGCCATCCAGCCCGAGCAGCCATTGATCGCCTTCTTCGCGGAATTCATAATGCCGCAGCTTGGCAATCTGCTCTGCGGAATAGGGCGAAGCGGGCGCGTCAGGGATCGTCTGGCACGCGAGCAAGGGTAGGAACGCCACGGAAGCCGCGATGCGCTTCAAGGTTCGTCCAACGCCTGCCCGCTCAACCGAATACATCGTTATTCCTCCTGGTCTTGTCGCGATACATGGCCGCATCGGCGCTCCGCACCAGATCGGCCGCCGTCTGCCCATGATCCGGATAGAGCGCGAAGCCGACGCTGATCGAAAAAGCGGCAAAACCACCCTTTCCAAGCTCGATGGCCTCTTCCATCGCATATTCGATACGGTCGACGATCGCCTGGACCTCTTCCGCTTCGATCGGGGCGCCTAGCAGGATGGCAAATTCGTCACCACCTAGGCGGAATACCGTATCGGCATGCCGCACGCATTGGCGCAACCGCATTGCGATGGCCTGCAGCACTTTATCGCCTGCCTCATGGCCGTGGCAGTCATTGATCTGCTTGAACTCGTTCCCGTCGAGATAGAGCAATGCAAAACGCGATCCGGCGGTCGCGCTTGCCTGAATTGCCGCCGCCAGATGCCTTTCGAACAATGCGCGATTGCCGAGGTCAGTCAGCGCGTCGTGCGAAGCTTGCCGGGCGAGTTCCTGATTTTCCTCCGTAAGGCCGTCATACCAGCCTTCCAGTTCCGCCAGCAGGGCATTGAAATCGTCCACGAACATGTCGACTTCCGCAAGGCCCGGTGCAGGAACCCGGCGATGGAACGCCCGCTCCGTCCGCACCGAGCGCGCTACTTCGGCCACGTGGTTCAACGGGTCGATCACGCCATGCTGCAGCTTTCGCGCCAGAATGCGCGTGGCGACCAGCGCGATGCCGGTGCAGCAGATCGCGATCAGCAAGGCCTGCAGCAGGAACCGGGCGATGTCACCTGCGCTCCCGGTTACGCGGACTTCACCGATAGTCTCTCCGCCGCGCTCGACAGGAATGACATAGGGCGTCGGCCAGACCACCTTGCCAACCAGCCGCTCCATGCCGGCGGACAGGCCGCTATCCTCGCGCGACCAGCGGCGCAGCACCTCACCCTTCGCGTCGAGGACTTCGATCCGCTCCACCGCGCCGTTGCCGGCAAGCGATGCGATGCTCTCGCCAATGGCCTCGCGATCACCGAACACGATTGCCGGTTCAACCGAATAGGAGAGGGTGTGGGCGATCAGTTGCAGATTGCGCGCCGCATTGTCGCGGATCACTGCCGCCCCGCTGACCATCACGGTCAGGCCAGCCAGCATGACCGCAAAGCCAATCAACTGGCGGTGCGCTCGCGAAAGAATGGAAAATAGCGAAGGGCTTTGCATGTCCGCCATGGATCAGCCTCCCTTCGCCATGCGCAGCACCCGCGGGTCCACCCGCACGCCCGAACGGGCCACCGCGTCTATATTGAGGCGGAAGGTCACCGTTCCGGGCCGGTAGACCAGACAGAACATCGCCTCGCTGCGACATTGGGGATCGCGCTCCGCAATGGTCACAATGGCCGCGCCGCGCGCCCGCGCAGTCCACTGGCGCATCGCCCCCAGGTCCATCGCGCCGAGATAGAAGGCATCGCACCTGCCCGGCATGTCGACGGCCTCGCTGGCAAGCGCGCGCATTACCACCCTGCGGCCGTCCGGCAGGGTGATTGTGTCCAGCCCATCGGCGTTTTGCGCCGTCCCGATCACACAAAGCCGCACAGGATCGGCCCCCTTCGGCCAGCGCGAATATTCCAGTATTGCCCGCACGATACGGGCGGTTGACGCATCGGCCCCGCCATCGCCCTGCTGGGTCGATACGACCAGCACGACATCGTCGCTCATTGCGGCCGCAGGCGGTGACAGGAAGAAGGCAGGCATCAGGGCCACAAGGCAGCAGCAAGAACGCGCAAGATCGTTACAGTCGCCCCCGGCACTGCGATGATGATGCAGCCACCGGTATCGAAGCCCTCATTCCAAAAAACGCATTCTCTCACTCGCGAATGCCATTCGCCCATATCCCAGAATTAGATGAACCGGCAAAGAACAATCCGTTCCACGCAAGAGGAACGCATCCACTGTGCCAGCCGATCAATTTGCAAGCCGCGGTTCATCCGCGAGACTTTAGGGCGCCGGGCTGTTATCGAGCCGCCAGAATATCGTCGCAGCCCCTTCCAGAGGTTCCTTGTCCCAGCCGGCCTACGCATCGAGCACGAGCCTGATCGAGCGGATTCGCGCCGAATTCGGCCGCCGCGCGACCGGCATTGTTGTGGCATTGCTGCTGGAATGCATCATCATTGGCCTGCTGCTGACGCTGAGCATGGGCAAGAAACAGGAAGTCCCCATGGCTTCCGTGGTGACAACGTTCGATTCCGCCTCTGATGACGATACGGATTCCAAGCCGGACGCGAAGCCGGAAGAACAGAAGCCAACCGTTCAACCCAGCGCCCAGCCGCAGGACCAGCCCCAACCCGATCCCCAGCCGGTTCCGCAACCCGTCGTCCAGCCGCAGCCTGCGCCCAGCCCGCCGGCTTTCGTTCCCATCTCCAAAAACCAGATGGCCCAGCTCGACATCTCCAACCTGCCCAAGGCCCAATCCGCTGCGGCACCGGCGAAACAAACTTACGGGCCAGCCAATGTCGGTGGTGCGAATGATTCAGAACGCGTCGGTACCGCGCCTAACGGCAAGCCGATGTATGCCGCCCAATGGTATCGCGAGCCGACCCATGACGAGATGGCAGGCTATCTCTCCACTGCCGATGGCCCGGGCTGGGGGCTGATTACCTGCCGCACCGTACCCGAATATCGTGTGGATAGCTGCGTGGCGCTGGATGAATCGCCGGACCATTCCAACATTGCCCGCGCGGCCCTCGCCGCAGCCTGGCAATTCAAGGTACGCCCCCCGCGCCTGGGCGGGAAATACAAATATGGCGAATGGGTGCGGATCAGGATCGATTACGAGATAAGACGGCAATGAGGGGTAACCCGATCTTTTCTTGAGCTTTCCAGCCGGTTTACAGGTGGGGTGCAATAGGGGGAAGTGATGCGAATTACCTGTATTCCGATGATCGGCGCCATTGTGACCATGCTTGCAAGTGCGCCGGTTCAGGCAACGGAACCGCTCATGCTGGAACCGCTATCCGCGTGGAGCGTGGATGCCCATCCGGAGAGCTGCGCATTGCGCCGCAGTTTTGGCACCTCCGAAAAAGAGATGGTTCTGGAGTTGGACAACTTCACCATGGGCAAGCCCCTGATGGTAACCCTCATCGGCACGGAGATGGAAACTACAAAGTCCTATCCCGCTACCAGTTTCCTTCCCGACGATCAGATGAAAAAGCAGACCGGGGCTTTCGATTTCACTCTTTCCGATGGCAGGAAAGGCGTGTTCTTCGTCGAATGGAACGGGCTGCAACGGCATGCCGCCCCCAATGCCAAGGATGTCCCCACGCCGGGCCCCGGCGCCGACAGCAAACGTGAAGCGGAAATCACCGGACTGCTGGTGAGCGGCGCCTTCCAAAACGATGTAATTCTCCAGACCGGCCCGATGATTGGGCCGATGGATGCCCTTCGCTACTGCCTAGCGAATCTGGCCACGTCGAAGGGGCTTAATCCAGAGGTCCTGTCCAACCTCTCTCGTGAACCAGCTCCCCAAGACCCCCAGAAGAAACTCCAGAAAGCCTTTTCCCATTATCCGTCGGAACTGGTCCGGGCGAACAAAAGCGCGCCCATTCTGGCCCGCGCATTGATTGACGAAACCGGCAAAGCCCAGTCCTGCGAAGTGAAGGATGTCGGGCAGGACAAGCGTTTCGACAAACTGGTTTGTGGGGCCCTGATGGCTGTCGACAGCTATGATCCAGCCCTGGATGCCGAGGGCAAACCGGTGAAAGCGTATTACAAGACCCTACAGGTTTTCCGCCTGCACTGAGCGGAAGCGCAATTCAGTCTGCCGCCACCTTCTTCACCCACTCCAGCACCGGGCCAGAGAGCAAGGTATCGTCCGTGCCAATGGCCATGCCTTCGGTGAAGTGATTGTGATCGGGCAAGTCCACGCTGGCAGAGCAAGGCCCAGTGGGCGTGCATAGGCCAGCAATCATCTGCTGCGCCGTGTGACGCATCGGATCGGGATCGAACTCGGCGAAACCGATAAACAGGGGCGTGGCGGCATGATGCAGGCGGGCGATTGCGGCGGGAAGGGTCTGAAGCGAGGCATCGGCGCCGTAATAAAGATGCGGTTCGGCAGGCGCTTCATCCGCATAATTCGGCGATAGCAGGATCGCGCCTTTCAGGCCCTTTGCCTCATCGCCATGCAGTTCCGTATGGCCGACATAATCCGCCACATGGTTCGCCCCGGCGGAATGGCCCCACAGGACGATCCTGTCGGGATCGCCACCATGCTTCGCAATATTGGCGCGAACCCAGCCGAGCGCCGCGCGCAAATCCTCTACCCCGCCGGGCCAGGGATGATCCGGCGCGAGGCGGTAATTGATGCCCACGCCCACCATGCCATGCCGCGCGGCCCAGGCGGTGATGTTATCCGGATAGAATGTGCCGTGCTTGTCCCCCCGCACGAAACCGCCGCCATGGACGAAGACCAGCACCGGCAGCGGGCTCTTGTCCTTTCCGGGAACAAAGAGGTCTTCCGGCACATAGAGATCCAGCTTTTGCAGCGGATCGGCGCCAAAGGCGATGTTGCGGGTGAGGAGGATGCCAACATAGCTCTCATCGGCGAACAGAGGCTCGTAAAGCTGGCCCACCGCCGGGTCCATCGACTGCCCGCGCTCGCGAAGCTGGGCCGCGATATCCGGGGGAACCTGTGCCATGGCGCTTCCTGCCAGCAATAGGGAACCGAGGCCTGCGGCCAGTTTCAGAAGCATCGCTTTCTCCCCGGCGCGGGCATTATGGGCTGCCCTTCGCCAAAATCCCTTCCAGCCGATCCGGAAAGGCCGCCCCTCCCCCGCCTAAACGGGAGAGGGGCTGCGCGATTACTTGTCCATCACCATGGCAACGAAGTCCACCGTCTGGCGGGTAGCCGCGGCGAATTCGGTTTCGGTCGCCTTGAACGAGCCGAAATGGGCGAACTGGTCAGGACGCATGCCGTCGAATTCATAGGCAGCGCGGAAGCTGGGCAGCTTTAGCAGCTTTTCGATGCTCGCCTTGTTCGGCTCGCGGTCGATCGCCTTTGGATCGAAATCGGCCAGTTCGTCTTCGGCATTCATCAGGCCGGCGATGTAGCTCGGCGGGCAGGTATAGACCATGTCCGAACCGGCGTAGTCTTCGATATGGCGGCTGACCAGCTTGCCGGTGCGCTCGTCCTTTTCGACGCGCATGGAGCACTGCAGCATCTTCGACGGATGGTTTTCCGACTTGCCGAAGTGATAGGCGCGCTTGAGGATCGCTTCCTCGCCGTCGCGGATTTCCGGCAGGGTCAGTTCGATGCCGCGGGTCTTGGCTTCGACCTTCCAGTCCGACAGTTCGCCAAGGCGGGCCGACATATGCGTGATGACCGAACGCCACTTGGACAGGTCCACACCGGCGGCGCGGGCACGCAGCAGGCCGGCACTGACGGCGGACATGCAGCGCATATACTGCGGCACTGTGAAGCTGGTGGTGTTGTTGGTGGAAATGCCGCGTGCGGTCAGTTCTTCCAGAACCTCGTAGCCTTCCTTCGAGCCGGGTAGCTTCACCATCACGTTAGGTGCCTGTTCGTAGATCGAAAGCCCCTGCGCCAGCATCTTGTCGCCATCGCGCACGAAGCGCGGATCGACCTGGCCGGAAAGCATGCCATACTTGCCGCCCGACTTTTCATAGACCGGCAGGATCGCTTCCGCGCCCTTCTTCACCAGTTCCAGATAAAGCGTCCAGTACACGCCTTCCACGTCCATGCCCGGATTGGCGCGGGCAATGTCACGGATGTGGTTGGCCCAGCGTTCCGGCGCCAGCTTGATCGCCTGCAGCGAAAGCGGCGGATTGGTGGTGACGCCGCGGAAGCCCATTTCGCCCGTGGTTTCGATGGTTTCATGGTCCATCAGGCGGGTCAGCTGGGTTTCCCATTCCGCCCGCTTGCCTTCCGGCGCCTTGGCGAGGGTTTCTTCCTTCCAGCTGGGGTAGATCAGGGGCGAGGAATCCCACCAGATTTCGGCTTCGGGATTGGTCGCGGCGAGCTTTTCGAGAATGTTCTGGGTCATAGTGGCGCCCCTCTAGGCCTGTTTACACGCGCGCGGCAATGGCTGGTTTGCTTTGCAGACGTGAGAAAAATCTGGACCGCGAAGCCATAAAGGCCGCGCGGTCCAGATCAATTGATTGATAATGTCCGAAAACCGCGCTCTGCCGCTCCGGTTCCCCGAAAACGGCATGGCGCAGAAAAAGGGATCAGTGCTGGACGAGCATCAGCGCATCCAGTGCGACGACGCCCTGCCCCTTGGGGTGGACGATCACCGGATTGAGGTCGATCTCGCGAATCGAAGGGTTGCCTTCCATTACGCGGCCGATCTCCACGATCAGCTTGGCCAGCGCCGGAACGTCCAGTTCGGGCGAGCCGCGATAGCCCTTCAACAGGGCAGCCTGCTTCAGGGTGAGCAGCTTGGCGACAACCTGTTCTTCCGAAAGATCGGTGGTCAGCAGGACGACGTCCTTCAGGATTTCAGCCGTCACACCGCCGAAACCGGCCAGGACAACCGGGCCCCATTCCGGATCGGACTTGGCGCCCACGATCATTTCCAGGCCCATCGTGCCCATCTTCTCGACCAGCACGCCGTCGAGCTGGATCGAGGCATCATAGGCCGCGACATTGGTGAAGATCTTGTCGAAGGCAGCCTTCACCGCTTCGGCACTGTCGAGCTTCAGGATCACGCCGCCCGCATCGGACTTGTGACCCAGCGCGGCAGCCTGCGCCTTGAGCACCACCGGGAAGCCGATTTCCTCGGCAGCGGCGGCGGCATCGTCAGCCGTGGCGGCAAACTTGCTCTGCGGGAACGGGAAGCCCAGCGGCGCGAGAAGTTCCTTGGCCTTGTATTCCGGCACCACGCCCGACACGCCCCGAAGCGCGGGAACGGGTAGCGGAGCCTGCGAATTGTCGACAAGGTCACGCTTCGCAAGGTCAGCCAGACGCGCGATGGCGCGATAGGCACGTTCGGTCGACGGGAACCAGGGGATACCCACGGCGCGCAGGCCGTCGATATATTCCTGCGGAACCCGTGCGCCTTCGTCCACGCCAGCAAAGACCAGCGGCTTGGCGAAAGTGCCGTCTTCCAGCACCTTGATGATCGCCGGGAACTTGATCTTCGAAGTGATCGGGTCCGACTGGATGATCGAGGCGACGACCGAACCGACGCGTTCGTCGTCCAGCAGCGCGGTCAGCACCTTGGTGTAGATTTCCGGTTCGGAAAGACCGGCCGCAGTGATGTCGGTGGGGTTGGACACCGGCACGAAGTCCGGCAGCACGGCGCGCAGGGCCGGGCTGTTGTCATCGTTGAGGTCGATCAGGTCCAGCCCGATATCCTCGGCAATGTCGAAGGCCAGGCCGCGCAGCGCGCCCGATTCACCCAGAACCGCCATGTTGGCACCCGGCAGGCTGGGGCAACGCAGGGCGATTTCGGTGATGTCTTCCAGTTCTTCCAGCGTATCGGCGAAGATCACGCCTTCGCGGCCGAGCTTGGCCTTCATCAGCGCATAGTCACCGGCCATGGCGCCAGTGTGGGTCGCCGCCGATTCCTGCGCCTTGTTGGACTTGCCGGGGTGCAGCATGATGATCGGCTTGCCGGCAGCGCGGGCGCGGCGGGCAGCAGCGATGAAAGCGCTGGGGCGACGCAGCGATTCCACATACATGGCGATGACGTGGGTATCCTCGTCATCGATCAGCCATTCGACGTAATCTTCTACGCCGGAAGCGGCTTCATTGCCGGTCGAGACCGAGGTGGAGACATAGCAACCGCGCGGATGCAGCGCAGTGGCCAGAACGGCGGCCAGGGCGCCCGACTGGCTGGCGATGCCCACGGCGCGGGCGCCCTTGGGCGGGCTGACCATGTTGGTTTCCACGAAGGTGAGCGGCACGCGCTCGACATAATTGGTGCAGCCGAGGCAGTTCGGGCCTTCGATCACCATGCCGTATTCGGCAGCGATCGCACCGAGTTCGAGCTGTTCCTTCATGCCTTCCTCGCCCGCTTCGGAGAAGCCGGCCGAGTAGATCACCACGGCGCCGCAACCACGATTGGCAAGGCCGCGCACGGTATCGAGCACGAAGGGACGCGGAATGGCGAGAACGGCACAATCGATGCCCTCAGGCAGCTGATCCACCGAAGCGTAGCACTTGAGGCCCGCGATTTCCTCGCGCTTGGGGTTCACGGGATAGATATCGCCCGCAAATTCGTACTGGACGAGGTTGTTGAGCAGGGTCGCGCCCAGCGCGCCGTGCCGGTCGGATGCACCGATAACCGCTACGCTCTTGGGGCGCAGCAGCCGGTCGATCTGCTTGTTGGTGAAGCGCTTGCCGCTCATCGCTCGAAACTCCCATGCAGGCAATGGCCCCGACTCCCCACGAGCGGGGATCGGGGCCTATTTCGGTTCGGCTCCCTAATTGGGGAGCGCCGCGCGGACAAGTGCCCGCGCGGCTATTTCAGGCTGATCAGTCCTTGCTGACCTTGGTCTTGTCGAATGCGCCAAGGCCGGGCTTGAAGGTCTTTTCGTCAAGGAACTGCTTGGTGGCTTCCTTGCGGGTTTCCCAGCCGCCAAAGTCGTTCAGCGCTTCCTGCGTGCGGATCAGGTAGTCTTCCGCATTGTCGTAGGTCATTTCCATGACGCGGCGCATCGCCCACTTGGTGGCGCGCAGGGCATGGGTGTCCTTCTTCTTCAGATTGTCAGCGATTTCCTGCACGCGGGCCTTGAGCTGATCAGCGGGGACGCTTTCGGTCACCAGACCCTGTTCGGCAGCCTGCTTGCCCGACAGGTTTTCACCCATCATCGCGTGATACATCGCCTTGCGGTAGGGCATCAGTTCAGCCGCAACCTTGGAGGCGCCGCCGCCGGGCAGGATCGCCCAGTTGATTTCCGAAAGGCCGAACTGCGCATCGTCAGACGAAATGGCGATATCGCAGGCGAACAGCGGGCCGTAAGCACCGCCGAAGCACCAGCCATTGATCATGCCGATGGTGGCCTTTTCATACCAGCGCAGGCGTTCCCACCAGCTATAGGCTTCGCGCTGGGCCTTGCGGACTGCACCGATGCCGCCAGCTTCGTTCATGCGGAAATATTCGAGAAGGTCCATGCCGGCCGACCAGGCAGAGCCTTCGCCGGTGAGGACGAGCACCTGCACGTCGTCACGGAATTCGAGTTCGTTCAGCACGCGGCCCATCTGGCGGTTGAGCTTGGGGCTCTGGCAGTTGCGCTTGTCGGGACGGTTGAAATAGACCCATGCCACGCCGTCGATGATCTCATACTTGACGGTTTCTTCTTCGGGACGCGGATCGGGTTGCGACGGCATGGCCATTTTACAGACTCCTCTAGGAACGGGGGAATTCCCACACTCAACGATTGTTATTGCTCATAACGATCCAGATTGTTATACGCAACAACAATCTTGAAGGTTCAATCATGCGCGATCCACTCGTAAACCGCCCCGGCTATTCGCTCAGGCGCGCTTCCAGCGCGATGACGGCAGAGCTTACCCAGCGGCTGGGTGAACAGGATCTGCGGATCGTGGATGCGACCGTGCTGATGTGGATCGACGAGAACCCCCAAGTCACAGCCAGTGCACTTGGCCGCGCACTCGATATCCAGCGCGCGAACATGGTCCCGCTGCTCAAGAAGCTGGAAGACTCGGGGCTGGTCGAGCGTGCACCCATCGATGGCAAATCGCAGGGACTCAGCCTGTCGGAACTGGGCCAGCAGCGCGTAGTGGCCGTTCGCGACATCGTAGACCGCTTCGAACAGGAGCTTTTGGCGCGAATTCCCTTGCAGCATCGCGAACATTTCATCCCCGCGCTCGACGCCCTCTGGCGCTAGTCCCGATCGCTCGTTAAGCCGAGGCCGCAATACAGGCTTTGGGAGCGAATGATGCACGAGGTGTCCCTCCACCCGGTTCCGGCGGAATGGTCCGAAAAGGCCCTGATCGACGCCGCGACCTACGAGGAGAAATATCGCCGCTCGGTTGAAGACCCGGAAGGCTTCTGGCGCGAGGAAGCGCTGAAGCGCATCGACTGGATCAAGCCCTTCACTCAGGTGAAAGGCACCAGCTTCAACGAAGACGATTTCGGCATTCGCTGGTTCTGGGACGGCACGCTGAACCTTGCCGCCAATTGCCTTGACCGGCACCTCGAAACCAAGGGCGACACCGTGGCCCTGATCTGGGAGCCGGACGATCCGGCCAACCCCGTCCGCACCCTCACCTACAGCCAGTTGCACGAACAGGTCTGCCGCTTCGCCAATGCGCTCAAGGCCAATGGCGTCGAAAAGGGCGACCGGGTCACCATCTATCTGCCCATGATCCTGGAAGCGGCCGTGGCGATGCTCGCCTGCGCGCGGATCGGGGCGATCCATTCCATCGTCTTTGCCGGTTTCAGCCCCGAGGCGCTGGGCGGCAGGATCGACGATTGCGCCAGCACCATCGTCATCACTGCAGATGAAGGGCTGCGCGGCGGGAAGAAAATCCCGCTCAAGGCCAATGTGGACGAGGCGCTGGAACATCACGCCAAGAATGTCAGCCGCGTGATCGTGGTGAAGCATACCGGCGCCATGGTTCACATGGAACATGGCCGCGATGTGTGGTGGCACGATGCGCTGGCCGCAGGCAGCCATACCTGCCCGCCGGTGGAAGTGAGCGCGGAAGATCCGCTGTTCATCCTCTATACCAGCGGCTCCACCGGCAAGCCCAAGGGCGTGCTGCACACCACCGGCGGCTATGCCGTGTGGGCGGGCATGACTCACGAATATACTTTTGACTATCAGCCGCATGAAGACGGCAGCAATCCGATCTATTGGTGCGCGGCCGACATCGGCTGGGTCACGGGCCATTCCTATGTCGTCTACGGCCCGCTGCTGAACGGCGGCACTTCGCTGATGTTCGAAGGCGTGCCCAATTTCCCTGACTTCTCCCGCTTCTGGCAGGTGGTGGACAAGCATCAGGTGGAAATCTTCTACGCCGCCCCCACGGCCCTGCGTGCCCTGATGCGCGAGGGGGACGAATGGGTGGCGAAGACCAGCCGCAAGTCGCTGCGCCTGCTCGGATCGGTGGGCGAGCCGATCAATCCCGAGGCGTGGAACTGGTATTACGAGGTAGTGGGCGACAGCCGCTGCCCCATCGTGGACACCTGGTGGCAGACCGAGACGGGCGGCCACATGATCACCCCCCTGCCCGGCGCCACTGCACTCAAGCCCGGCAGCGCTTCGACGCCGATGTTCGGCGTGCAGCCGGCCATTGTCGATAATGACGGCAATATTCTGGAAGGCCCCTGCGAAGGCGCGCTGGTAATCACCGACAGCTGGCCCGGCCAGATGCGCACGGTCTATGGCGACCATGAACGCTTCTTCCAGACCTATTTCAGCACCTTCCGCGGCTATTACTTCACCGGAGACGGCTGTCGCCGCGATGAGGATGGCTATTACTGGATCACGGGCCGCATCGACGATGTGATCAACGTGTCCGGCCACCGCATGGGCACCGCCGAAGTCGAAAGCGCGCTGGTGGCCCACGATGCCGTGGCCGAAGCCGCCGTGGTGGGCATGCCGCACGACATCAAGGGACAGGGCATCTACGCCTATGTCACCTGCGTGGCAGATGTCGAACCGAGCGAGGAACTGCGCAAGGCGCTGGTCGCATGGGTCCGCCGCGAAATCGGCCCCATCGCCACGCCCGACGTCATCCAGTTCGCCCCCGGCCTGCCCAAGACCCGCAGCGGCAAGATCATGCGCCGCATCCTGCGCAAGATCGCCGAGAACGACACCGGCAATCTGGGCGATATCTCGACACTGGCCGATCCATCGGTAGTGGACGATCTGCTGGCGAACAGGCCCGTCACTGCATGAAAGAGGTTGCGGGCAGGCCAGTGAATGGGAGCTGCTTGTGCGGTGCTTTCCATTTTCAGGTTCTGGGCACATTGGACAATGTGCGCCTCTGCCACTGCGATCTGTGCCGCCGCGGGAACGGAAGCGCCTTTTCGGCCAACTGCCGGGTTCCCCGCAGCGGCTTTACCGTCTTGAAGGACGCGGGAACGTTGCGCCGGTACGAATCCTCTCCCGGTGCGTGGAGAGTATTCTGCGGCCAATGCGGTTCACCGGCCTATTCCGAGGTCGAGAACGATCCCGATCACATCCGCATTCGTCTCGGCACCCTCGAACGTGAGGCAAGCGCGAAAATCGTAGCGCATGTCTGGGTTGGCTCGAAGGCCGCGTGGGATCTGATTGAGGATTCCCTTCCGTGCTTCCAAGAAGCGGCCGACCCGCCCATGGAAGCACGGCAATGTTAGTGTCGGCGGCCAATCGTGCAGTGGGCATCCGGGCGACCAGCGCCACTCTCGCCTTCAGCCTGGCCTATATCGTCGCGCAATTCTTCGAATGGGCAGGCCTGCTTGGTTCTGCCGGCGGGCCAAATTCGGCCAGTACGCCCCTGGGCATTGCCCTGTTACTCACGCCGTCGCTGCTGCTCGGCCCGGCCTTCGTGGTGACAATGGCGGCGCTGCATCAGGCAACGCCGGAGGATCGCCGGGTGTTTACCCTTTCCGGCCTCGCCTTTGCGGCGATGTATGCCACGCTCACCGGGCTGGTCTATTTCGTGCAGCTCACTTTCGTCGGCCCGAAGATCGCGGCGGGCGATACGCTGGGCATCGAGCTGCTGCTGTTCGTGCCATACAAGTCCTTCCTCTTTGCGGTGGACCTGCTGGGCTATGCCCTGATGAGCGCGGCAACACTGATCGCCGCCTTCGGCCTGCCGAACGCGCCCGGCACCCGCGCCGCCAGATGGGCGATGATCGCCAATGGCGCGATCCTGCCCTTCCTGGCCTTCCAGATGTTCATTCCTGCACTGATATGGGGCGGAGCGGCCTGGGGAGTGACCTTTCCGCTTGCCATGGCCCTTCTCCTGCGCCACTGGCGCGGCCTTCCCACATCCACTTGAGGTTGATCGTGCTCTGGCAGGGCGCGCCCACCTCTGGTAACTTTCCTATCCCCCTACAGGAGAGGCCCCATGCGTGAACGCCTTTATCCCCTCGAGGATCTCGAGGACATTCCTGGTACCACTGTCTTCACTGCCCGGCGCTCGCGCCAGGCCTATCACCTGCACAAATTCTGCATGTCGCTGATGGACGCGGAAAACCGCAAGCGCTTCAAGACTGACGAGCGCGCCTATCTCGACACTTTCCGCATGTCCGAAGCCCAGAAGCAGGCCGTGCTGGATCGCGATTTCAACCAGCTCATCGAATTGGGGGGCAACATCTACTTCCTGGTCAAGCTCTCCAACACTGACGGCTGGAGCACGCAGAAGGCTGTCGGTTCGATGACCGGCATGACGGCAGACGAATATGCCGCGATGATGCGTTCCGGTGGCCGCAGCCCCGAAGGCCAACGCTCCAAGCGGGGAGGCAACTGACCATGGCGAAGATTACTGCAGGCATCGCCACCAGCCACGTCCCCGCCATCGGCGCCGCCTTCGATCAGGGCCGCGATCAGGACGAATATTGGAAACCCGTTTTCGACGGCTACGAATGGGCCAAGGAATGGATCAAGGACAACACGCCCGACGTGGTGATCCTGTGCTACAACGACCACGCATCGGCCATGATGCTGGACATCGTGCCCACCTTTGCCCTTGGCTTTGCCGAGGAATTCGAACCAGCCGACGAAGGCTGGGGCCGCCGCACCGTGCCGATGGTGTACAACAACACCGATCTGGCCGGCCACATCGCCGAACAGCTGGTGATCGACAATTTCGACATCACCATCATGAACCAGATGGATGTGGACCACGGGCTGACCGTGCCGCTTTCGCTGATGTTCGGCCATGTCAGCGAATGGCCCTGCAAGGTCATTCCGCTGGCCGTGAACGTCACCCAGTTCCCCACCCCTTCGGGCGAACGCTGCTGGCAGCTGGGCGCCGCCATCCGCGATGCGGTTGCCTGCTTCCCTGAAGACCTGAACGTGCAGATCTGGGGCACGGGCGGCATGAGCCACCAGTTGCAGGGACCGCGCGCGGGCCTGATCAACCCGGATTTCGACAATGAATTCCTCGACAAGCTGATCGACGGCACTGACGATCTGCGCAAGATCACCCGCCTCGACTATCTGCGCGAATCCGGTTCGGAAGGTATCGAACTGATCATGTGGCTGATCATGCGTGCGGCACTGGGCGAGAAGGTGGAAGAACTTCACCGTTTCTACCACGTTCCGGCATCCAACACCGCCGTTGGCCACGTGGTTCTCAAACCTCTGGACTAGGCCGCATCCCCTCCGGTAGGACTTAGTCAACGACCTCCAGAGACGAGGTCCTACCGGGAAGAGGGGAAATCATGAACCAGCCTGTCCGCAGGGCGCTCGCCGCGCTTGCCCTTACCGCCAGTTGCCTTGCCTTCGGCGCACCCGCGCAGGCCGATAATGTCGGGGGTGTACCCACCCCGGTGCAGGCCTGCCAGCGCGAATGCCTCGAAGGCTTCGTCAACCGCTATCTCGCAGCCATGGCCGCCCATAAGGTGGACCCGGAGCTATTTGCCCAGAAGGTCCGCTTCACCGAGAACGGAATCGAGCTGCCCTTCGGCACGGAAGGCCTGTGGGCTACCGCCAGCGGTGTGGGGCAATACAAGCTTTATGTTCCCGATACGGAAACGCAGCAGGTCGCCTTCCTCGGCACAGTGAAGGAAGTGGCCCGCAGTTCCGCCACGGGCACCGCGCGCGACCCCGAACTGGTCGGGCTGGCCCTGCGCCTGCGGATCGAAGGCGGCAAGATCACCGAAGTGGAACAGATTGCCGCGCGGCCTGACCGTCCGCTTGGCGCAGGCCCGGCCACCTCATCCAGCAATCCCTTCCCCGCTACGGGCGAAGCGGTGGAGAAGATGGGCGCCCCTGCCCCGGTCTTCACACAGGCCATTCCCGAAAAGGAACGGATGAGCCGTGCCGAGCTGATCGCAGTGGGCAATGCCTATTTCGAAGGGCTGCAGCGCAATGACGGCAAGGGCTATTACCCCTTCACCGACGATTGCATCCGCTTTGAAAACGGCATGGATGTGCTGGCCAACTATCCCAATCCGGATACCGGCAAGCGCGAGCGAATGAGCTGCAAGAAGCAGTTCGAAGTGGCGCTGAAAGGCACCGTCACCGGCATTCGCGACCGGCGCTTCGTTGCCGTGGACCGGGAACGCGGCATTGTGTTCGCCTTCGGCTTCTTCGATCACCGCCCGATCAACTGGACATGGCAGCTGGGCGAATTGTTCAAGATCGAAAAGGGCGAGATCAGCCGAATCGAGGCGATCTTCATTCGCGGGCCCTATGGCATCAATTCGGGCTGGAGCACCTATGAACAGGGCCGCTCCGAAGAGATTCAGGACATCAGGTAACGGATGATGGAAGGCCCCTTCCGTTTGTGCTGAGCCTGTCGAAGCACAGCCTTTTTCCTCGAAAGGGAAGAACGGCCCTTCGACAAGCTCAGGGCGGACGGAGTGAGAGGCTGGGATTCGGGAGATTTTCACGATGATGAAGCGCATTCTTTCCGCCGCCGCCTTGCTGGCAGTGGCCGCCACCGCCACACCCGCCATGGCCCAGAACGGCCCGCCGCCCAGCCCCTGGGCGCGCCTGCAGGACAGGCCCAGTTGCACGCGGGACGAACTGAAGGCCGCCACCGCCGCTTATGTCGAAGGGCAGAGCAAGGGCAGCCTTGCTGGCTTGCCGCTCGATCCCAAGGCCCATTACCTGCAGGACATGCAGACCGTGGAGCAAGGCGCAGGCCTGTGGAACACCGCCCTGCCCGTGGCCCATTCGCTGAGCTTCCATGACGACAAGCGGTGCAAGACCTTTACCGAACTGGTCATCACCGAAGGGCCTACCCAATACATCATCGGCACCCGGCTATACATGCATGAGGGCAAGGTGATCCGGGTGGACAGCCTCGTCACCAAGAAGGGCGACTGGCTGTTCAACGCCAATGCCTTCCTCAAATATTCGAAGCAGGAAGACTGGGAGCCGCTGTTCAAATATCAGAAGACACCGCCTTCCGAAATGATCCGCGGCGCCAATGCCTATCTGGATGGCTTTGCCGACAAGTTCACCGATATTCCCTGGGGCACGCCCTGCGCGCGGCTGGAAGGCGGCGCCTACACCAACCGAACCAATGATCCGCACGCTTCCTGCGAAATCGGCATGCCGCCGGGCGTGCTCTATATCACCAATCGCGACTATCTGGTCGACGAGGAAAAGGGCGTGATCAACATCTTCTGCCGCTTCGGCGACAGCAAGAACGGCGGCCCGGACTCGCACAGCTTCCGCTTCATCGACGGCAAGATCCGCGCGGTCCACACCCTCACAGTCATCCCCGGCCCCCAAGCCGACGACAATGGCGCGATCCTGAGCAATCCGGGGATCAACCTGCAGTAAAAACGCGCGGGAAGGTAAACTCACACAAAGGCGGGAAGGGTCGCACCGGCCTCTTCCCCCCGTCCCCTCACACTTCGTCATTCCCGCGAAAGCGGGAATGACGACCGATTGAGAGCGCCCCCTACCCCTCTCCCAGCATGGGCGAAGGCTTGCCCAGCGCAAGGTCGGCGTCGGAAAACACGATTGGCGTCCTCAGCCCCGGCACATGAGTGCCGTCCGGCCTCTCCATATCCAGCACCATGCCGCGCGCCTGTATCTGCTCATTGCGCAAGGCCTCGCCCACATCGAGGATCGGCCCGACGGGCACGCCCTTCTGTTCCAGCGCCGCCAGAAGCGCGTCGCGCGTCCACTGGCGGGTCTTCTCGATGATCTGCGGCACCAGAGTGGTACGATGGGCCACGCGGTCCGGGTTGGTGCGCCATTCCGGCCGCACTTCCAGCCCCACCACTTCGGCGAAGCGTTCAAACTGCCCGTCATTGCCCACAGCCACGATCAGCCAGCCGTCGCTGGTGGGATAGCCTTCATAGGGCACGATATTGGGATGGCTCATCCCGATCCGGTGCGGCGCATTGCCGGTGAGGAGGTAATTCATCGCCTGATTGGCCATGGTGCCCACCATCACGTCGAACAGGGCAAGGTCCACATGCTGCCCGCGCCCGGTTTGCTGGCGCTGGTGCAGTGCGGCCTGAATGCCGATCACCGCATAGAGCCCGGTCATGATGTCGGCATAGGCCACGCCGATCTTGGTCGGCGGGCCATCCGGCTGGCCGGAAAGGTCCATGATCCCGCTCATCCCCTGAACGATGAAATCATAGCCGGGACGCGGGGCATAGGGGCCGGTCTGGCCGAAGCCGGTGATCGAGCAATAGACGAGGCCCGGGTTGAGCTTGCTCAGGCTCTCATAATCGAGGCCGTATTTCTTCAGCCCGCCCAGCTTGAAATTCTCGATCACCACATCCGCCTCGCGGATCAGGCCCAGCACCATCTCCAGGTCTTCTGGCTTGTGGTAATCGGCGGTGACCGAACGCTTGCCGCGATTGGCGGAGTGGAAATAGCCGGCATCCTTCGTGCCATCGGCATTCTCGATGAAGGGCGGCCCCCATTCGCGCGTATCGTCGCCCTGCGGGCTTTCCACCTTGACCACATCCGCGCCGAGATCGGCAAAGATCTGCCCGGCCCAAGGCCCGGCCAGAACACGGGCGAGTTCGACTACCTTGATGCCTTCAAGCGGCGCGGGTCTGGTCATTCAGTAAACCTCGTCATTGCGAGGGGCGAAGCCCCGAAGCAATCCAAAGCGTCACGCGTTGCGCCCTGGATTGCTTCGCTTCGCTCGCAATGACAATTCAGGCAAGCCCGGAACTTCAAAGCGGATCGATATGGAAGATCCGCTCCGCATTGCCGTGGCACAGGGCGTGCATTTCTTCCTCGGTACAGGGGAAGCTGTCGATGAAGTCCACGGCCGGCTGCTGCGGCTGGTATGGATAGTCGATCGCCCACATCACATTGCTGACGCCGATCTTGTCGATGGCGTAGCGCAGGGCCAGCGGGTCTTCCACGCCGCTGGTCGTGATGACGAAATTGTCCTGGAAATATTCCGCCATGCTGCGTTCGGTCTTCTTCGCCCGGCCGACCACCTGCGCGCGGCTGTTCATGAAGTTGATGCGCCACAGCCAGAAGGGCACGGCTTCGCCCATATGGCCGATGCAGATCTTCAGCTTGGGGAAGGCATCGAACACGCCGCCCGCCATCATGCGCACCGCATGAGTGCCCACTTCCACGCCATAGCCCCACATGGCGCTGTCCATCCCATAATCCTGCAGCGGGCCCTTCAGCGTATCGCTGGCCGCGCGCGGGTGGATGTAGATGCAGCGATCCAGCGCCTCCGCCGCTTCGAGGATCGGCCAGAACTTCGGATCATCCAGATATTCGCCATTGGTGTGGCTGTTGATCATGAAGCCGTTGAGGCCCAGCTCGTTCACCGCGCGCTCCATCTCCTTCGCGGCGCGCTTGGGGCTGTGCGGGGCGAAGCTGGCAAGGCCGGCAAAGCGGGTGGGCCATTTCTGGCACACTTCAGCCAGCCGGTCGTTAGCCAGCCGGGCAAGGTCCATCGCCGTATCGGCATCGAACATCTGCACGCCCGGCGCGGTGAGCGCCAGCAGGTGCATGTCCACGCCATATTCGTCCATCTGCGGCAGGCGGTGTTCCTCAATATCCGTAAGTCCGGTGAGGAAGTCGAGCTTGCCATAACCGCTCGTATCGGCAGGCGCGTCGTAAATGCCCTTCACCAGCAGCTTGTCGAGGCTCTGCGTGGGCGAATTGGCGACCTTCCTCAGTTCTTCGGCGACTTCGGGGATCGACCATGCTTCTTCGGTGGCAATCTTGCGGATCTTGGCCATTGGATTTCCTCTCCTCTTTCCCGCATCACTTATGGGCACTGCAGGGCGAAGCGCAACGGGCCTTTATGCGCCGCCGCCAAAGGGCTAGACCCGACGCCTGACACTACACGGAGCTGGAGAGGCCCATGAACGCGACACGCGGTAAACTCGACAATGCAGACCTGCTGATCGAGGAGGCGCTGGTCGGCGGCGAATGGCAGCGGGGCAGTGCCGCGCCTATCCCGGTGGACGATCCCTATGCGCTGGAAGTGATCGGCGAAGTCCCCTCGCTCGATCAGGCGCAGGTGCGGCAGGCCGTGGATGCCGCCGCCGATGCCCTGCCCGGCTGGGCCGCCCGCCCCGCGACGGAGCGCGGCAGGTTACTCAACCGCTGGCACGATCTGATCGTGACCAATCGCGAAGACCTTGCCCGCATCATCACGCGCGAGAACGGCAAGCCCATCCGCGAGGCACGCGCCGAGATCGATAATGGCGCGGGCTATATCAAGTTCTATGCCGACCATGCCGATACCGCCCTGGGCGAGATCATCCCCTCCCCCCTGCCGGGCAAGCGTTTCACCGTGGATTACGAGCCGGTAGGCGTCTGCGCCGCGATCACGCCGTGGAACTTCCCCTTCGCCATGCTGGCGCGCAAGCTCGGCCCGGCGCTGGCGGCGGGCTGCACCGTGGTGGCCAAGCCCGCCGACCTGACGCCCTTTTCCGCGCTCGCCATCGCGCGGCTGGCGCTGGAGGCAGGCGTGCCCAAGGGTGCCCTCAGCATCGTGACCGGCAAGGCCCAGCAGGTGGGTGAAGTGCTCACCGGATCGCCCGTGGTGCGCAAACTGTCCTTCACCGGCTCCACCCCGGTCGGCGCGATGCTGGCCGCCGCCTGCGCACCCACGGTCAAGCGCATGAGCCTTGAACTGGGCGGCAATGCCCCGCTGCTGGTGTTCGACGATGCCGACATCGACATCGCTATCGAAACCGCGATGATCGCCAAGTTCCGCAATGCCGGGCAGACCTGCATCGCGGCCAATCGCATCTATGTGCAGAGCGGCATTCTCGACCGCTTCGTGGCCGCCTTCAAGGCGAAGATCGAAGCCCTTCGCCCCGGTGACGGGCTGGAGGAAGATACCGACATCGGCCCCCTGATCGACGAGCGGGCCGTCGCCAAGGTGGACCGGCATTTTCAGGACGCGCTGGAACGCGGCGGGCATCTGCTGGCCGGTGGCGGCACGGCCAACAGCCGCCTTGCCCAGCCCACGCTGGTGGCAGGCGTGGCACGCGATGCGCTGCTGACGCGGGAAGAAACCTTCGGCCCGCTGGCGGGCATCATCGCCTTCGATACGCTGGAAGAAGGCGTGGCCATGGCCAATGACACGCCCTTCGGCTTGTGTTCCTATGTCTGCGCGCAGGACGCCGCGACCATCGCCCGCGCAAGCCGCGGCCTGCAGACCGGCATGGTGGGCGTGAACAACGCCGTCATCTCCCTGCCCAGCACGCCCTTCGGCGGCATCAAGATGTCCGGCATGGGCCGCGAAGGCTCGCTCCACGGGCTGATGGAATATCTGAACCTGAAATATGTGGCGCAGGGCGGACTTTAACTTTTCCAGACTTCGTCGCCCGGCCACCCATCCTGTGCAATTGCCTGTAGCGGGAACCACCGGAGCCAACTATCGCTTGGAACACCATGTCCAGCGATCATGACGCCCTTGCCTTCGCGGCACAGCAGCCTGCCGCCCTGTGCACTATCGTGGCGATTGACGGCAGCTTTTCGCGCCGCAATGGGGCGCAGCTGGCCGTGGCCCCGGACGGCACGATTGCGGGCGATCTGGCGGACAATTGCCTGAATGCCGAACTCGCCAATCAGGCCATCGAGGCAATGGGGAGCAGCGGGGACAATGGCGGCGCGCGGCTGCTGCGCTATGGCAAGGGTTCGCCCTTCATCGACTTCCGCCTGCCCTGCGGTTCCGGCCTCGACATCTTGATCGAGCCTGCGCCGGATCGGGCGGCACTGCAAAGCTGCATGGCTTCCCTCGCATCGCGGCAGGCTGCCGAGCTTGCCCTGCCCTTGCCGCAAGGCGCCAACCCCGCCTTTCTGGACCAGCGCCGCTATATGCCGCCGCTGCGCCTGCTGGTGCTGGGCGCGGGGTCCGAATGTTCGGCGCTGGTGAAGCTGGCGCAGACGCAGGGGATCGAGGCCGAATGGCGCGAGGCGGGCAATCACCTCTCGCTCGACAAGGTGCCGGCGGACCTGCTGGACGGCACATGGGCCGCCGATCCCTGGACTGCGATCCTGCTGCTGTTCCACGATCACGAGTGGGAATATGCCCTGCTCAAATGGGCGCTGGCCACCAATGCCTTCTATATCGGCGCGCAGGGCGGCGCCCCGGCGCGCGCGGCGCGGCTGGAGCGGCTGAAGGCTGGCGGGGTGAGCGAAGATGCACTGGCCCGGCTGCGCAGCCCGGTCGGCCTGATCCCCCGGGCGCGCGATTCCTCCGTGCTGGCACTGTCCGTGCTGGCAGATGTTGTCGGCGCCTATGAGGCGCTGCACCCCCACGCATGAGCGGCCATGTTGCCATCGCACTGCTGGCGGCCGGAAGCGCGCGGCGCTTCGGCGGGGGCAAGCTGGACGCGATGCTGGGCGGCAAGCGGCTGGGCCGCTATGCTCTGGATGCGGCACTCGCGCTGGGCCGGGGCACGCCCCTGATCGTTGTCGGGCCGGAGGCTGCCGCCTTCGCGCTGGAGGCGCGGGCCGAAGGGCTGGCCACGCCGATTGTCAATCCGCTGGCGCAGGAAGGGCTTGGCACATCGGTCGCCCTTGCCGCCCGCCACGCGGCGGACGCCGGGGCGGACAGGTTATTGCTGCTTGCGGCGGATATGCCGCTGGTGAGCCCAGCGACGCTGGCGGCATTGATCGAGGCCTGCGGCAATGCGCCCGCCTGTGTGCGCCATGCTGACGGCCATCCCGGCATTCCCGCCTGCTTCCCTTCCGCAAGCTTTGCCGCCCTTGCCGCGCTGGGCGGAGACAAGGGCGCAGGCGCGCTGCTGCGCACGGCCGAGGTGGCGGTGCTGGAAGTGAGTCTGCGCGAATTGCGCGATGTCGATACGGTGGCGGAGCTGGAGCAACTGGCAATGGAAACTCGCCCGTCCAGCTAATCGTCATTGCGAGCGGAGCGAAGCAATCCAGAACCCGGTACCCGGCGACCTGGATTGCTTCGTCAACTCTGCCTCCTCGCAAGGGCGAGGAGGCATGTTTCCATCAGACCAGCTGCTTCACGTCGATCGGCAGGCTGCGGATGCGCTTGCCGGTCAGGGCGGCCAGCGCATTGGTCAGGGCCGGGATCACCGGCGGCAGGGCCGGTTCGCCAAGGCCCGTGGGCGAATTGTCGCTCAGCACGAATTCCACTTCGATCTTCGGCGTCACGGGGATGCGCGGCACCGGATAATCGTGGAAGTTCGACTGTTTCACCGCGCCGCCTTCGATCTCGATAGCGAGCGACAGCGCCTGGCCGATCCCGTCGATGATCGAACCCTGCACCTGATTCAGCGCCCCATGCGGATTGATGATCTGGCTGCCGACATCGCCTGCCGCCCACACATTGTGGACATTGACGCGGCCGCCTTCGAGGCTGGCTTCCACCACTTCGGCGAAATAGCCCATGTGGCTGTAATAATAGCCGAAGCCCAGCGCGTGCCCTTCAGGCATGGCCTTGCCCCAGCCGGACATTTCCAGTGCCTTCTTGGTCACCGCGCGCAGGCGGCCGGGATTGAAGCCGGGCTGCGGGCCGGTGAAGCCCATCGAATCCGGCTCCTTTTCCGCCCCGTCGACGATTTCCAGCATCAGCGTGGGCAGATCCTTGCCGCTGGCCTGCGCCACTTCGTCAAGGAAGCTCTGCATCACGAAGGCCATCGCGTTGGACGTGGGCGCACGCATGGCCCCCATCGGCACGCGTGTTTCCAGCTTGGTCTGCGCATAGCGCATGTTGGGCACGAATTTGCCGGGGAACTCGTCCTTCGACATGGCCGCCGGATTATAGGCGCCCGGTCCGGGGATTTCGAAGGTGATAAAGTGATCTTCAAGACCGGCGATATTGCCCTTCTCGTCCAGCGCCGCGCGCAGGCGGTGCCAGCCGGCAGGGCGATAGAAGTCGCTGCGGACGTCGTCCTCACGGCTCCAGATCAGCTGCACGGGCTTGCCCTGCATCTGCTTCGCGATGGCCGCGACCTGGTGCATGTAGTCATTGTTCAGGCGACGGCCGAAACCGCCACCCATGCGGGTGATATGCACCTTCACCTTGTCAGGCGTGAGGCCCAGCATCTTGGCCACGCCGCCCTGTCCGCCCTGCGGCGTCTGCGACGGGGCCCACATTTCCATGGAACCATCGTCATGGCACAGCGCGGTGCAGTTCATCGGCTCCATCGGCACGTGGGCGAGGAACGGATAGGAATATTCCGCATCCAGCACCTTGGCCGCCGAAGCGAAGGCCGCATCCACATCGCCCTGGCTGGCGAAGACTTCCTGCGGCTTGGCATCGGCCATCAGCTTGCGCGCCGTCTGGTCATAAAGCTTGGTCGAATGGCCGGCCCATTCGCCATTGTCCCATTCGATCGTCAGCTTCTTGCGCGCCTGATCGGCCAGCCACCAGTTCTTCGCGATCACGGCCACGCCGTCCACGAGTTCCTCGGCATTGCCGTTGCCCTTCACGATGAAGGCATCGATCACGCCCGGCTGGGCCTTCACGGCATCGAGATTGGCCGAAACCAGCTTCGCACCGAAGACGGGCGCCCGTTCGAACGCGGCATAGACCATGCCCGGAAGCTGGGTATCCACGCCGAAGATCGGCTCGCCCTTCACGATCTTCGGGCTGTCGATCCCGCCGATGGCGCGGCCGATGATGTGGAAGTCCTTCGGGCTCTTCAGCGGAACCTTCGCAAGATCCGGCACAGCAACAGTGGCCGCATCGCTCGCCAGTTCGCCATAGGTCAGCGAACGGCCCGAAGCCGGGTCGATCACCTTGCCCAGCTTGGTGGTGAGCTTGGCACTGTCGATACCCCAGCGGCGCGAGGCTGCTTCAAGCAGCATCTGGCGCGCGCCCGCGCCCACCTGGCGCATGGGGAACCAGTTCATCGGCGTGGCGAAGCTGCCGCCAGCCAGCTGCGGGCCGTATTTGGCCGCATCCGTATCGCCCTGAACGATCTTCACCTGATCCCAGTCGGCATCCATTTCATCCGCGATCAGCATGGGCAGCATGGTCTTGATGCCCTGCCCGATCTCGGGATTCTTGCCGACGATGGTGATCGTGTTGTCCGCCGCGATGGTGACGAAGGCGTTCAGCGTGCCTGCGGCCTCGCCGGAAACGGCAGCCGCGCGGGCAACCATGGGAATCGCCGCGCTCAGCGCGAAACCGCCACCGGAAAGGGCGCTGACCTTCAGCAGGGTGCGGCGCGAAAGAGTGACTGCCTCAGGCATTGGCCTTCCCCTTCTTGGCAACGCCGCTCTCGGCCACCTGGGTGATCGCGGATTTGATGCGGGTGTAGCAGGCGCAGCGGCAGATATTGCCGCTCATCGCCGCGTCGATCTGGCGGGCGCTGGGTTCCGGGTTACGCAGCAGCAGCGCGGTTGCGCTCATCAGCTGGCCGGCCTGGCAATAACCGCACTGCATGACGTCTTCTTCCAGCCACGCATCCTGCAGGGCGCGGCCCAGCTCGGTCTGGCCGAGCGCTTCGATAGTGGTCACTTCCCCTTCGCCGATCGAACCGATGGGCGTGGAGCAGGAACGCATGGCCACCCCGTCCACATGGACGGTGCAGGCGCCGCACAGGGCCTTGCCGCAGCCGAACTTGGTGCCGACCATGCCCAGTTCCTGGCGCAGAGCCCACAGCAGCGGCATTTCTTCCGGCGCGTCGATTTCGCGCACTTCCCCATTGATCTTGACCTTAACGGCCATCGTGCTTCTCCCTAGAAACGGCGGCCTGCCCCCAGCCAGACAGCCCGTGCCGCGCGGGCGCACAGGCGCCCCCACAGCGGTAACGGCCCAAGACTAGCAACGTTCCACGATGGCGCAACACAAGATGCCGATCCGGAACACCTGCCCGGCCCGCCTTATCCCTTAGAGTCTGGACAAAGCGGACTCAATCAACCACTGGGCGGCAATACGAGACAGCAGGCACCCATTCCGGCTAACAAGGCCGGCGCGAATCGCTTGTCTGTGCGCGCCAAGAAGCTTTGCAAATCTGTAGGGAGACACCCGAATGCCCCTGGTGAACATGAAGCCGTTGCTCCGCCACGCGATGGACAATGGCTATGCGGTCGCCGCTTTCAATCTTGTGGACTACAACACCACCAAGGCGATGGTGAAGGCCGCTGAAGAGCTGAACGCTCCGGTGATCTGCCAGACTTCCGCCAAGACCATCAAATATTTCAGCCACAAGGAAATCGTGAGCTGGGTACGCACCGTGGCTGAAGATTCGCCCGTGCCGGTGGTTCTGCATCTCGATCACTGCAAGGACATCCCGATGATCGAAGCCTGCGCCAAGGCGGGCTGGACCTCGATCATGATCGACGCATCGGAACTGCCCTTCGAACAGAATCTGGAAGAATCGCTGAAGGTCCGCGAAATCGCCGAGAAGTACGGCGTGGGCATGGAAGCCGAGCTGGGCCAGATCATGGGCGTTGAAGACGACATGGTGGTGGACGAGGCCGATTCGGTCCTGACCGACCCTGCCGATGCGGAGCGCTTCTGCGCCGCGCTCGACCTGTCGGCCTTCGCCTGCGCTGTCGGCACCGCCCATGGCTATTACAAGGGTGAACCGGTGGTGGACTTCGATCGCATCGCCGCGATCAACAGCCTGACCAAGACCCCGATGGCGCTGCACGGTGGCACCGGCCTGTCCGACGAAACCTTCGCCAAGGCGATTGAACGCGGCGCGGCCAAGGTGAACATCTCGACCAACCTCAAGCACGTCTGGGTGCAGAGCTTCGTCGATTACCACACCGCCAAGCCGACCGATTTCGAACCGCTGCGCGTGATGGATGCGCAGTATCAGGCCTGCAAGACGATGTTCGGCGGCTTCATCGAGAAGTTCGGCGGCAAGGGCCGCGGTTCCGAATTCCTCTCCACGCTGGGCTGAGGATCGTCGGACATGGTCAAGGCACTGATTTTCGATTGCGACGGCGTGCTCGTCGATACTGAACGTGACGCGCACCGCGTGGGCTTCAACCGCGCCTTTGCGGAACATGGAATCGACGCCGAATGGGATGTCGATCTCTATGGCCGCCTGCTGCTGGTGGCCGGCGGCAAGGAACGCATGCGCGCCTATTTCGACGAATTCGGCTGGCCCGAAGGCGCCGATACGGATGAGGCGAAGGACGCGCTGATCATCGATCTGCACAAGACGAAGACGCGCATCACTTCCGAAATCGTCACAGAACTGCCGGTTCGCCCCGGCATCCTGCGCATCGTGGACGAAGCGATCGAAGCAGGCGTGCGCCTGGGCGTGTGCACCACGTCGAACCCCAAGTTCATCGACGCAGTGCTCGATCTGTTCGGGGCCGAACGCAAGGCCGCCTTCGAATTCGTCCATGCAGGCGATGTGGTGGCCAAGAAGAAGCCCGCGCCCGATATCTATCTACTGGCGCTGGAAACGCTGGGCCTTCCGGCCGGCGATTGCATCGTGATCGAAGACAGCCGCAACGGCTTGCTGGCCGCAACCGGCGCGGGCCTGCCCACGCTGATCACCACCAGCACCTATACGATGGAAGAAGATTTCGCCGAGGCGGTGCAGGTCGTGCCCGAACTGGGCGATGCGCCGAACATCAACATCACCATTGAAGACCTGGGCCGGCTGGCCGCACAAGCCGCCGCCTGAGGGGGAGAAGGACACATGACGGAAATCACGATCGAGCAGGTTGAACAGGCAATCGACGTCGCGTCGGACACGGTCATCCGCAACGAAATCTATTTCTCGGACCTCGACGGCCTTGCCGGCGACGGCGATTTCGGCACCTCGCTGGCCACCGGCTTCAAGGTCATCAAGGCCGACCTGCCGACCCTGGACAAGAGCGCCATCGGCGCCATGCTGCTCAAGATCAGCATGCTCTGTTCCAAGCATGTCGGCGGCAGCTCCGGCCCGATCTGGGGCACCGGCTTCATGAAGGCGGGCATGGCCAGCAAGGACAAGACCAGCGTGTCGCTGGAAGAACTGGCCGCCATGGTCAATGCGGCCGTTGAAGGCATCATGGCCCGCGGCGGCGCCAAGCTGGGCGACAAGACCCTGCTCGACGCGCTGATCCCGATTGCCGAAAAGATGAAGGAACTGGCCCCCGCAGGCGACGCTGCCGCCATGCTGAAGGCTGTAACCGAAGTGGCCGACAAGGCCATCGACGAAACCCGCAATCTGGTGGCCCATCGCGGCCGCGCCAGCCAGGTGGGCGAGCGTAGCGCCAACACCCCCGATCCGGGCATCGTGGGCGTCGCCACCATCCTGTACGACTGGTGCAAGCATTACGGCGTGGATTACACCCCCACCGCCGCAGAACTGAACCGCTGATCTCATTCGTCTATTCCACGGAGAGGAATATCTCATGAAGAAATTCGTCAATGAACCCGCCAACTTCGTGCCCGAATTCATGAAGGGCGTGCTGCTGGCCAATCCGGGCCTGCTCGAATTCATCCCCGAATTCCAGCTGATCAAGCGCACGGATCGCCCAGCGGAAAACAAGGTTTCGGTGGTTCAGGGTTCCGGCTCGGGCCACGAACCGGCACACATCATGGCTGTCGGCCCGGGCATGCTCTCGGCCGCGTGCCAGGGCCCCGTCTTCGCCGCTCCGCCGGTGGATGCCTGCTATGAAACCATCAAGTCGGTTGCCACCGATGCCGGCGTGCTGGTTCTGGTGAACAACTACCAGGGCGACCGCATGGCATGGGACATGGCCTGCGAAATGGCCGAAGCCGAAGGCATCAAGGTCAAGCAGTTCATCATCAACGATGACGTCTCGGTGGAAGACAGCCTCTACACCGTGGGCCGCCGCGGCGTGGCCGGCAACTTCTTCGTCATCAAGGCTTGCGGCGCCGCCGCCGAAGCCGGTGCCGATCTCGACACCGTGCTGGCCGTTGCCGAAAAGGTGAACGCCAATGTCCGCACCATGGGCGTTGCGCTGACCAGCTGCATTCCCCCGGCAAAGGGCACCGCGATCTTCGAAATCGGCGACGACGAAATGGAAGTCGGCATCGGCATCCATGGCGAACCGGGCCGCCGCCGCGACAAGATCAAGAACGCCGACGCCATCACCGACGAACTGTTCGACGCCGTGGCGCAGGATCTGCCCTACACCTCGGGCGACCGTGTGGCCCTGATGATCAACGGCCTGGGCGGCACGCCGATCAGCGAACTCTACGTGCTCTATGCCCGCGCGCATGAACGTGCAGAGCAGGCCGGTCTCACCGTGGTCCGCAACTATGTCGGCGAATATTGCACCAGCCTCGAAATGGCCGGCGCCTCGCTGACCCTGCTCAAGCTCGACGGCCAGCTCGAAGAATATCTCGACGCTCCCGCCGAAGTGGCCGTGCGCATCTTCTGATCCAGCCCAAAGGCTGAAAGCAAAACGCCCCGGGGGAAACCTCGGGGCGTTTTTCGTTTGGGGACGGAAGAAGGCTCAGCAATGGGTCAGCCAGACATGCTCTGGCTTTGCCTGGCGGTTGGAATGTCGATGGGGCAGGCCTCCGGCGAAATGCTCGCACTGCCCCCTTGTGCTTCGAACGGAAGCACGAGCAGACCATGCCACTTTCCCTTTGCCAGACGTGCGCGGACCTTGCGGGCGTAACTTTCAGGTGCCAGCGCAGTTCGGCCCCAGTGCCTTCGCGAGTTACAGAAATGGCAGGCGGCAACAATGTTGGAGGCAGAATTACCTCCACCCTCTGACCTTGCGACGAGATGTTCCGCTGTCGAGCGAAGAAACTCGGCCTGCCTGTGTGAAAGATGATAGTCCCGGGCGAACACCTCAGGATTGCCTTCCCACATCGGCTGCTGACAGTAGAAGCACTTGCCCTGCTGCGAAACAAAACGACTGTGCCTGATTTTCTGAATTTTTGCCATAAATGCACACCACAATTGATTGAAAATCAATGCGGTACGCACCGACGCAATTGCCGGCCAAGGCGGGAGCTGATGCTCGCGTACAAGCGGCTATTGCCGCACCCACAATCCTTACAGGATAGCTATTGCCTATCCATTCGACGTGACTAATTGAGCCGGGCGCCATCCGCAAGCCTCTGCCGAAGGACGCATCTGTTGGCCACCATGGACCCCGGCGTCCTTCCCGCATAAACCACCCCCAATGCCCGATGCCGAAACCCCGCGCCCGTCCCTCCCCTCGCTGCTGCGGCGCGAGGTGGCGGATGTATTTGCCGGGCGGGAGAGTGACAGGCCGTGGGAACTGCCTTTCGCTATTGCGCTCGCTTCCGGCATGCCGGTGCTGGTGGGGGCACTGATCGGTGAGATCGGCTTTGGTGCGCTGGCTTCCATCGGGGCGATGACCATCGTCTATCTGCCGCGCACGCGGCTGGACCTGCGGATGGTCGCCGTGATGTCCGCCGCCTGCGCCATGATGGCCTGCTATGCCTTCGGGCAGATCGGCCATGTCGTGCCTGCCGCGCGTGTGCCGCTGATCGCGGCTGTGGCGCTGCTGGTGACCATGGCCTGCCGCTATTACCGGGTGGGGCCGCCCGGCCCGCTGTTCTTCGTGATGACGGCGGCCATCGGCGCCTATGCGCCCGGCACTCTGGCCGAACTGCCGCAGCATCTGGGCGTCTTCGCGCTGGGCAGCATCGGGGCCGTGTGCATCGCCTTCTTCTATTCGCTGCATATCCTGCGCCATCGCGATCCGCTGCCGCTGCAACCGCCGCCGGAAGAACTGATGGGCGAAGTGGTAGTGCCTGCCGTGATCGTGGCGGCCTTCGTGGGCCTCTCGCTCGGCCTTGCGGAGCTGCTGGGGTTCGAGAAGCCCTATTGGGTGCCGATCAGCTGCATCGCCGTGTTGCAGGGGGCGACGCTGCGCGCGGTGTGGCTACGCCAGTTGCAGCGCATCGTGGGCACCTTCGCCGGGCTGGGCGCGGTATGGCTGCTGCTGCATTTCATCTCCGAGCCATGGCATCTGGCGCTGGCCATCGCGCTGCTGACCTTCTGCGTGGAGACGATCATCGTGCGCCATTATGCGCTGGCGGCCGTGTTCATCACCCCGCTGGCGATCCTGCTGGCAGAGGCATCCACACTGGGCCACACCAACGCCACTCCGCTGATTGTGGCCCGCTTTGCCGATACAGTGCTGGGCGCGGTGATCGGCGTGGCGGGCGGCTTCTGCCTCCACCGCGAACCCCTGCGGAACTGGCTGGGGCGGATGCTGGGCAAGCTGGCGCCGAAGCGGTGAGCTTGAAGGTTAGGGCCGTGGCTCGACCTTGGAACTGCCCAACACTTCGTTGAGGAACGGAATCAATTCCTTTCCTGAACCCTCAGGCTCTGCAAGGAAGTAGGTATTGCGGGCCTTGGGCAGGAACGCCGGCAGTTCCACGAAACGAGCATCCGTCCCCTGCTCCGCCAGCATCTGGGCCATCTTTGTCGACTGTTCCGTCGCCTCCTTGAAATCTTTCGAAGCCATGAAGAGGAAAGCCGGGGCATTCGGTTTTTGCACATGGGACGCGGCCGAAAAGCGGACGAGGCGCGCCTGATCCTTCCCGTAAATCCTGCTATACCAGTTCTTCAGATAATCGCTTTCTGCCGCCTGTGCGGGAAGATCGAATGCTTTGCTTTCGGGAATCACTGCCGCCCTGACGGAATCGAACGGTATGCCCGCAGAAGTCAGGAATTCGGGATCGGTTGCCAACAGTGCGGCTGTCTGACCGCCGAACAATGCCGTATTTTCAGGATCAATGTTCAGTTCCGCAGCGTGATCCCGCAGATAGGAGATTCCATCGGTGAAATTACCGATCGTCTCTTCCGGCTTGGGCCAAGGCGCATTCACATTCGGCAGAACCGCAAGAGCGTATCCTGCTTCCACAAGGCGATAAGGAAACCAGTCGCTACCCACACCTCCGAGCGCGATGACCACAGGGTGTGGCCCGGGAGACTTCGGGGTGAAAAACGTGATCTTCTGCCAGTGTTTCTTCCCGTATTTCTTATATTTAGGATAGACTGGCGGCGGTTCGAAATAGCTCTTCGGCCGCTCCCATGGCTTGAGAAACTGGGTTGCAACCCGCTCCGTCTCGGTCTGTGCGCTCACTCCCGTCAACGCGATGCTGCCCGCACATAACGCCAAAAGCCCCCTATACTGCATTCTCACTCCCCGCCCCGCTCCCGCCGGTATTCCGCATAACGCGGGCTGGTGGACAGGATATAGCCGCGCACCAGCGTATTGCCTTCGTGGCAGGCATATTCGAACGGCTGGTAGCTGTCGTCGCGCCGCCAGGGGAAGCCCATCTTGAAGGGCTGGGCCAGCACTTCCGGGTCCTCGATCCAGGCTTCGTAATAGATCTGGTCCGGCGAGACGGGAGTGAAGCGTTCCACCATGCTCATGGAGGTGCTGGTGGGCACCGGCTGATTGGTCGGCCCCACGATCACCATCGGCACCTTGCCGTTGAAATTGCGCGTTTCCACCACCAGCGTATCGCCATCCCAATGCCCGCGGGAAGAGCCGAGCCAGGGGCGCAGCGCGCCGGGCAATTGCGGCGTGCCGTCCACCGGGATGATCCGCGTTTCATGCACCAGCTCCAGATTGATCACCACATATCCGGGCGACTGGAAGATGCGCACGCCATTATTGTAGGGGAACGGGATCATGCTGGAAGGCAGGCCGCGCGTGATGCAGTGATCGAGCGAGTTGAAATCGTCCAGCCCGTCGAATTCCTTTTCCGACCAGCTGCTTTTCATCCCCGCCGCCCGGCGCTGGCCTTCCTCGTTCATATGGATGCGGCCATCGGCGGGTTCGACGATCAGCGATGTCTGGCGCAGGGCGCGCCCTCTTTCGAACCAATTGCCGGAACCCAGCTTGTTGGCCTGATCTTCCTGATCGGCCAGCCCGCGCAATTGGGTGGCGGTTTCATCCGCCTGCTGGAATTCCTCCTCGGTCATCAGCTTGCGCGTGCCGAAACGGGGGGAACGTTGCATCGGCGTATTGCCGAGATCGAGCGGCCATGTCCCGCGCAGGTCCGGATCGCCCCATGATGTACGCGGCACTTTCCACCCGGCCTGCTTGGCGGGCGGCACGCCCACTTCCTCCTCGCTCTGCTGGGCAAGGGCCGGAACGCCCGCCGCAAGGCTGGCGAATGCAAGCAATGTAACCAGTGTCCTGCCAGACATGGCACTCTCCCCTTTTGTTTTGCCGGGGAGCTTAACCGAAATCCGGGGGGAGCCAAGCGCATTTGACAAAGTCCAAAATGCCCGCAGCGCATGCTTTGTTGAACAGTCGTAAAATAACTGGCCCTGCACGGCACTTCGCGATAGCCTCCGCCTTCATGAAGCACAGCATTCTGGCGCTTGCCGCATCCGCCCTGCCCTTCCTCGCTTCCCCGGCTGCCGCCCAGCCGCTCTACGTGGCCGCGGGCAAGCTGCTGGATGTCGAAAGCGGGCAGGAACTTTCCGGCCAGTGCATCCTGACCGATGCGGGCAAGATCGTGCGGATCGAAGCCTGCGGGGCCACCCCTGCCGGGGCCGAGAAAGTGGACTGGAGCGCCTATACGGTGCTGCCCGGCCTGATCGACCTGCACACGCATCTGGCGGACGTTACCGAAAGCGCGGACACTGCCGCCCCGATCAAGACATCGCCCCCGGCCACGGCCCTGCTGGGCGCGAACCATGCCTGGACCACTCTGCTGGCGGGCTTCACCACCGTGCGCGACGTGGGCACCTATCGCGGGCTGACCGACGTTGCCCTGCGCGACGGGATCGAGGCTGGCTGGGTGCCCGGCCCGCGCATGTTCGTGGCTGGCGGCTATATCACCACGCCCGGCGGCGGGGGCGAGCTGAACGGCGTGATGCCGAACGACCAGCTTCCGCCGGACATGCGGCTGGGCGTATCTTCCACGCCTGAAGAAACGCGGCAGAAGGCGGAATATCTGTTCGACCATGGGGTCGATTTCCTCAAGCTGATCGCCACCGGCGCCGTGCTGGCGCTCAACACCGATGTGAACGCCCCGGAATTGACGGAAGACCAGATGCGCGCCGCGGTGGAAGTGGCGAAGGCCCACGGTTCCTACGCCACGGCCCATGCCCATGGCGCCGAAGGGCTGAAGGCCGCGATCCGCGCCGGGGCCCATTCCATCGAACATGCCAGCCTGATCGACGATGAAGGGCTGCAGATGGCCAAGGACAAGGGCGTCTGGCTGGTGATGGACGTGTTCAACGGCGATTATATCGACGAGACCGGCACGGCCGAGGGCTGGCCCGAGGAAGCCCTGCAGAAGAACCGCGACACCACCCTTGCCCAGCGCGAACGCTTCGCCAAGGCCGTGAAGATGGGGGTGAAGATCGGATATGGCACCGATGCCGGCGTCTATCCCCACGGCATGAATGCGCGCCAGTTCGCCTATATGGTCAAATGGGGGATGAGTCCGCTGCAGGCCATCCGCTCCGCCACGGTGGATGCGGCCACGCTGATGGGCAAGGAAGCGGAATTCGGCACTATCGCGCCGGGCAAGTCGGCGGATATCATCGCGGTGCAGGGCGATCCGCTGCAGGATGTGCGGGTGCTGGAAAGCGTGAGCGGGGTTATCAAGGAAGGCGTGCGGTATAAGTAGGGGTAGCTCGCCCGCTTTCGTCATTCCCGCGAAAGCGGGAACCCAGTTCGACGGTTGCTGCTGGGTTCCCGCTTTCGCGGGAATGACGAAGATGGAAACGCACCACTCCAACCCACCCACACCCGCTCATCCTGAGCCTGTCGAAGGACACGGGAAAGGGTTGGGCTGGGCACCTATCAACCAGCGCTCGAGGCAAGTGCCAGCGCGCGTCCTTCGACAGGCTCAGGACGAGCGGGGTTTGTGAGCACTGGGCCTCACTGGCCGACCCACCCTCAAAAACCATTTTCCTACATCGCCAAAATCTGCCCTAGACTGGCGGATGAAGCATTATCCCCGCAGATCGCCCCGCCGCGCCCGCCATGCACGGGTTCCGGCCTTCTCCCCCGTGCCGCTGCGCGCGCGTGCCGATGGCTGGACGCCTGCCCGGCAGGCTGCCTTCCTTGCCGCTCTGGCCATCACGCGCTGCGTCGCCAAGGCCGCGCAGCGCGTGAAGATGGCGCGGGAGACGGCCTATCGCCTGCGGGCAAGGCCCGGTGCGGACAGCTTTGCCGCCGCATGGGATGCCGTGCTGCGCCGCAGGCTGCGCGGCGCGCCGGAGGGCGGCAGGCGGAAGGTCACAATCGAGGAACGCGTGCAGCGCGCCCTGTTCGGCCTGCTGAAACCGGTGACCTATCGCGGGCAGCATGTCGGCACGATGCGCAAGGCGGACAATTCCGCGCTTCTGGGCCATCTGGCACGGCTTGACCGGGCCTCGCTTCCGCCCCGCGACGGGGGCGGAAGGTCACAGGGTTTCGCGGGCCTTTCCGCGTCACCCTTGCCCGGACTTGGTGGCGCCTCCGTTCAGAGGAACCGGCCGTAACCGCCCTTGTCGCCGATCACCACCTGCGCGCAATTATGGCCCGGCGCGCCGGTCACCCCGCCGCCCGGATGAGTGCCCGCGCCGCACATATAGAGGCCCTTGATCGGCCCGCGATAGGAACCATGGCCCAGCACCGGACGGGCCGACCACAATTGGTCGAGGCTCATATTGCCATGCATGATGTCCCCGCCGATCAGGCCGAACTTGCGTTCAAGGTCCAGCGGCGAATGAATCTGGCGGGCGATAACGCTGGCCCTGAAGCCCGGCGCATGGGCTTCCACCGTATCGATGATGCAGTCCGCCGCGGCTTCCCGCTCGTCGTCCCAGCTGCGGCCATCGGGCAGTTCGGGCGCGAATTGCTGGCAGAACAGGCTGGCCACATGCTGCCCTTCGGGCGCCAGCGTCGGGTCCACGGTGGAAGGGATCAGCATTTCCACGATCGGCTTCTTCGACCAGCCGTAACGCTTCGCATCGAGGAAGGCCTCGTCCATGTAATCCAGCGTCGGTGCCAGGATAATGCCGGACTGGTGATGCTCCCCCACACCCGGCAGGCAAGTGAAGTTGGGCAGTTCGGACAGGGCCACATTCATGCGGAACGTGCCCGAACCGGCCTTGAAGCCCTTCATCCTTCGGCGGAATTCCAGCGTCAGGTCAGACGGGGCGACCAGCCGGTCATAAAGCAGACGCGGGCCGACATTGGCGATCACGCGGGATGCTGCGATTTCCTCGCCGCTTTCGAGCCGCACGCCAGCCGCCTTCTCGCCATCCACCAACACTTGCGCCACGGGGCTTTCGAGGCTGATCTCCACCCCGCAGGCCTCGCAGACCTTGGCCATGATCTGGGTGATCTGGCCCATGCCGCCCACCGAATGGCCCCATGCGCCCTTCTTGCCGTTCACTTCACCGAAGACGTGGTGCAGCAACACATAGGCGCTGCCCGGCGTATCGGGCGAAGCGTAATTGCCCACCACAGCGTCAAACCCGAAGGCGGCCTTCACGGCCTCGCTCTCAAACCAGCTGTCCAGGAAGCTGCGGGCGGATTTGGTGAACAGGTCCAGCACGTCGCGCTTCTGGCTGAGCGTGAGCTTGGCCAGCCCCCTGCCCTGCAGGGCGCCGTCGATCAGGGTGCGGAAGCCTTCGCCGACATTTGGCGGGGATTTCAGCGCAAGGCCGCGCAGCACTTCGGCCACGGTTTCCAGCGCATCGTAATAATCGGGCAGGACATTGGCATCATGTTCGGAAAACTTGCGAAACTCCGCCTGCGTCCGTTCCAGCCCGCCGCCCAGCTTCAGATAGTCGCCATCTTCCTGCGGCAGGAAATTGGAGATCGGCCGTTCGATCACGCGATAGCCATGATCTTCCAGCCGCATGTCGCGGATGACCTTGGGCTGCAGCAGGCTGACAGTGTAGCTGGCCACCGAATTGCGGAAGCCGGGGTGGAACTCCTCGGTCACCGCCGCGCCGCCCACTACGTTGCGTCGCTCCACAATGCGCACCTTCAGCCCCGCCTGGGCGAGATAGAAGGCACAGGTCAGGCCATTATGGCCCGCGCCGATGATGACGGCATCGTAACGCTTGGTCATTCGCTTCTCCGTAGGGTGCCGGCTTTACCGGGCGTAGCTCCAGCCTCGTTCGGGCTGCTGTTCGAGGCGGGCCTCGGGGATGATGTCACGCATGCGGGCGCAGAAATGGCGCAGGCACACTTCCTTGTCGGACAGCGGGCCCATGGAGAAGCTGCGCGAGCTCATCCCTTCCTGCACGCGGGTGATCAGGGCAGTGTCTTCCGCATTCACCAGCCGGTTGATGCGCCAGTTGAGATAGCGCGCGGCGCGCATTTCCCGCCGGTCATCGTCCAGCACATAGCTGATTTCGCGGATCAGGCTGGTGGTGGGACTGATGGGCAGCCACTGCATGAAGTCCACCTGATCGGGGTAGATGTCGAACGCCACGTTCGGCCAGAGCTTGAAATAGAGCCAGTGGCGCTGGTTCGCTTCCGGCAAATGCGGCACGGGCGGCAGCAGGCGCTGATAGAACCGTTCGGACCAATTGTCCGAAGGGCGTTCCTCCATATCGCCCCACATGCGATCCACATGGGTGCTGGCTTCCACGCCATAGCTCTTGCCGAACAGCCGGGTGAGGCCGGGATGGGCCACCGGGATGTGCAGGCCATCGGAGTAATTATCGCCGATATTCTTCCAGTTCACATCGCGCGGACGCATCGTCACACGGCCAAGCGCCTTCAGTTCCTCAAAACGATAGGGCGCAACCATCGCTTCGTAAGGGGCCATCATGTTTGCGACCGAAGGGCCCTCGTCTTTGAGACGGACGAAAATGAAGCCGCGCCAGATTTCCATGCTCACCGGCGCGAGGCCGTGGCGGCTCTTGTCGAGGCCGGGATAGGAAGGGCTGTCGGGCACGCCGGTCAGCTTGCCGTCCAGTTCGTAAACCCATGCGTGATAGGGGCAGACCAGCTTCTTCGCACAGCCGCTCGATCCATCGACAATGCGCGATCCGCGATGGCGGCACACATTGGTGAAGGCGCGCACCTGCCCATCCTTGCCGCGCACCACGATCACACTTTCCCCGATATAATCGAGGCCGTGCCAATCGCCGGTATTCGGAATGTCGCTTTCATGGCAGACCACCTGCCATGACGATGCAAACACGCGTTCCTTCTCCAGCTCGAAGAATTCCTGATCGTGATAGGTCCAGGCAGGCAGGCTCCAGCCTTCCAGCGGATCGTCATTACGGCTTTGATCGAGGGAGAGAGTTGCCATGCCACCTTCCTTGCTATACGTTCGTATAACAAGCCTATGAGTGCCCGGCAAGCCACATTCACCCGCGCCGCGCCCGATGAACGCCGGCAGAGCCTGATCGAGGCGACGGCCCGCTGTCTGGCGGAAAAAGGCGCGGCGGGCGTATCGGTGCGGACCATCTGCGCAGAAGCGGGCGTCTCCCCCGGCCTGCTGCGCCACTATTTCGCGGGCGTGTCCGATGCGATCGCGGAAACCTATCGCTGGACCGGGCGCCAGATCGCCGATGCGCTGGAAGCCGCAGTGGCGGATGCCCGAGCCGATCCGCGCACAAGGCTGCTGGCCTATCTCACCGCCAGTTTCCGCCCGCCCATTGCCTCGCCCGAATTGCTGGCCAGCTATGTCGCCTTCTGGAGCCTGACCCGCAGCGATCCGGCCATCGCCGGCGTCCGGGCAGAGGTCTATGGCGATTTCCGCGCCGGGCTGGAGGGGTTGATCCGCGAATACCGCCCCGCCCTGCCCGATACGCGGCTGGCCTCCGTCGCGCTCACGGCGCTGATCGACGGGCTGTGGCTGGAACTCTCGCTGGGCGATGCGCCCTTCACCCGATCCGAGGCGGAGGAACTGGCGGAAAAGTGGCTGGACAGTTTGCTGGGGTAGAAAACCCTCTCTCAACGCCCGCTCAGGATGGCGGCCTTGGTGGGTGCCGCAATGGCGCCCCTTAAGCCGCCCTTCCCTCCCGCCGGGACCACCACCAGACCGGCAAGCCCGCCAGCATCAGCACGAGGCTGAGCGCACTGGCCTCAACCCCGGCGCCCCACAGGGTCCAGAGCGAATAGGCAATCCCCACCACGGCAAAGGCGCGGGCGACGCCCAGCTTCAGGGCCGCCAGCGAGCAGGCGAGGTAGAGCCATAGCGTTGCGGAAGTGGCCAGCAGCAGCAGGAACTCGAACAGGCCCTGCATGGACTTGCTGGCATTCATCAGCACGAACAGGCTGGCCAGCACCGATGAGACAATCAGCGCCCTGCGCGGCGTGCCCCGCGCGTCGGTTGCGGCAAAGCGGCGCGGCAGCAATCCGCGCGATGCCATGTCGCGCGGCAATTCACCCTGCAACAGCACCCAGCCATTGAGCGCACCCACGCAGCTGATCACCGCAAACACCGCCACCGCCGCCGCTGGCCCCGGCGCCCAGTACCGCTCGACAAAAGTGGAAAACGGCGCGGGCGATGCAGCGGCTATGTCCGCCGGCAGCATCAGTGCGATGGCCGAACAGACCAGCAGATAGAGCACGCCCGTCAGCCCGGTGCCCCACAGCGTGGCGCGCGGAACATTGACTTCCGGGTTCTCCACCCGCGCCGCGGCCAGGCTGGCGCATTCGAAGCCGAGCAATGCCCAGAGGGTGAGCGTCGCCGCCCCGCTCACCTGCCCGAAGCTGATCGCCTCTGGCTGATAGGGTGCGATCTCGCCGCCGCCGAACAGCAGCAATCCGCCCGCAATGGCAATCACCACCACCAGCGGCACGACCTTGAGCGCAAGGGTGACGATCTGGAAACCGCCCGCTGCCCGCGTGCCGCGCAGGTTGATCAGCGTCATCGCCCAAAGCAGTACCAGAGCCGCAATGGCGGGGCGCCCCGTCCCGGCGGACAGGGCAGGCACGATGCTGGAAAGATAGCTCACCGCCGCCACCGCAATGGCGACCACGGTGGTCCAGATCGAGACGAGATAAATCCAGCCGATCAGGAAGGCAGGCACTTCGCCAAAGGCTTCCTCGACGAAGCCGGTTGCCCCGCCCGCATGCGGCACGGCGCGGGTAAGGCGGGCAAGGAGAAAGGCGAGGACGAGCGCCCCGCCGATCGTGAAGATCCACCCGCCCACGGCATTCCAGCCATAGGGCGCGAGGCTTGCAGGCAGGAGGAAGACGCCCGAACCGATCATGTTGCCCATGACCAGCGCGATGGCTGCCATCAGGCCGAGCTTGCGGCCCGGCCCCGGGCTATCCTGCGTCATTCCCCCTTCCCGTTACGGCTGGATTAGAAATCGGCACCTACCTTGATGCCGACCAGCCGGGGCTTGATGACGTAATCGTTGAACACACCGCCGCCGGCCGTCAGGCCGAGGGCATCGCCGCAGACGCTTTCGAGGCAGGATGTGCCGCTGTTGATTACGCCATGGGCGTTGAACAGATTGGTGGCGAACAGTTCCACGCGATAGGAATCGTTCTTCACACCGATGCTGACATCCGCCGTGGTGTAAGCGCCAAGATCGCCCAGGAAGGCGTTCTCCGCAGTGCGCAGATCGTTCCGCCGCTTGCCGATATGGCTCGCCGCGAATTGCACATGGCCATCCCAGCTGCCCAGCGGGAATTCATAGCGGACGATGGCATTGCCCTTGAATTCCGGCGTCACCGGCAGGCGCGTTCCGGCCGGAGCCAGCAGATCGTTGCCGACCGGCACAGTGCAGTCGAAGTCCTCATTGGCGATCACGCAGAAGTCCCGCGTGATCTGGGCATCATTGTAGCTGCCGCTGAGCGAGACGGTCAGGCCCTTGTGCGAATAGGTGAAATCGCCTTCGATGCCGCGAATGCGGGCAAGGCCGGCATTGCGGATTTCGGTAAGGCCGTTCGCACCCAGGAAGGACAGCTGAATGTCGGTCCAGTCTTCCTGATAGATCGCACCGTTGAAGGTGACCGGGCCGAACTGGGTCTTCCACCCGATTTCATAATTGTCGAGCGTATCCGGGCCGTAAGGCGGCAGCGTACCGCGACGGTTGATGCCGCCCGGACGGAAACCGCGCGACCAGGTGGCATAGACCATCACATCGTCGCTGATCTTGTAGGTCGCGTTCAGCTTGTGGATGAAGTCCGTGTCGGAAGTCGACTTGTCGAGATTGTTGCAGGGCGCGCCCGGCACGGTGGACGGTGCGGCACAGAGATATTGCGGGTTCGAGCTGAAGCCCGGATTATTGTAGCCGAAGAAGCCTTCGAGCGAGTTCTTGTAGTAATAGACGCGGATGCCGCCGGTCAGCGTCAGCCGGTCGGTTACGTCATAGCTCAGTTCGCCGAAAGCGGCCACGTCGCGATCGACACGCTTCTGCGCGGTCAGCCAGATATTATCGTCCGTACCGGGCACCTGAATGTCATCGGCAATATCGTCGATGATGTAGTGCTGGGTGATGTAGTGGACCTGACGCTGGCCGAAGATGCCGCCGATGAAACGCAGCGGAGCGTCGGCAGGCGAGGCGACGCGCAGTTCGCCGAACAGGCGGCGGTACTTGTCCCCGCCCTGAATATACTGGTTGGGGCTGACCTGATCGCCATTGTTGTCCGTGACGATATAGCCCGACCCGTAGAGTGCGTAATAGAGCGAGTCGTAGAAGTACGCGTAGTCGGAATAGTCCGACACCACTTCATCGTCGCGCCACAAATGGCCACCGGTCGCGACCAGATCCCAGCTGCCGATCTTGCCTTCGATGGTCAATGCCGCCTGGAGCCACTTGTCCTCGCTCCATTCCGGATTGTACTGCACCGTCTGATAGTGGCCGGTCACCGCGCTGCTACGCTCTTCCGCGAAGCTGCCATTGGTGTTCTGGACCTGGCCCATCACGGTCGGGCGGATGGTCCAGTTATCGTCCAGTTCGATACCCAGCGCGAGGCGGGCACCGTAGGTTTCCGCGTCGTTATAGTCTTCCTTCACATAGGGTGCGTTGGTCTGCGTAGCAGCAGCCGTGCCGTAATTGGCTTCCAGCGAGGGATAGACGCGCGAGCCGGGGATATTGTCGATATAGCCGGCATCCTTGCGATACCATGCCACGAGGCGCGCGGCCGCATTCTCGGCAAGCGGGAGGTTCACGAAGCCTTCGGCAATCCCGCCGACGCCGCCGCTGGTCACCGTGTTCAGCTCCAGATCGACCGCACCATAAGTGGCGCCGTAATCGGGCTTGTTGGTGACCATCTTGATCGTGCCGGCCATCGAGCTGGCGCCGTAGAGCGTGCCCTGCGGCCCGGCGAGCGCCTCGACACGGGCAAGGTCATAGGCGTGAATATCCAGCGCGCCCTGAATGGTCGTGATGGGCATTTCGTCCAGATAAGTGCCCACGGTGGGCAGCGAGGACGAGTGGTTGGCGTTCTCACCCGAGGCAACACCGCGGAAATAGACCTGCGAGAAGCCCGGCCCGGCGCTCTGCACCGTGACCGAGGGGAGGAACTTCACCACGTCCTGAAGATCGTTCACCTGCAGCTCGTCGAGCTTTTCGGTGCCGAGCGCAGTGACCGAGGCAGGAACGTCCTGCAGGTTCTGTTCGCGCTTCTGCGCGGTAACGATGATGGCACCGCTATCGTCTTCCTGAGCGGCAACCGGAGTCACCGCGACCAGCGAAGTGGTAGCGAAAAGCGCGATAGCCATATGGCGGCGGCTGGATGTAGCGAGAATACGCATCTTAGACCCCTCTTGAGCGGATGCTGCAGGAGCGAATGCGCCAGTTTTCCCGGCCGTTGACAATAGTGCAATCGAAGGCAGTCGTCGCAGGCGAAACCAATTCTTGGGAACTATGACATTTCTGCCACAGGAGGTCTTCAGGGCGTAACAATGCCCCCGGTGCGCTGAGCGTAGGTTTCCGTAAGGTCACCCAGCGAATCCTTCAGCGGATCGAGCCATTTTTCATAGGGAAGCCACTGCCCCACACCATCGCGATTGATCGGGCGGCGAACCTGTTCGCTGGAGGCCGTGCGCACCGCCCGGCGGTTGCGATGGAACTCCAGGCAGGCTTCCTCGAAGGGCAGACCGAGATAATCGAGCATGGCGCGCACCTGTCCTTCCGGGTCGTCCAACAATTCCTCGTGAATCACACGGTGGATGCGGCCCGGCAGCACCCGGTCATAATGGTCCATCGCCCTGACATAATCCGCATAATAGCGGCCGATATGCTCCAGATCGTAGGTAAAGCCCTGCCCCTTGGCAAAATGCTGGCGGTAGTTGGAGAAGCAGCAATCCATCGGATGGCGCCGCGCGTCGATGATCTTCGCATTGGGCAGAATCAGATGGATGAACCCGGCATAGGCCCAGTTGTTCGGCAGTTTGTCGATATAGAAGGGCTTGCCCGTCTTGCGCTGAATGCGGGTGCGATCAAGGAACTCGGCGCCCAGTGCAGCCAGCTTCTTTTCGTCCATCGCCGCAGCAGCTGCAGGCCAGTCCGCCGGACGCAAACCCGCCGCGCGCGCTTCGCGCATGGCCATGGCGGGGATGTCAGGCAGTTCCATCGTGCCCTCCACCTGCGAGTGGCTGGCAAGGATCTGCTCGATCAGGGTGGAGCCGGCGCGCGGCAAGCCCAGGATGAACACCGGATCGGGAGACGGATCGCCCATCCCGCGCCGCGCTTCGAGGAAGGCAGGCGTGAAGGTCTCGATCATGCGGTCGACCTGTGCGGAAACGCTTGACGGATCATGGCCGATACGCGCCGATTGCAGGGCGTTGCCCAGCGCATAGTGGCCGAAGGCCGGCTCCGCATCGCCCCGGTCCGCATAGGCCTTGCCCAGCGCGAAATGGAGGTGGAGCAAATCTTCCTCGGCCGGGGGCGGGTCACTGGCCAGCGCCGCTTCCATGGCCGCCACATCGCCATCGCTGAAGCTCACTGTCTTAAGATTGGCGAGGCTCCACCAGACTTCGCCAAGGTCTGCCTGGCAATCCAGCGCCCGGCGATAGGCGGCAATCGCATCGTCCTGCCTGCCGATCGTCTTGAGGACGTGGCCATAGCTCATCCAGATTCGGGCATGGGTGGGGAATGACTGGGTCAGTTCCTCATACAGCCGCGCTGCCTCTTCATAGTCGCCTGTCCGGCCGAGCACGGCGGCGCGCAGATTGCGGCTTTCCAGTTCCTCCCCGGCGGCGGCCAGCGCGTCCAGTTCGCCAATGGCTTCGGCATAGCGGTGCTGCTTGTTCAGCACGCTGGCCAGATTGGCCCGCGCCACCAGAAAGCCCGGCGCGAGTTCCAGCGCGCGGCGCAGCAGTGCTTCCGCATCGCGCAGCCGCCCGATCCGCGCGGCGAGTTCAGCCATCAGACGGATTGCTGCAACGTCGGTGGGCTGTGCCTTCAGCCGTTGGCGCAGGCGTGCTTCGGCCTGGGGCAGATCGTTTTCCAGCATGGCAGCGGCGATGGCCACCATCTCCGGCTCATAGGCAGTGGCGCGAACACCGGCGAGTTCGGCCTCGGCCGCGTCTTCTTCCTGCCCGCTGGCCCGCAGCGCACGGGCGAAGAGGCGCCATGCACCGGCATTGCGAGGTTCGGCGGCCAGCACTTCGCGCAGGCGCCGGGCGGCTTCGGCAGGGTTCTGCTCCACAAGGCGGACGGCTTCTGCCGGAGTAAGCGCGGCGGTCATGCCCGAAGCGATAACACGGTGCAGTCCGGGCGGTAAGCCCCGCTGCTCAGCCGCCCTTTTCCTTCAGCACCAGCACCGCCAGTTCCGTGCGCGACCCCACGCCGAGCTTTTCGTAGATGCGGTGGAGGTAGACCTTTACCGAGCCTTCGGTAGTGCCGATTTCCTCCGCAATGTCGCGGTTGCGGCGCCCGGCGGAGACCGCTTCAGCGATCTGCTGTTCCCTTGGCGAAAGGCGAGCAAGCCGCGCCTGCTGCGGCGGTTCGATCGCAAGGTCCAGCGCGCGTTCGATCAGCGGCTGGTCAATATAGCGGGTGCCTGCCAGCACGGCCTTGATTGCATCGCTGAGCGAGCTTTCAGCCCCGTCCTTGAACACGATCCCGTCCACCCGGGCCTTCACGGCCGAAAGCAGCGATGCATCGGTGAGTTCCGCCGTCAGCAAGATCACTGGCCGCTCGTCTCCACGTGCCCGCAGGGTCTCCAGCACCGCCACCCCGCCCATTCCGGGCATGCGCACGTCAAGGATCACTACATCGGGGTTTTCCTTCTCGACCGCTTCCAGAGCGGCCGCACCGTCATTTACAGAGGCGGCAATTTCGATCCCGCAGCCGCGCAGAACTTCTTCCACGCCGGCGCGCAGGAACGGATGATCGTCCGCCAGCACGATCCTGGTCATTTACGCCCTCCCACAGGCAATTCGATCTCGATCCTGGTATCGCCCTTCATGGAGGCGATCCTTATGGTCCCACCCAGCGCGTCCACTCGCTCGGCCAGAGAGCGCGGCATGCGCGTTTCATCGCCTGCTGGAAAGCCTTTTCCATCATCCGCGACAGCAAGCGCGATCGAACTGCCCTGGCGGGTGATACGCACCAGCACATGCCGCGCCGCGCCATGGCGGATCGCATTGGCCACGCCCTCACGCACCAACTGCTGGATTTCGAACGCAAGCCACGCGGGCAGCACCAATGCCTCGACACTGTCCTCGAACCGGACGGCTACGTCCCAATGGCGGGAAAGCGCGCCCGTCAGCCGCGCCAGTTCCGTTCCCAGATTGCGCATGCCGGGGTTGACCTCGTCGCTACGCAGCCGGTCGATAATGTCGCGGATATGGGCCTGCTCGTCCCGCAGGCTGAGCGACACCGCCTCCAGTTCCGGGGCAATATCCTTGCCTTCCTTCGCACGGTGGCGCAGCGAGGCGAGGCGATAGCCTGCCCCGGCGAGCGACTGGGCCACACTGTCATGCAGATCGCGCGCAATATTGCCGCGCAGGCGATTGGCGGAAGCCTCGCGGGCGAGCGAGGCGATTTCCTCCTCGTCGATCCCGTATCCGATCTCGCGGGCGAGCGCGCGGCACAGTTCGAGGTGATCGCGGCACAGGCCGGGAATGCCGGTCAGCACCACCTGCCCGATGCCGGTGGTGCCGGAAATCGGGAAGCACAGCCCTTCGGACAGACCAAGATGCCGCGCCAGTTCAGGCCCCACCGAGTTGCGCAGGGGTTCGAACCTGCCACCGGGCAGCAGGCGCAGGACGCGCCGGTGCAGACAGTCGAACAGAGCTGGGGCAACGTCTGCGCCGAGGTCCAGCGTGTCAGGCGGCAAATGCCGTACTCCGCCAGCCAGTGTCCCGGCCGCATGCAGGGTCGCGCCCGGTTCCTCCACGCTTTCCCAGGCGATTGCCGCGCCTGTCGCCCCGCTCGCCTCGATCACGTAGATCAGCGCAGCCTCGAACGGAGAAAGCGCCTGCGCCGCCGGTGCAGGCGCGAACCGGGCGACCATGGGCGCGGCCCGCTGCAGGGTGAACCATGTGACCAGTAGCGAGAGAACCATCATGTAGCTCGCCCGGCGGATGTAAGTGGCGACGATCCCGTCCGGCTCATCCGCATGCAGGAACAGGCCCATCGCCAGATAAAGCAGGCTGAGGCCAGCGGCCGTGGCCAGAGTGGCTCGCCAGTTCCAGCGCAAGGCCGCCGAAATGGTCATGAAAGTGAAGAAGGCGAAATAGCCGCTGACGAAATCGACCGATCCGCCTTCGGTGCAATAGAGCGCCGCCATGAACAGGCCGACGTCCACCAGGAAGGAAGGCATGGTGAGCCGATAGTCGCTCCACCAGTCCACCCAGGCGATGTGGAACATGGCGACGGCAAAGGCCAGATAGGCCGCCAGTAGTGCATAGCTCAGCGAACCGCCCCGCACCGGCTGTTCCGCATCGAGCCAGACCCACAGGGTGAACAGCAGCGCCAGCGCAATGCGCCCCGCCGCGATCACCCGGCTGGATCTGTTTTCGAATAGCTTGCCGATCACGCCCGCCGCCTTGCCCCGTTTGTGCAAACCGATGGCACATTCTGCCTTGCCGTCAATCGGCATGGCCCGGCCACGGCAGAAGTGGGGGCAAGACTGTTACCGCGCTGCATCTTCCGCGTTCAGCCGCTCCACTTCCTGCCTCCAGGGCTTCCACCCCAGCCAGGTGACGGCCAGCGCCGCAGGCAGGAACACGATGTGCAGCAGCATGATCGACCAGCGCAGATCGTCGGGTGAGGTGAAGATGAAGTCCGTGGTCACGCCCGTCACCACCGGACCCAGCCCCTGCCCGATCACCGTGAAGATGAACAGATAGAGCGCCATCACCTGCCCGCGGATCTGGCTGGGCGTCACGATCAGCATCACCGCGTTCAGCATCGGGCCGCTCATCCCCAGTGTCAGGTCCGCCACCACGTTGAAAGCCACGGCCAGTTGCGGCGTGGGCATCATCGGCATCAGTATGGCGAAGGGGATCGCGAAGCACCGCGTATAGATGATCACGCGAAAGGCCCCGTCGGCCTTGCCGCGCGCCTGAAACCATTCCACCCATTTCGCGCCGAGATAGAGGCCCGTCAGCATCGCCGCGAGCGAAGCCACGCCCGAGACGATGCCGTAAGTCGCCGGCGACCAGCCATAGGTCCGCTCGAAAAAGGCAGCGCCCCACGCCCTGCCGCCTGTGTCCAGCGAGCCGAGCGTCAGGCCAATGAACATCGGGCCGAAAATGGCGAAATGGCGCCAGAGATAGGAGATCGCACCCACCAGCGGCACTTTGGAAACTTCTGTGCGGATAGCAGTGCGGGGCGGTTCCTTCACCGTCAGCAGCAGAAAGGCCACCAGCACTCCGGGCAGGCCGACGCCAAGGAACACTACCTGCCACGGCCGCAACTCACCCAGCAGCGGCAGGCTGGGCGTGCCGATGGACGCAACCAGCCAGATCATCCCCCCGCCAAGCAGCAGCGAGAGGCCGCGCCCGGCAACCGATCCGATCTGCAGGGTGGCTACGGCACGCGGCAATTTGTCGCGCGGGAAATAATCGGCCACGATCGAATAGGCCGCAGGGCCGTTCACGGCCTCGCCAGCGCCAACCACGAAGCGCGCGACGAAAAGCTGCACGAAATTGGATGCTATGCCGCAGGCGGCAGTAGCCATGCTCCACACGAAGATGCCGATCGAGATGATCCAGGTCCGCTTCCAGCGGTCGATCAATGTCGAAAGCGGCACGCCAAGCACCACGTAGAACAACACGAATGCCGGGCCGAGCAGCAGGCTCGCCTCTGTATCGGTAAGGCTGAAATCGGCGATGATCTGTTGGATCAGCAGGCCCAGAATGCCCTGATCCAGCAGGGCAAAGGTCGTCGTCAGCGCCAGAATGGCAACGGCATACCATCCCTCCCGCGTGGGCGGATAAGCAGCTGTTGCAACAGGCGCGGATGCAATCGCGCCCCCAGTGGCATTCGTGGCCATCATGTCTCCCCATCGGCGGCCTTCCCCTGGCCGCCTTGTGTTGTCCCCGATTTCAGAAACCGGCCCCGGCAAACGCCAGGTAAATCCATTCCGGTGCGATCACGGCCACGATGGCCGATCTTCGTATTTCCGGGCCAAAAAGGCCGATTTTCGAGGTTTGGGAAGTACGGCCGGGATGAAGCCAGGCTTCCATCCGGGCACGGGACTGGACCGTCCGCCGCCTTCCCTGCGCGCCTGTTTTGCGGCGCTTGAACAAGGTCTAGGGTCGCCGCCAACCGCTGTCAATTTCATCGCCGTGCGGCGTGCAGGCAGCCTGCCTAAACCTCCGGAGTGGAGGTGTCGCACCTTTCCCCCGACCCGCCAGATGGGCTTTTTCGAAGCCCTAACCAGGCCGTCCAGGGGGAACCATGCCGGGTCTTGTCGACTCCGCCACAGCAATATTGGCATCTGCGGAGCGTCGCCTCGAAGCCGCTGCGCAGAACGTCGCCAATGCGTCCACACCGGGCTTCAAGCGGCAGGCTAGCTTTGCCGAAGCCGTGACGCTGGCGGATCGCGCGGACGAGAGGCTGCCCGCGCAGAAGATTTTCGTGGATTTCACGCAAGGCCGCCTGAGCGAAACCGGCCGGGCATTCGATCTGGCAATCAGCGGCCCGGCCATGCTCCGCCTGCGGGATGGGGATGGCTTCGTCTATGCGCGGGGAGGTTCCTTCGCCCCGAATGGCGAAGGGCTGCTGGCCGATCCCGCGGGGCGCGTGCTGCAATTGGCGGGCGGCGGCGATCTTGAACTGAAAGGCGCATCTTTCGAAGTGCTGGAAGACGGCACCGTGCTTGAAGATGGCCTGCCCACTGCCCGCATCGGCCTCTACGATGCAGGCCACCCTGCGGCGCTGACCGCACAGGGTGGGTCAACCTTCACTGCGCCCGACGGCGCGATGGCCGAAGCCGAAGGATCGCAGATCCGGCAGGGCTTCCTCGAAAAATCCAATGTGACGATGAGCGACGAGATGGTCGCCATGATGTCCAGCCTGCGTCAGGCCGAAAGCGGCGGGCGCGTGATGCAGTTTTATGACGAGCTGATCGGACAGGCGATCACCACCTTCAGCAGGAGCGGCCAGTGAACGGCGCATTCGAAGTCGGCGCCGCGGCGCTGCAGGCACAGCAGCGCGCGCTGGAAGTGCATGCGAACAACATCGCCAACGTCAACACGCCCGCCTTCAAACGGACGGAAGCCCGCTTTGCGGAGGTTCTGGCCCGCAGCGCGCAAGGGGCGGAAACAAGTGCGCCGCAATCTTCCGCTCCGCTCTCAACGCTCGCCAGCTTCGGCGGGGTGCGGATGGTGCCGGGCGAGATGCTGTTCGCGCAGGGCACACTGAAGCCCAGCGGCAATGCACTGGACCTTGCGATAGACGGGCGCGGCTTCGTGGAACTCGCCGGGCCCGGTGGCGAAACCCTCTATTGGCGCGGCGGACGGCTGCGGGTGAACGAGGACGGGTTGCTCGCCACTTCCGCCGGAACTCCGCTGCTGGCGGGCATCGTAGTGCCCACAGATGCGGAAGAACTGGCCATTGCGCAGGACGGCGTAGTCAGCGTTCGGACGGCAACGGATGAGAATATAGAGATCGGGCAGATCTCGCTCGTCCGGCCGGAACTGGAAACCTCCTTCGAACGGCTCGATGACGGGCTTTACCGCGCAAGGGATGATGCTCGTCTTGTCGATGCCCGTCCCGGCGAAGATGGTGCGGGCCGGATCGTGCAGGGCAGCGTGGAACAGTCCACGGTCGAGCTGTCGGCCGAAATGGTCGAGATGCTGATGGTCCAGCGTGCTTTCGCCGCGGATGCCCAGATCGTCCAGGCGGCCGACCAGCTTGCCTCCATCACCAACACGCTCAGGCGATAGGCCATGATCAGGGGGGCATCCATCATGGTGCTGGCCATGGCCTGTTGCCTGAGCGAACCCGCTTTCGCGGGCGAGGCACAATGTCTCGCACTGGCGGAAGATGTGGCAGCCGGGGAATTTCTCACGGCGGAAATGGCTGAGGCCACGCCCTGCCGGGAAGAGCGCCCCGGCCTGCCGCTCGCCTTCGATCACGATGCTGGCGCCCCCTTGGCAAGCGCAGCCATGCCATCTGGCACCTATCTCGGCCGCATCGCGCTACGTCCGGGCGCCATCGCCGGGGCCGGTCAGAAGCTGCAACTGGTGGTCCGCGAAGGCCCCGTCATCATCACCCGCGAAGTCAGCCCGGTCCGGTCCCTGCGCGCGGGCGAACGCGGCTTCGTGCGCAGCGCCGATGGCGAAGTCCTGGCGGCGCGCTTCCTCGACACGGGCAGCGCCGAATGATCCGCCCTGCCCTCACCTTCGCCGCGCTGGCCTGCCTCACCGCAACGCCCACGCAGGCCGAACAGCTCTATCGCGGCACCCGCTGGCCCGCCGTCGCCGCCGACCGCAAGGCGATGGGCATTGGCGATGCCGTGACGATCCTGATCGTGGAAACCACCCGCGCCAGCAGCAGCCTGCAGAACAATTCCTCGCGCAAGTCGCAAACCGGCGGTTCCTTCCAGGCCGGCGGAATCGACGAAGGGGCCTCGCTCCAGTTCGGCGGTTCCTATGCCGGGCGCGGCGAAGTTGTTCGCGCCGAGCAATTCGTTGCGCAAATCTCCGCGAACGTCGCGGAACTCGCCCCCAATGGCGATTTCGTGATCGAGGGCCGCCAGCAGATGCTGATCAATGGCGAGGCGACCACCATCGCCGTACGTGGCCGCATCCGCCCGCAGGACATCAGCGCGGATAACCTCATCCCATCATCCCGCATTGCCGACGCGCAGATCGACTATGATGGCAAGGGCTTCGTCAGCCGCAGTGCCAAGCCGGGCCTGCTCAATCGCATCTTCAGCTTCCTGGGGATCGGCTGATGGGCTGGCGTGTGGCAATCCGTGTGGCCCTTCTGGCCAGTCTGTGTGCCCTTTCCGTGCCCGTCAGTGCGCAGGAAGTGCCGCTGAAGGGACTTGGCCGGTTCGACGGCTGGCGGGACAATGCGCTGATCGGATATGGCCTCGTCACTGGCCTTGCCGGGTCCGGCGACACGCGCCGCAACGAAGTGACGCGGCTGGCGCTTCGCAATGTCCTCTCCCGTCTCGGCACTGCCGTCAGCGAAGAACAGATCAACAGCCGCAACGTCGCTGTGGTGATCGTGACGGCCACCCTGCCCGCTTCCGCCAATCCGGGGGACCGGATCGACGCCGTCGTTTCCTCCATTGGCGATGCCCGCTCGCTTGCCGGGGGCACATTGCTGATGACCCCGCTGATGGGGCCGGACCAGCGCCCCTATGCGCTGGCGCAAGGCGCATTGACGGCTGGCGGCTATGATTTCGAGACGAACCTCAACCGCCAGCAGCGCAATTATCCCACAGCGGCGGTTCTGCCCGGCGGCGCCACGGTGGAGGCCCCGGTGGATGCCCGCCTGCTCTCGGCACAGGGCACCGTTTCGTTCCTCCTGACAGAGCCGGATTTCACCACCGCCCAACGTGTGAGCGAAGCCATCAATGCCCGTTTCGGCCATTCCATCGCCACGGTCCGCAATGCGGATGAGGTCGTGATCGCCTATGATCGCGGCCCGGCGGAACTGGCGGGTTTCCTCTCGCGCATAGAGAATATCGCGGTAACGCCCGACACATCCCCCCGCATCGTGATCAACGAACGCACCGGCACTGTGGTGGCCGGGTCCGGCGTGCAGATTTCCAGCGTCGTGATCTCTCAGGGCGACATCAAGGTGACCATCGTCACCGAGAATTACGCTTCGCAGCCCAGCTTCATTTCCGGCTTCGCCAATGACGTTTCCAGCCTGATCGTGACCAACACGAAGCTGGATGTCGAACAGGGCGCCAATGACGCGGTGATGAGCTTTCCCAACACCACCGTAGGTTCGCTGGTGCAGGGGCTTGCCCGGGCGAAGGTAGATACCAGACGCATGATCAGCATCCTGCAGGCCATCAAGGCTGCCGGCGCGCTGCATGCCGACATCGTGGTTCAATAGGAGGATCGGGGATGGATCAGCTTTCCGCCCTGCTTGTCGTCAAGGCACTGGACGGGCTCGCCCTGCGCGCCTCGGCCATTTCGCAGAATGTCGCCAATGCCAGTTCGCCCAATTACACGCCCCTGCGCGTGAATTTCGAAGGCCAACTGCGAGACGCTGCAAAGGCCGGGCCGGAAGCCGTGCAGCACTTCCAGCCGCAATTTGTTCAGGATGTCAGCCGTGCCGGACAAGGCGGGATGCGCCTCGATCTGGAACTGGCAAGCGCCTCGGAAACGGCTTTGCGCTATGCCGCGCTGGTCGATGTGCTGAGCCGACAGATGCAGATTTCCCGCCTTGCCGCGACGGGAGGCCAGTGATGGACGCGATTGCGATCAGCCGCACAGGTCTCGATGTCGAATGGCGGCGCATGGAAATCATCGCGCTCAATCTGGCCAACATGAATTCTGGAAGCTCGGCGGATGGCATTGCCTTTCAGCCACTGCGGCTTGTTTCCGGCCCGGCCGAAAGCTTTCGCGCCGTGCTGGACGGGCAACAGATGCCCGGAGGCGTGCGCGCCTACGGCGTGGAGCCGAGCGGTGCAGGTCAACGCAGGGTCTACGAACCCGGCCACCCGCAGGCCGATGCCAGTGGCTTCGTGACCTATCCCAATGTCAGCCACGCGGAAGAGATGTCGCTGATGGTGAAGACCGCGCGCGCCTATGAGGCGAACCTCGTCGCGCTCGCCGCCGCGCAGCAGATCTATTCCAGCGCGCTGAAGATCGGGCGGCAGGCATGAGCGCGCTCGACCCCATCGCCGCACTCGGGCTTTCGGATGCCGCGCCGCAGATCATGCGTGTTGGACTTCCGGCCATGCCGTCTGTCGATACGCCTGGCGCGAGCTTCCAGTCCGTGCTGTCCGCCGGTCTCGACACAGTCAACCAGAAGGTCGCCCATGCGGACGAGTTGGTGCGGCAATTCGCGCTCGACGATTCCGTGCCGGTCCATCAGGTGACCATCGCGCTTGAGGAAGCCCGCCTGTCGGTGGAACTCGCCATGCAGGTCCGCACCCGGCTGGTCGAGACCTATCGCGAACTCATGAACATGCAACTCTGACGCATGGAACGCAGGCAACTCATTGTCTTCGGCGGTATTTTCGCAGCCATCCTGGCGGGCTTGGCGCTCGTCTGGTTCGCATTCCTGCGGCCGGGCTATGCCGTGCTCTACGAAGACCTGCGCGAAGCGGACGCGGCCGAAATCGTCGCCGTGCTCGACAAGCAGGGGATCGAATACAGGCTGGAAGATGGCGGCCATCGCGTGATGGTGGGGCAAGGCGATGTCGGCCGCGCCCGCGTGCTGGTGGCCGGATCGGGCGCTGCCACTGGCGGCACAGTGGGGTTTGAACTGTTCAACGAGGCCGATATGGGCCTCACCGAATTTGCCCAAAAAGTGAACTATCAGCGCGCGCTGCAAGGGGAACTTGCTCGCACCATCATGGGCATGGACGGGATCGCCTTTGCCCGCGTTCACTTGTCCCTACCGGAACGCACCCTGTTCCGCGCCAACCAGACCGGGCCGAAAGGCGCAGTCACCCTACAGACCGAAGGCAATGCCGCGCTGGACGCTGCCCGCGTCACGGGCATCCAGCAACTCGTCGCCTCTGCCGTGCCCGATCTGCCTGCCCGGGAAGTCGCCGTACTGGATCATCGCGGCCGGTTACTAAGCGCCTTGCCGGTGGAAAGCACCGCCATGCCCGGCGAGTTGGACGAGCGTTCCGCGCTGGAGGAATATTACCGTGCCAGAGTACGCGGTGTGGCGGAAAAGCTGATCCCCGGCGTTCCCTTCGACGTGCGGGTTCTGGCCTTGCCCGGCGGCACAGGCAGCGGCGAGACAGCCCGCAATTTCAGCCTGCGCATTGCCCTGCGCACCGAAATGGAACTGGCTAGCGAAGACCAGCAAGCGCTGCAGGGTGCCATCAACGAAGCCGCCGGGCTTACGCCGCAAAATGGTGACATTTTGCGCTTCGAGACCGGAACTCTGGAGGAAATAGTTCCGCAGGGACAGGCTGCGCCCGTTGCTGCCGAACAACCTCCTTTAGCCCCCATTCCCACACCCGCGCCGTTTGCCCTCTCTCCAAGCATATTGGCCAGCCCGTGGCTGTGGGGCCTGCTCAGCGTGCCCTGCGTCCTGATCCTCATCGCACTGCGCCGCCGCAGCCGCATGACACCCGAAGAACAGCAGAGTTTCGCCGAGTTGCTGGGAGAGAAGATGGCACTCGCGGAAGGCCAAGCCGATGGACGGTGAGGCTAACGATATGAACGCATTGCTCAAACGCTGGCACGCTCTGCCCGTGGGCGACCGGACAGGAATTCTTGCCCGCATGGAACACGCGCAGCGGCAGGCGTTCGAACGCCTGGTGGTAGCGGGCGAGCGCGAGAGAGCCGAGGCAGAGGCACGCAGCCGCCGGTTTCAGGCCTGTTCTCCCTGGCTCGCTGACCTGCTGGATGCCTGCGAGAAAGACGCCCCACTCGCCCATCAACTCACGCCGCAAACACGGGCCGCACTAATCGCCGGGCATGAGAAGGCCGCCGGATTAACAGTAGCACCTGCGGGTCAGCCGACACTGGTGTCCCTCGCCCGAACCTTCTTCAATGGCTGGAGGGCACGGGTATGAGCCGCCTGCTAAAGGCGGGCGATGCCCGCATGGATTCCAGCGTCCGCCCGCTTGCCGTGGCCTGCGCGGCCCGGCTTCATACATCGCCCGTCCCTGCCCCCACATTCACGGAACCGCCTGCAGCCGAAGAAGCTCTGGACCGCCAATGTATCGAGCTTGAAGCTACCATCGCCGACCTGCGCCACCGCATTGCGCAAATGGAGGAGGAAGCGGACCACCGTGAAGATGCCGCGTTTGAGCGGGGCAAGCAGGACGGGCTGGATCATGTCGCCGGAGAAGAAAGCCGCCGCCTCGAACTGCTGAGCGCTTCGCTCGCCAAACTTCAGGCTGACAACGCAAAAATTATCTCGGAATGCGAAATCCTCGCCGTCCAACTCGCACGAACCGCATTAGGACGAATCTTCGGCGACGAGACCCTCCATGCCGAATTGGTGGGAGAGACACTGGCTCATCACCTCGCCCTGATCCAGCAGGACTTGGTGCGCCGGGTGCGCGTCTCGCCTCGCGACTTCCACTCGCCCGAAGACCTTGCTGCACTGTCGGATCGTCTCCCGGGCATCTCGGTAATCACGGATCAGACGCTCGTTTCCGGCGAATGTGCTGCCGACCTGATGCTCGGCACACTGGACACGGGGCTTTCGGGCCAATGGAAGCGCCTGAGCCAGTTCTTTGACCGGTTGACCGAAGAGGAAGCCGCATCATGAGAGCGCATCCCTTCCTCGTGCGCCTCGGACAAGCGGAATTCGCTCGTGCCACCGGTCGTCTGACTCGAATTACCGGCGAATTTCTGGAAGCCGATGGCCCCATCGCCAGCGTGGGTGATTATTGCGAGGTCGGCGCGGCCGATGCGTCGGATAGGCTGCTCGCTGAAGTTGTGGCGGTCGAGGCTGAGAAGCTACGCCTCGTGCCGATAGGCCCACTTCCTCGGCTGGCACTCGGCGCGGCACTCGCCCGGGCGCATCACGTTGAAGACATCCCGGTAGGGTCAGGCTTCGGCGGTCGCGCAGTAGACGCTCTGGCTCGCCCATTGGACGGCAAGGCTCCCATCCATCACGAAGCCCGACAGAAGCGCGCTGGGCGCCCGCTCCCGCCGCTGGATCGCGTATCGCCTGCGCAGCGGATCGAGACCGGCATTCGTGCCATCGACGCCCTGCTGCCGTTGGGCGAAGGCCAGCGCGTAGGCATCTTCGCCGCCGCCGGCGTAGGCAAGACCAGCCTGCTGGAACAGATCGCCCGCCAGTCTGCGTGCGACCGGGTGGTTCTGTGCCTGGTGGGCGAGCGCGGGCGCGAAGTGGATGTGCTTTGGCAGATGCTGCGTGAGAGCACCAATTCCGCCCGTTCGACCCTGATCGCCGCGACCGCCGATGAAAGCCCCAGCCTGCGGCTACGCGCCATCGAACAGGCAGTCGGCCTTGCCGAGCATTGGCGCGACGAGGGCGAGCACGTATTGCTGCTGGTCGATTCCATCACGCGTGTTGCCCATGCCCTGCGTGAACTTGGCTTGGCCGCCGGCCTGCCTCCAAGTGTGCGCGGGCTGACCCCCAACGTATTTTCCGCGTTACCGCGCCTTGTTGAACGATGCGGCGCATCTCGCAGCGGCGGCGCAATCACCGCCGTTTTCACCGTGCTGAGCGAGACGGACGATGTCGATGATCCGGTAGTCGAACTGATGAAGTCAGTACTGGACGGCCACATCGTGCTGTCGCGTCAATTGGCAGAAAAACGCCATTTTCCAGCCATTGACCTGTCGCGCAGCGTCAGCCGGCTCGCCGGGGACTTGCTCGATGAGGCGGAAAGCTCCTCATGCGGCGAGGCTCATGCCCTGGTCGCCACCTATGAAGAGGCCCGCCCGATGATCGAAAGCGGCCTTTATCGCAGCGGGGCGAGCGACCGGATCGACCGCGCAATTGCGCTTCAGCCCGCGCTCACGGCTTTTCTGGGCCAAGGCACAAGGGAGCATTGCGGGCTGCAGGAAACGCATGCCGCGCTGACCCGCATCCTTTCAGGAGGCAGCCATGCGTAACAGCCGGCACCTCCACCATCGGCTCGACCGGATTGCCGTGCTTCAGGCGCTAAAGACGTTGGCCAGCCGGGGCGAACTGGCCGAGGCTCAGGCCGCAACGATTGAGGCTCAGGCACGGCTCGATGACGGCCAACGCAATGTCGCTGCGAAAGAACGCAAAGTGCACGACATGCAGGCAGCCGAGGCCCTCGACTTCGCGGGCTGGCGGGTCGCGCTGGCAGTTCTGCGTGATCTCTCCGACCGCCGTGACCGCGCAGCCGGGATCGCTCGGGATTGTGAGAGCCGTGAGGCCGCACAACGCGAGCAATGGCGGCGAGACCATAAGCGGGAAGAGCTTGCGACTGCTTTGCTGCGCAAGGTCGGCAAGCGCCTCGCCGACAAGAACGACGAAGCGGCGATCCTCGAAGCGGCAAGCCTGCGTTTCCTTCTGACGGCGATCGCGGAATGACCATTACACTCGTAACCCAGCCCGCGTCCCAGCAATCGTCCAGCGCTCCTACGCCAAGGCGTGCGGCAGCCGATGAATTGACAACGTCTGGCGATTTCGCGGAACTGCTGGCCGGCCTGCTCAGCGCGCGGCAGGAAGCCGGCGATCATAGGCTGCCAGTTTCCAGATTGCTGGATGCCAAGCAGGAAGAAGCGGCCAGGCAGGCGGCAGCGCTGGCGCCCCTGCCCGGGACCCCGGCAGAGGCATTCAGTGCGGCAAGGTTGCTGGTCGATCTGGCGCTGGATTTCCCGTCCGATCACATGGCGCACGGCGACAATACGAGCATGCGCGTCGGCGAATTGGACTCGAAGACGGCAACACCACTCGCAGAACGCCTTGGTGCAAGGCATCCGAAAACGCACGCGGGCATGCCGTCTGCGACTGCCTCTACAGCCGGCCCCCCTGAAATGCGGGCGCGGCCTGCGCAGTCGACACTATTAAATCGGCCAGCGTCGGTCGCATCGCTCCTGAATGCTTCCGGCACCATCGTGCAACCTGTCGGAAGAATGACCGCCGATGGGACAGCCTTGCGCATCCAGAGATCGGCATGGAATGCCGCCCTGCCGCCTGCCATACCCGCCCGACCAGCGATCGTTTCTGGCTCGTCGTTCGGTCAACAAATCCCGTCTCAACAAAGCGCCACAGCCGGACCACAATGCGGATCCGCACCCGATCAGGCACAAGGCGCGCCTGCGGGCCGCACATCGCCATTTGGGGCACAGCTCATCTCGGCAGAGGGCGGACTGCGGCTGGTGCTGCGCTTGCCGAAACTGGCCGAGGGAGAACGCGCCGGGCTCGAAGCGGCACTGAGCCAGCTGCTCGAACGCCACGGCCATCGCCACACAGCCATTGTCATCCATGAAATCACCGCAGGGCAAGACTGATGGCCAGTAATCCCATCGACGCATTGGGCGGAAGTGCGACCGGCACATCGGGCACACAATCGACGCAGAGCGCCACCGATGCCTTCGGCCTCGGTTTTGAGGACTTGCTCAAGATTGTCCTGACACAGCTGACCTATCAGGATCCGCTGAAGCCCATGGACAACTTCCAGTTCGTCTCCCAGCTCGCCCAGTTTTCGCAAATTCAGCAGACACAGCAGATGTCGGAAAGCCTGCAAGCGCTGGTTTCCGCCCAGTCGACTGCCCAGGCCGCCAGCCTGCTCGGCCGCACAGTGGAAATCCCCGCCGGCTCGGTGACGCTGTCGGGCAAAGTCACTGCCATCGCCTTCAGCACAAACGGGCCGAGCCTCACCATCACTACCTCCAGCAACCAGACCATCTCGGACATCAGCCTGAGTTCGGTCTCGAAGATCAGGGAGACCAACTGACATGTTCGGATCAATCTATATCGGGCTGAGCGGCCTGAATGCCTATTCCGAGGGGCTCAAGACCGTCAGCAATAACGTCAGCAACCTCAACACCACGGGCTTCAAGGCGTCGGAAGTCAGCTTCTCGGACGTCTATGGGTCCGGCAGTTCGGGCGGACTGGATTATACCTCTTCCGGCGGCCAGGCGGGCCACGGCGTCAGCCTCGACGACATTGCGCTCAATTTCGGACAGGGCGAATTGCGCCAGACCGATCGCGACCTCGATCTCGCGATCGACGGGGGCGGCTTCTTCGTGCTGCTGGACGGTAGCCAGACGCTCTATACGCGCACTGGCAGCTTTGCGGTGGACGATGACGGCTACATCGTCCTTTCGGGCACGGATTACCGGCTCGCAGTGCTGGACAATAGCGGCCGTCCGGTCAGCCTGAACATTGATGCCGCACGGACCAGCCCGCCGGAAGAAACCACGAAGATCACCTTTGCGGACAATCTCTCCTCCACGGCCACGGAATACACCATCGCCGATGTCAAAGTGTATGACGAGCGTGGCGAACAGCACTTGTGGACGCTGAAATTCACACGCGAAGAGACTGTTTTCGACGAATGGACTCTCAAGGTCACAGACGGAACAGGAGCAGAGATCGGCACCGAAACGCTGAAATTTCTGGCGGGGATCGCCGATCCTACCACCCGCACGCTGACCTTCACGGAAGGGTCCAGTGGCCTGTCGGTGGACTTCGATTTCAGCGCGGTGAATTCCTATTCTTCCGGCTCCGTCAGTTCGCTGCGCGCAGCCGATGTGGATGGCCATGGCACCGGGTCCGTCACCAGGCTGGCAGTCAACGCCAAGGGCCAATTGGAAATCGCCTATAGTAACGAGGAAACGAAGGAACTCGGTGCCATTGCGCTGGCGGACTTCCGCGATCCGCAGAAGCTGGAACAGCGCAGCAGCGGGCTGTTCGCCCATAATGGCTTCGGCCAGGTGCAATACCTTTCCGCGGAAGACAGCCGCGTCGGCACGATCCTCAGTCGCCGGCTGGAAGCCTCGAACGTCGATCTGGGATCGCAATTTGCCGAACTGATCCTGATCCAGCGCGGTTTCCAGGCCTCGTCGCAGATTATCAGCGTTTCCAATGACATGATCCAGCAGCTCTTCGGCATCAGAGGCCAGGGATGAGCGGCACGCCGACTCTCTGGTTGCCGGAAAGTGCGCTGCTGGATGCCCGCACGGCCGGGCAGGCAGTGCGCTGTATTCAGGAATGGGCAGGCGAATGGTGCGCTTCCGCACAGCCGGACCTGCCACCGCGCTGGGAGCAAATCGAGCCGGGCGCCCTGGGGTTTGCCGCCGCCTATCGTGGCCGTGGTTTCCGGCTGACACTGCGCCAAGATGGACGGTTGGCACTCGCCTCGCTCTTGCTCGGCCGAAACCTGAGCGCGGGCGATCTGCGAACCGCTCAAGATCGCGCGGTGATCGACTACCTGTTGGACAAGGCCATGGGCGCACTCGGCGCGAAGCTCGATACAGCCCTGCCGGATGCTCGGGAGGCAGAGGGCGATTGTTTCGGCCTGCCCGTCCTCTCCGCAAGCGGTGAAACTCTGATGCGGATCGAGGCCGGAAGGGGATTGCTGGCCGCATTGGCGCTCGGCTGGGCGGGATCACCCCGCAGGCGCCCGCCTCTGCCTGCCCGCAGGCCTGCCCTTGCACCGCAAGGCCTGCGCCTGTCTGCCCGGCTGGGCACGAGCAGACTCAGCTTGCCGCAGATCGAAGCGCTGGAGGCCGGTGACGTGCTGACGCTCGACACGGCGCTCTCCGCCCCGCTCGACGCATTGATCGACGATGTCTCAGCCGCCACTGGCGCCCTTGGCCTGATAGCGAGCGAAAGCGGCATCCAGTTCCAGCTCACAAGGCCCGCAACCCAATGGTAGACGACGATACCGCGATTTCCGCCCAGACCGCCCCCGCCGAGCTTCCCACCCGGCTGATCGACCATGTCGAAGTGGATGTGGAAGTGATCCTGGGCGAGGCCCGTGTTTCAGTCGCGCAATTATCCGCCCTGTCGACCGGCGACCTTGTGCCGGTCGATCGCCAGCTTGGCGAAGCTGCCGAAATCCGCGTGAACGGCCGCGTAATCGCCCGCGGAGAAATCGTCAGCGTGGACGACAAATACGCGATCCGCATCACCGAGATCGGCGGATAGCATGCCGCGCATCGCCGCCATTGCCCTGTTACTTGCCTTGCCTGCGCCTGCTGTCGCGCAAGGTTTGACAGGAGGTTCTGCGCCGGATGTTCCCTGGCTGAGACTGGTGCTGGCCTTCGCATTCTGCATTGCCGTCGCCTTTGGCGCTGTGCTGCTGTTGCGGCGGCACCAGCGCGGCGGCGGGCCGGTTTTGCCAATCGCCCTGCTGGAACGACGCACCGGTGGCCCGGCAAGGCGCCTCAGCGTGATTGAAACCCGCCGGGCAAGCCCCAACGGTGATCTGTGTCTGGTGGAGTGCGATGGCGAGACATGGCTGCTTGTCCTCACTCCGGCTGGCACCACGGTTCTGAAAGGGCCGCAATGATGCGCCCTGGTCGACCAATCCTTTGGGGGATTGCTGTGTGTGCCGCAGCCACGGCCAGCCCTGCATTCGCTGCCACTGCGGCAGGCGGACAAACGACGGAAGCCGTGCGGATCGCTGTGATCCTGGCCGTGCTGGCGGTCATCCCCGCACTTCTGATCAGCACCACCAGCTTCATCCGCATCGTGGTGGTTCTGGCCATGGTCCGCCACGCATTCGGCATGCCGCAGACGCCGCCCAACGCGGTGCTGACCAGCCTCGCCCTGTTCATGACCGCCTTTGTCATGGGTCCAACGCTCACCGAAGTGAACCAGAAGGGCCTCCAACCGCTGCTGAACGGCACACAGGAGCTGACACAGGCCATTGACGGGGGCTCTGGCCCGCTGCGCGATTTCATGCTGGCCCACACGCGCGAGAGCGACCTTGAAATGGTCTATCGCATGTCAGGCAGCCCCCTTCCCGCCACGCCGCAGGATGTCGAACTGCTGAAGCTGACGCCCGCCTTCATGCTCAATGAACTGCGAGTTGCCTTCACCATCGGCTTCGTGATCCTGCTGCCCTTCCTGCTGATCGATCTGGTGGTGGCCAGCATCCTGCTGTCGCTGGGCATGATGATGGTGCCCCCGGCAACCATCTCGCTGCCGGTCAAAGTCCTGATGTTCGTGCTGATCGACGGCTGGAGCCTCGTGCTGGAAGGGTTGCTCGGCAGTTTTACATGACGGTGCGCAGATCAGGCGGCCGCAGGGACGCTCTGCGAGGCGTGGACCTGCTGCTGCAGCCTGATCGTGTGGAAGCCGCCCTGTGGCGCCATTTCGCACAGGCGCGCAGTCAGGAAGGCCGCCAGCGGCTGTTCGAGCATTATCGGCCTTTTGCAGCCCAACTCGCCGCCCGGCAATTCACTCGCCGGGCACCCGGCAATTACGATCGCGGCGATGTGGAGCAATTGGCTTATGAAGCGCTGATCCAGTCGATTGAGCGTTTCGAGGCCGTGCGTGGTGTGCCTTTCGAGGCATTCGCCCGCATCCGTATCAACGGCCATATCGCCAATCACCTTGGGCAGGCGAGCGAAGCGGCAGCCTATTATCGTTTCCGCCAGCGCGTGGAGCGCGATCGGCTGAAATCGCTGCAACAGGGGCAGGACGCCATTTCCGATCCCATCGCGGCCCTGTCTGCCCTTTCCGCCACAATCGCGCTGGGGCTGATGCTGGAAGGGGACCGGGCGCGGGAAATGGAGGAAGTGGCCGATCCTGCCCCTACGCCCTATGAAAGCCTCGCCTGGCGGGAATTGCAGGGCCGGGTTCGCGATCTGATGGATAGCCTGCCCGAACGGGAGGCATTCGTGATCGGCCAGCACTACCGCAACGGCGTGAGCTTTCAGCAGATCGCCCTGCTGATGGGCATCAGCAAGGGGCGCGTATCGCAAATTCACAAAGCCGCGCTGGACAGGCTCCGGGGGCTGGCGGCAAAACTGCGCTAGGAGAAGTGAAGATGGAATTATGCGGCGACGAAGATATGGCTTTGCTGGTCAGGCAGATGCAGGCCAGCGATACGGAGGATCTGGCCGCAGTTGACGCCATGCTGAAGCGGTTTCCCCAAGATCCGCGGCTGCACTTCATGCGCGGATCGATCCTTGCGGGGCGCAAGCCGCCGCAGGAAGCTCATGCAGCCTTGGCCCGCGCGGTGGAACTGGCGCCTGACTTCGCCATTGCCCGCTATCAACTCGGCTTCTTCGAACTGACGTCGGGCGAGGTGGACAAGGCGCTTTCAAGCTGGGGCCCGCTCATGCGCCTGCCGGAAGATTCCTATCTGCGCAAATTCGTGGAGGGGCTGACCCATCTGGTGCGCGACGAGTTCGAACCAGCCCTTGCCCGTATGCGCGAAGGGATCGCGCTCAACCGGGAAAACGAGCCGCTCAATGGCGACATTCGCCTGCTGATGGCCGAATGCGAAAGGGCGATGAAGTCCGGCGGCGCGGCGGCTTCCGAGGGCGAGGAATCCGATCTGTCGGCCACGTCCCTGCTGCTCGGCCAGTTCTCCGGCGGACCCACCCGGCACTGACGGGGCGGAAGAAATGACCCGCATCTCCAATGTCGATCAGGTGCTGTTGCTGCTTCGCGAGCAATTGCAACGCCTCGACAAATCCTCCCGCTCCCGCAAGGGCAGCGCACCTTCCGCCAGCGGCCCTCAGCGCCGCCCGCCCGCCGCCGGGCGCGTGGAAGCCGTGCTGCGGACCGACGATCTCTCGGACGAAGACCTCGCCCGCACTCTGGTAACCGCTCTGCTGGTCGATGAATTCGGCGAGGGTGCAGCAAACGATCCAGCCTTCCAGCGCATGGCGAGCGAGGTTCACCGTATCATCGCGAGCGATCCGCAAGCGGCGGGGATGCTGGCCGAGGCGCTGAAGGGGGTGCGAGGGGCTTAGGGGTGTGCGGAGGCTGTTTGGGGTGGCTAGCGGGCGTTTGTCACATCATCCGTGTTGTCGGCTATTCTGCCTCGATATTTGAAGTCCGGTTGATCCATGTCCTGCCCACAGTCGCTCCAGCGCAGGGAAGAGGCGTCAACAACTTCGCCACCCATGTGTGCCACAAAGGCGGCAGTAAGCGCGGCTTTGTGACGGCTATATTCGGGCAGGTTTGGATTAATGTTGTCTGCCAACAATAACCACTCGACAAATTGAGAAGCGTGAACAGGTCCGCTTGGAGGAATGAGCGTCGTAACATGAAGGCGCTGCCCGTGCTTCATGCACCCGCAGAAGCCCCAAACAACACACGATGTATGCATTAGAGCGTCGAAACCCGTCTTATTCATCGGCTAGCTTTAGCTGGTCGAGCCAGTATCCGCTATGCTGTCGTCAGCAGACACCCCTTTCGCCCTTCGACAGGCTCAGCGGGAACGACTAGCCTGCCCAGCACTCCCGCCAGCCAGCCCCGCAGCCTCCACTGGGGTATCAACCGGCTCGCCGCGATCTTTTCGCTCGGAATAGCGGTCCACCAATTGCTCCGCATGGGGGCGCATCAGCACGGTGAAGCGGACCAGTTCCTCCATCACGTCCACGATACGGTCGTAATAGCTGGAGGGTTTCATCCGCCCCGCCTCGTCGAATTCCTCATAGGCTTTCGCCACGCTCGACTGATTGGGGATCGTCACCATCCGCATCCAGCGGCCGAGGATACGCAGGCTATTCACGCTGTTGAAGCTCTGCGATCCGGCACAGACCTGCATCACAGCGAGCGTGCGCCCCTGAGTGGGGCGCAGGCCCTTATAGGCGAGCGGCAGATGGTCGATCTGAGACTTCATCACCCCGGTGATCTGGCCATGTCGTTCCGGGCTGCACCACACCTGCCCTTCGGACCAGAGCGAATGCTCGCGCAGTTCATGCACCGCAGGGTGATCGTCCCCCGGCACCTGATCGGGCAGAGGCAGATCGGACGGGTCAAAAATCCGCGTTTCGCAGCCGAACAATTGCAACAATCGCGCAGCCTCTTCCACCGCCAGCCGCGAATAGGAGCGTTCGCGCAGCGAGCCATAAAGCAGCAGGATACGCGGCGGCGGATCGAGGGCGCCCAGCCCGGTTGCGGGCGAGCGGTGGAGATATTCCGGCTTCAGCGCCGGGAAGCTTACCGGATCGGGCAGGTCACGCAGGCGGTTCATTATGTGCGCCCTCCATCCGGCATCGTATCGGCGAACCAGCGGCGGCCGATCCACAAGGCGACATTGACCAGCGCGATCAGCACCGGCACCTCCACCAGCGGGCCGATCACTGCCGCAAAGGCAACCGGCGAAGCGAGGCCGAAGGCCGCGATGGAAACCGCGATCGCCAGCTCGAAATTGTTCGACGCCGCCGTGAAGGACAGCGCCGTGGCGCGCGGATAATCGGCCCCCGCCAGTTTCGAGAGAACGAAGCTGAGCAGGAACATGGTGACGAAGAAAATCACCAGCGGCACGCCCACTTTCACGGCGTCCATCGGCAGGGCCAGAATCTCTCCGCCCTTCAGGCTGAACATGGCGACGATAGTGAACAGCAGCGCGATAAGCGTGACCGGGCTGATCGCCGGCAGGAAGCGCTGATCGTACCAATCGCGGCCCTTACGGGCGATCAGTGTGCGCCGCACCAGATAGCCTGCCGCGAAGGGCACGCCCAGATAGGTCAGCACTGCCTTGGCGATAGTGGCGAATTCCACATTCACCACATGCGCCTCCAGCCCGAACACGGGCGGAAGCACAGTCAACAGCAGCCATGCATAGGGCGTGTAGAAGAAGATCTGGAACAGCGAATTGAACGCCACCAGCCCGGTGACATATTGCGGATCGCCATGCGCCAGCTGGTTCCACACCAGCACCATGGCAATGCAGGGCGCGATGCCGATCAGGATCAGGCCCGTCATATATTCAGGCGAATTGCCAAGGAAGGTGACCGCCAGCGTGAACATCAGCGCGGGGCCGACGATCCAGGCCAGCAGGAAAGACAGACCCAGAATCCGCGTATCGCGGAACACCCGCCCCAGTTCCTCATATTTCACCTTCGCAAGCGGCGGGAACATCATCAGGATCAGGCCGATGGCGATGGGTATATTGGTGCTGCCCCATGAAAGTCTCTCGATAGCCCTGGGCAGCCCTTCAAAAGTCGATCCCAGCGCCACGCCCAGCGCCATGGCAAGGAATATCCACAAGGTGAGATAGCGATCGAGGAACGAAAGGCGTTCCCGCCCGGCAATTGCAGTCATGACGTGTCCCTCAGCCGGAAATGCGATTACCGGCGGCGTCCACCACCTGTTCGCCATCTTCCTTGGTGAAGGCGCCCTGCTGGGCAGGCAGCAGGTCCAGCACCTCTTCCGAAGGACGGCACAGCTTCACCCCCAAAGGCGAGACGACCAATGGGCGGTTGATCAGGATCGGATGCTCCATCATCGCATCGATCAGCTGGGCATCGGTCAGGCCCGGATTGCCAAGCCCAAGCTCGGCATAGGGCGTGCCTTTCTCGCGAAGCAGGGCGCGCGGGGCGATCCCTGCCCGCGCGATCAGCCCTTCCAGCATGGCGCGCGAAGGGGGCGTCTTGAGATATTCCACCACATGCGGCTCGATCCCTGCATTGCGGATCATGGCCAGCGTGTTGCGGGACGTGCCGCATTCGGGATTGTGATAGATCACGACGTCCATTTGGGTTTGCATCCTTCAGCAATAATCCAGTTCGGCCAGCAGCGGGCGGCACAATTCCGCATTCCCGCCGCAACAATCCTTCGCGAGATAGACCATCAGCGCACGCAGCCCCGCCAGATCGGCGCGATAGCGGATAGTGCGGCTCTGCCGCTCCGCGGTGACCAGGCGGGCGCGGGCAAGAATGGCCAGATGGGAGGAGAGCGTATTCGCCGGCACATCCAGCTTCTGCGCGATCTCGCCTGCAGGCAGCCCCTCAGGCTCATGCCTCACCAGCAGGCGAAACGCCTCCAGCCGGGTCTGCTGAGCAAGGGCCGAAAGGGCATCGAGCGCATCTAGCGAATCCATATTTCGAGAATTATCGAATCTTTCGACATGCGCAAGCCCGGCGGCCGAAAGAATTTGAGCGCGGCCCATCAAGATAGGTCAGAGTTTCAAAGGCAAGTTCGCCGCCGGACATAATGGAGTGCGCCTGGCGATGGACCTGCCTTTCGACGTCGAACTGCTCACCCCCCATATGGGCGCCATCATCACCGGCGTGGACATCACCGGCCCGGTGAGCGAGGAAATGGCGACTGCCCTGCGGCAGGCGCTGGCCGATTATCTGGTGATCTTCTTCCGCGATCAGGTGCTGAGCCATGAGGCGCATCGCGATTTCGCGCGGATTTTCGGCCCGCTGCATATCGGCAAGGCGGCGGCGGCCTGGGCGATGAAGGACTATCCCGAAATCGTGGCCATCCATGCCGATGCGGATTCCAAATATGTCGCGGGCGAAGCCTGGCACAGCGACATGAGCTGCGACCCGGAGCCGCCGCTTGGTTCCGCGCTCTATCTCCACACCGTGCCGCCCACCGGCGGGGACACGGCCTTTTCCAATATGTTCGCCGCCTATGATGCGCTATCGGACAAGATGAAGGCCTATCTGGAAGGGCTGACCGCCACGCATGATGCCCGTCGCAATTTCGGCGACATCGCCCCGCCCGGATCGGAACTGCCCAAATCGTCCCACCCGGTGGTGCGCACTCATCCCGTTTCGGGCCGCAAGGCGATCTTCGTGAATGACGACTTCACGACCAAGATCGACAACCTCCCCCGCGAGGAAGGCGATGCGATCCTGGCCTATCTCTACCAGCATGTGCAGCAGCCGCAGTTCCAGTGCCGCTTCCGCTGGAAGCCGCATTCGGTGGCCCTGTGGGACAATCGCTCGGTCCAGCATTCCGCCATCTGGGATTACTTCCCGCAAACCCGATCCGGCTTCCGGGTCCAGATCGCAGGGGACAAGCCGTTCTGATGACCGACACCACCGCCCCCACGCCCACCCCGGTCGACACCCTCATCCGCAATTGCATGGTGGTGACGATGAATGCCGAAAGGCAGATCATCACCGATGCCGCCATTGCCATCACGGGGGACCGGATCAGCCATGTCGGCAAGACCTCCGACATCCTGCCCCTCGTCACGCCAAGGGAAGTGGTGGACGGCAGCCGCTTCGTGATGACGCCGGGCTTCGTCAACGGCCATATCCACATCACGGGCGAGCCGATCACGCGCGGCTTCGTGCCTGACGATACGGGCTGGCACGAGAATGTCTGGCAATGGCTCGTCCCCCTCTATCAGGCGCAGGAGCCGGAGGAGGAGGCAACTTCCGCCACGCTCGCCGCGCTGGAGATGATGCGCACCGGCACGACTTCCTTCCTCGAAGGCGGCACGGTGCGCCATATTGGCCCGGTGGCCGAGGCCCTGCACGCCAGCGGCATTCGCGGTCGCATCGGCAAATGGACGGAAGACCGCGCCTTCGACCCGTCCGAAAGCCAGACAGCCAAGACCGACGCCGCCATCCGCGCCATGGAAGAAGCCGTGGCCAGCCTCACCGGCAGCGATGGCACCGGCAGCGATGGCCGGATCGACGTATGGCCTCTGCTGGTCGGCCACGTCACCGCGACCGACGAGATGTGGCAGGCCGCCGTCGCGCTGGCCAAATCCAAGGGCGGGCGCGTGGCTGCGCATATGAGCCCGGTCGAGGCCGATCCCGAATGGTATCTGGCCAATGTGGGCCGCCGCCCGATCATGCATCTGGCCGAAATCGGCGCGCTCGGCCCCGAAGTCTGCCTCACCCACGCCGTCCATCTGGACGATGCGGAAGTGGCCGCCCTCGCCAGCTTCGGCGCCAATGTCGCCCATTGCCCCATGTCCGGGCTGAAAGGCGCCTATGGCCTTACCCCGGCGGGCAAGTTCCCCGAATTGCAGGCCGCGGGCGTGAACCTGATCCTGGGCACGGACGGCAACAATAATTCCAACAGTTCCGACCTGATGCGCGCCTCCTACCTCGTTGCGGCCCTGTTCAAGGACGCAAGGCGCGACACCGCCGCCTTCCCCGCGCATGAGGCGCTGACCATGCTGACCCTCAACGGCGCAAAGGCGCTGAACATGGCGGACAGCATCGGATCGATCGAGGTGGGCAAGAAGGCCGACCTCGTCCTCCACGACACGCAGCGGCCCGAATGGCAGCCCCTGTTCAACGTGGTGAACCAGCTGATCTGGTCAGCCGACGGCAGGGGCGTCCACTCCGTATGGATCGACGGCAAGCGCGTGATCGACAATCACCGCTCCACCACTATCGACGAGGAAAAGCTCTACGCCGAAGCCACCCGCGCCGGCAAAGCCGTGATCGCCCGCACCGGCCTGCCGGACAAGCAGGTCTGGCCGGTGGTTTGAGGCGCGAGTGATCCGCCCCCCCTTATCCGGGGGGTGAAGTGTCACCCAAAAGTGACGCAGAACGACCGGTGAAACTTTTCGCCCGATCCTCCCGCAAGGCCCGGTTTCGAGCGGTTTTTCGGCCTTGCCTGTTGGATTGGGTGTGACCTTTCGTTTTGCCGTTTCGTGCAGCCTGCGCGCGGCCCGGAAATCCGGGCTGCTGCGGCCGCGAGAGGCGTTCGGCGAGGCGAAAATGAGGCTGTCCATCGCGCAGGATAAACGCGATTTTGGGGTGTGTAGGAAAGGATTTATTGCAACATTTCAAATATCGCGTTTCCTAAGGCAGCCTGCGCCGACATTTTGGATGTTCAGGCTCCCGATCCAGCCCCCCATGAGCAGCCCATCGTTCATCCCCGTTTCGATGACGCGAACAGGGACGTTCCTGCCGGTCACCGCCATTAATGGAAACGTCCAATTTCGCCGAAACCGATCATCGATGGAGCTTGGCCTGCCCTCCGAACGTCCCCCGACCATAATGAGTGTCAGCGGTTAGATACGATGGGCCCCGCGCCCTACCAGTCTGTACGATGCCGGGCACCAGTCGAAGCATGCATGCAGCCTCCGCCATTGACATTTTCATTATAATGGGCATTTAGGGCACATATCTAATGCCCCTATGGGCATCGCGCGGATTCTAACGGCAGTTAGGAAAAAGCGCTGGAGCTACGGCTTCAAGATCCGCTGGTCCTTTCATGGACCTTTCGCTTCGGTTGCGACCTGAGCGAAACGATGGGCTTCCGGTCCATCGACCGGCTGATGAGCGATAGGGTGTTGATTGGATAATCGCCGCACACTCGCCTTAGAGTGTCGGCGGGTTATCTATTCTACCGCCGTAAAATTGCCAACGCGAACGAAGTCATTTGGATAGACGTTGGCATATTCGCCCTTGGCGCTGATCCTGCCCTTTGTGCTGCATTCAAAAACTGCCCCATCCAGCGCCGCGCCATCGCTACGCTGTGCGTCATGATGCAGTCCCGGCATGACCGCTCCACCAAATCTGTAAAGCGCCCGTAAGGTATCGAGCAACTCGTCAGCATTCTCGCCGTCCTCAACTTCCCGCGGCGGGCCGTCATAAGCCTGCGGATGGGCAATGAAGAAGGCCATGCCCCGACCATCGACAAATACCCGGCGAGTCTGCTGTCCTCGGATGCGCTTGGGAACGTCGTCATGGGTTAGTGGCGTTGGTCCCAACTCTGTCAGCCGGTCCGTCCAGGGCCGATGGCCCCGGCGGATCGCGGTGAAGGCAGGCACGAGATCACCATCCTGCGTCATGAAATTTCTTGGAGGCAGGAGCAGCGCCTCATTGTCCGACTGATAGCCAAGGCGCCGCACGACCTCATTGAGGTTCATGCGCGCTTCTCCGGCGGCCGCGACAGCCGCGACTAGAGTCTTCTCCACTGCATCCCGGTCGTGCCGCAGTTGCTTGGCGTGCTCGTCCCGCGCGACAAGCGCTGACAGCGGTGCGGACATCAGTGCGAAATCGAAGCGCCGGAGCAGTACCTCCTGATCCGGTGCCGGCACGAACAGAAGCGTGATGGATGCCGGAGTGGGCTGGGCGTTTCCGTTGGTGCGCCGACGCACGGCGAACTCACCTATGGAGCGAGTCAAAAGGTTCACCAGTGCAGTCGAATACAAGGCTCCATCCGGCGTCGGGGAAGGCACACCCTTCACGATGGCGTGCGGCAACCTCGCTTGCAGGCGATCGATCGCCTCTTTGTGAATGGCCTTGGGGAGGCCAGCAATAACGTACATGGGCTGAGGGCCGCGCGATTGCACAAGCCGACGCCGTTGGTGACGCTTAGCCATCAGGGCATGCGGCTCAGTACAAGCGCGATGTCGATCGGGACGGAAAGGCGCTTCGCGACCTCGGGATCTTGCGCCGCATAGAGTCGCTCAAGCGCACTGGATTGTGTTGTCGACAAGGCCTTGGGTGCCGTCGATGAGGGTTTGCTGTGAACCCGGCTGAGCGAATCGGGATCGACATGATGACGCTCACACCAAGCGCGAATGTTCGTGTCGAGCTTCTCCACATCAGCCTGTGGCAACTCTCCAAGGTCACTCACATCCAGGTCGGGCAGCCGAAGATCCTGATCGACGACGATTGTCCCTTCTTCTGCGACTGGACCGGCCAGATAGCTGATCTTCGCCCCCAGTCGGACGCTCATGACCTGCCCATCTGCGATGTCCAGAGTGAAGGCGAGCAGGAAGGCGCGAGGAAGTGTGCGCAAAAAATAGCGCTTCTGGCGGTCAGCAATAGCGCGAACAGCTCGTTGCTCTTCCCCCGCCTTGACGACAGCAATGAATGACTTCGCAGACTCATCGCGAACCACCGCAATATCAGGCGTTGCCTCGGCCGCTTCATAAAGCGTGCGCTTGTCATTTGCCGGCGGCCACAAGCCTTCTTTGGTCAGTCGCATGCCGATCTGGGACAGCAGCAATATGCCTGCTTCGCCGCCTTCATAATGCTCTTCGACAAGCTTCTTGATTTGGTCTTCGATCATCTGCTCTTCTTATGCGTTTTACTGGCCACCTGTCACCAACATCTCGATCATAATGCAGGCGGATTGATCAAAAGACGGAAACGATCCGCTTCCGCGCCTCCCTGCATGATAAACTCGGCAACCTTACGAATCAAAGCGTCGTCACCATCTACTGTGAGGGCATCGATCTCGTCGCAAAATCACGGAAGCGCAGCAGCGATCCGAGACCCGATTGGCAGTTCGCCGCGCTGTGCCCAAACATATGCCGAAAGCAGGTTTCAGCGGGAGCTGACGTCGATCGTATGAAGGCGAACGTTGTAGTCTGGTCGACGGCGGGTCATCACGCTTATCGCGCTTAAGTGCCCGCTTCGACCTGCGCAGCACTAAAAAGCGGACAGTTCAGAATGCCCCCTCACCGCGCCATCCGCGCAATCGCGTCCGCAATCGTCCGGCCATCCGCGCCTAGCGGCTGCTTGAGCGCCATTTCCATGATCCGCTGGGCGCGCTCGGGATTGCCGTCGGCGGCATTCAGCAGGATCTGGACGAAGGCGGCGGAGAAGCAGTGGCGGTCCAGACGGAGGGCGACTTCGGCGCGGCGGGTGGCCTCTTCGCGCTGGCCCGTCAGCAGTTCCGCCACGGCGAGCGAGCCTTGCGCTTCGGCGAAAGTGCCGTCCAGCGCCACGGCCTGTTCGAAGCGGGCGCGGGCCGTGGGCAGGTCTCCCGCGATCAGATAGGCCCAGCCCGCCGCGATCCAGCTGCCGAGGTGATCGCCGAAAATCTCCGCACCCTTATCCAGCCGCTCCCCCGCTGTGGCCGCATTGCCTTGCAGCAGATCGGCCAACCCCAGCCCCACCCAGGCGCGGGGGGAATTGGGGCTGAGCGCGAGGGCCTGTTCGAACATCGCCCGCGCCTCTTCCGGCTGCTGATCGCCCAGAGTGAGCGTGCCGAGCGTGGTGAGCGCATCGGGATGGGTGCCGCCCTTTTCCGCCATGGCGCGGGCCAGTCCCTCATCCTCCACATCCAGCGCGAGGACGGAGACGGCGGCGGCGAAGGGCGGATAATCGCCATGCTGCGCGAGGTGTGCGCGGGCACGGTGCTCTGCCTTATCGAAGAGGCCACTCGCGTGGAGCAGATGGACTTCGAGCTGGGCGGCCTGCGGCAGCGCCTCGGTCAAATCCTCGCTCAGCAGGGCCAGCGCCCCTTCATTGTCCCCCGCCAGCGCCCTGGCCCAGGCGAGGTTGAAGGCGAGGCCGTGATTGCCGGGATTGCGTTCCAGCAGGCCCGCGAAAGTCTCCGCCGCCAGTTCCGGCTCCCCACTGCGCATGGCGGCGATGGCCCAGAGATTGCTGTCGGCATCGGTAAGCTCGCCAACATCGCGCAGGCGGGCGAACAGGTGCTTCGCCTTGGCCAGATCGCCCAGTTCCATCGCGGCGGCGGCGCAATCGCGCAGCAGGTTGGGATTATCGGGATCGTGCCCGAGGTAAGAGAGCAGAAGCTCCAGCCGGGATTGTGTTTCTGCCTGCATCGCCCTTCCCCTTAGCCTTCCACCTTAACAACATCGAATGAATGGAGCGCAATGCGCATCGGCACTTCGTCCACCGAGAGGACTGAAAGCTGCGGGATGGAACGCTGGGTCAGCCTCACCAGCAGCCGCCGGATCGGCCCGGCGCAGAGCAGCACCGGCGCCTTGCCCTGCCGCATCATCCCTTCCGCCAGCGGGGCAAGGCCGCGCAGCAATTGTTCGGCAAGGCGCGGTTCCATGCCCAGGGCCGCCGCCTCTGCCGTGCCGGCGCCCGCGATGATCCGGTTTTCCAGCCTTGGATCGAGGCTGAGGACGGAAAGCTGCGCGTTCTGGCCTTTCAGCCCGTTGCAGATGGCGGTGCTGAGCGCCTGGCGGACCTTCTCGGTCAGTTCCAGCGGATCGCGCTCGGCCCGGCCGACATCCACCAGCGTTTCCACGATCAGGTCCAGATTGGCGATGGACACCCGCTCGCGCAGCAGGTTCTGCAGGATGCGCTGCACATCGGACAGGGTCATGATGTTGGGCACCAGTTCCTCCACCAGCCCCGGCTGGCGTTCCCGCAGGGCGTCGAGCAATTCGCCGGTTACCGCGCGGGTCAGCAGGCTGGGCGCCTCCATCCGCACGATCTCCACGAAATGGGTGATCATCACCGTTTCCGGGTCAATCACGCTGTAGCCCGCCTGCCCTGCCTCGTTCGCCATGGCGGGTTCAATCCAGGTCGCGGCGATGCCATAGGCCGGATCGCGCACCGCCAGCCCGGCAAGGCGCGGGGCATTGTCGCTCTGGGCGATGGCCAGCATCCGGTCCGGGTGAAGCTGGCCCGTGCCATAGGTGGTGCCGTGGATGTTCACGCGGTAATCCAGCCCGCCCAGATCGTCGCTCTCCACGAAGCGCACTGCCGGGAAGGCAAGGCCGAAGGCGCGTTCATGCGCAATGCGGCTGGTGGAGATACGTTCCAGCAGCAGGGCCTTGCGATGCGCCCATGCCTCCGCCAGCCGGGCACCGAAGGCGATTTCCAGCGGCGGCTGGGCCGTGGTGCCTGCGGGGGCCTGTTCCTCCTCGCTCTCCCGCCCGATGTCCTCCGCCTCTTCCCGGCGCAGCCTGCGGATGCGCAGCCAGGCGAACAGGGTGATGCCCAGCAGGATCGCGATGGGCCATTTGGGCATGCCCGGCAGCAGCATCAGCAGGCCCATTACCGCCATCACGATCAGCGGAATGCGCGGTTCGGAGGCGAGCTGGCGGAAAATCTCGGTGCTCAGCTCCTTGTCCGCCGCCGAGCGGGTGACGATGATGCCGGTGGCGATGGAGATGATCAGCGCGGGCAGCTGAGTGGCGATCCCGTCCCCGATGGTGAGCAGAGTGAACCGCTCCAGCGCCTCGCCCCAGCCCATGCCCATCTGCGCCACGCCCACGATCAACCCGGCCACGATGTCGATCAGCAGGATGATGATCCCGGCAATCGCATCGCCCTTCACGAATTTGGACGCGCCATCCATCGCACCATAGAAGCTGGCTTCCTTCTCCAGCTCCTCGCGCCGCTCAATCGCCTGTTTCTGGTCGATCAGGCCGAGGTTGAGATCGGCATCGATGCTCATCTGCTGGCCTGGCATGGAATCCAGCGTGAAGCGCGCCGCCACTTCCGAAACGCGCTGCGCGCCGGAAGTGACGACCACATATTGCACCACGATCAGGATGAAGAAGACCACCAGCCCGATCACGAAATTGCCCTGCACGGCATAGTGGCCGATGGCGTCGATCACGTCGCCCGCATCCGCGCCGGTCAGGATCAGGCGCGTGGCCGCGACGTTGAGCGACAGGCGATAAAGCGTGGCGACCAGCAACAGCGAGGGGAAAGTGGAAAATTCCACCGGCTTCCTGACATAGAAGGTCAGCAGCATGATCGTCAGACCGAAGCCGAAATTGATGATGATCGCCAGGTCCAGCAGCGCCGGAGGAATCGGCGAGAAGAGGATCAGCAGGATCATCACCGTGCCGATCACCAGCACCAGATCCTTGTTCTTGCCGAAGAGCTTACCCATTATTTCCGGTCTCCTGCCGCTGGGCGGCATCTCGCCTCAATCTGGCGTAATGGCGGGCAACGCCGTGGAAGTGGCGGGCGCCGATGGGCTGCCCGGCCTCGCATTCGCGGAACAGGGCGCGGGCCAGCGCCGGGTCCGCGATGACAGGCAGGCCCAGAAGGCGGGCCTTGCGCTTCAGCAATTGCGCGAAGTGATTGCGCCCCTTGGCCCGCACCACGGGTGCCTCCATCTCATCCGGGCGATATTGCAGGGCGACGGCGAAATGCTCGGGATTGACGACGAGGAAGTCCGAGCCGTCGAGCTTGCCCAGCCCTTCGGACTGTTTGCGCATTTCCTCGTGCAACTGGCGGCGCTTCTGCTTGAGGCGCGGCTCCCCTTCCCGCTCCTTCGCCTCGCGCGTGATCTCCCGCCGGCTCATGCGCATCTGTTTGCGAAATTCGCCCCGGGCGATGACCTGATCGATCACCATGAAGAAAAAGGCCGCACCCAGGAACGCCAGCAACAGGCGCGTGGCCGTGCCGGCCATGGCACGCGCCAGCATCCCCGCATCCGCCATGCTGTCGCCATGGGTGCGCACTGCCCAGTCGATCAACAGCCAGGTGATCGCCGTATATGCCGCCAGCTTGACGATGTTCTTGGCCGTTTCCTTCAGCATCCGCAGGGAAAACAGCCGCTTGAGGCCCTTGGCCGGATTGAGGCGGCTGAAATCCGGCTTCAGCGGGGCAGTAGTGAAGATGAAACCGCGCAGTTGCAGCACTTCCAGCAGCACCAGCACCACCATGGCCACCAGCCCGAGAATGATGATCGGCTGGAAGGCGGGCCAATAGATCGCCCCGATAGTGGCCAGCACATCGGCCGGATCGCGCGTGCGGTCTATTCCGGAAGTGAGGCTGAGGCGCATCAGCTGCGCAAGGCGGGCGGCGAAGCCCTGCCCCGCGAACAGCACCACCACGGCCAGCGCAGCAAGGCTGCCCATGAAGCCGAGGTCCATGCCGCGTGCGACCTGCCCCTTCTCGCGCGCCTTGCGCAGCTTGAACGGGGTCGCTTCCTCGCTGCGGTTCTGTTCCTGCCCTTCCGCCATGCTCAGCCCCCGGCCCCCAGCAGGCGCGGCGCGCTTTCAATGGCCAGCCGCAGCAGGCGCAGGGCAAGCGCGGTGGAGAGCGCCAGCGCCACCGGGAGAGTGGCCAGCATGGCGATGGACTTCACCTGAAAGCCCAGCAGCAACATGTTCATCTGCGGCAGGGTGCGCGACATGAAGGCGATGGCCAGATCGAGCAGGAACAGCACCAGCATCACCAGCGCGAAGAGGCCCATGGCAATTGTGAAGCTGGCGCCCAGCAATGTGCCCAGTGCCGCCATGTCCCCGCTGCGCAAGGCATGGCCAACCGGCAAAGCTTCCAGCGAGGCAGACCACAGCGCCAGCAGATCGTAAGGCCCACCGGAAGTGAAGAAGATCAGGGCCGCGGCGTAGGAGAATACCGTCCCCGCCAGCGGCATCTGCGCCTGTGTGGTCGGGTCTGCCACGGTCGCAAGGCCGAAACCCGCCTGAATATCTGCCGCGCCGCCCGCCCATTGGATGGCAGCAAAGGCGATCTGGAGGGACAGCGAAATGGCAATCCCGACCAGCAATTCACCCGTGGCGAGCGACAGCTGAGATTGCCCCTGCCGCAAGGCGCCCAGCGCCGCTTCGGGATTGCCTGCCACCAGCGCCATGCCCAGTGCCAAGGCCAGCAGCAGGCGGATCGGCACGGGCAGGCGCAGCAAAGTGAACGGCGGCGCGAAAGCCAGCGTGGGCACGATCCGCAGGCTGACCAGCAGCACTGCCTCAAGAGTAAGGGCCAGATCCTCCACTCCGCCCGCCTAGTGCCCCAGGCTGGGGATGATCATGTAAAGCGAGCGGGCAAAATCGGTCAGCCGCGCCAGCATCCACGGGCCGAGCGCAACCAGCGTGAAGCCCGCCGCCAGTGTCTTGGGCACATAGCTGAGCGTGATTTCCTGTATCTGGGTGGCGACCTGAAAGATCGAGATCAACAGGCCCACAATCAGAGTGACGAGCAGCACCGGGCCGGCAATCACCAGTCCGGTCCACAACGCTTCATACAAAAAGCCCAGCGCCCGATCCGCGCCCATGCCAAATCCCCCTTCTCGGGCGAATGCCTATGGAGCGGCGGCGGGCCTGCTCAAGCAGGGAAAGGACGCCTTTCGTTCTATCTACCTCCAATTTGGAGGTGCCGGACTGGCCCGATACAAAAAACGCCCGGCCTTCCCCGAATTTTCCGCCAGCTTGCGGTTGTCAAACGAGCGAGGCGGGATAATGAGATCGCATAAATTCACGGGGGAGAAGCCATGTCGAAATTTCGCGATGAGTCGCAGGCGCCGGTCAATCCGGGCCGGCGCGATTTTCTCGGTGCTGCGGCGCTGGGAACGGGCGCGGCCCTTGCAGGCATGGGCGCCGCCGCCGTACCGGCCAGTGCGGCCGCTCCTTCCGGCCCCGCGCCGCAGGTAGACTTCCCCAGCGATCCGCGCGCCTTTGCCGGTGGCCCTCCGGGCACCAATATCCGCGCCGAGATCGACCTTTACGATTGCGAAGTGGAAGGCGCCCTGCCCTCCGGCCTTAACGGCACTTTCTTCCGCGTCGGCCCCGATCCGCAATATCCCAAGCCGAAAGAGCATGAAGGCGACATCATGTTCGACGGCGAAGGCCATGTCTCGATGTTCCGCATCAAGGACGGGCATGTCGATTACCGCACGCGCTATGCCAAGACGCAGCGCTGGAAGGCGCAGCACGAGGCGCGCCGTTCGCTGTTCGGCATGTATCGCAACCCGCTGACCGACGATCCCAGCGTCGAGGGCCTCAGCCGCGGCACGGCCAACACCCAGCTGTTCGTGCATCACAAGAAGCTGTTGGTGTTCAAGGAAGACAGCCCGCCGGTCTATATGGACCCCAACACGCTGGAAACGCTGGACGATTACTACACTTTCGGCGGAAAGCTGGACAGCCAGACGCACACGGCGCACCCGAAGATCGATTCCGAGACGGGCGAATATATCGGTTTCGGTTACGAAGCTAACGGCCTGTGTTCCAAGGATATCTGCGTGTTTTCGGCGGACCGGAACGGCGCCATCAACTGGCAGGTGAAGGTGCAGGCGCCCTATGCAGGCATGATGCACGACTTCGCGGTGACGCAGAAGCACGTGATCCTCTACCTCACCAACATGATCTCCGACATGGACCGGATCAAGGCAGGCGGCGTCCACTTCTCTTACGACAGCAAGACGCCCTGCTATCTGGGCATCATGCGTCGGGGCGGCGACGGCAAGGATCTGAAATGGTTCACCGGCCCCAACCTCTTCTGCACCCATGTGATGGGCGCTTGGACCGATGGCGACAAGGTGACGGTGGACATGGATGGCGGCGAAGGGAACCAGTTCCCCTTCTTCCCCAGCCTGCATGAGCCATTCGATCCGGTGAAGGGCACCGGCTATGTCCGCCGCTTCACCGTGGACCTCTCCAGCAAGACGAATGACCGCTATCAGGTGGAAACGCTCTATCCGCAGATCACCGGCGTGCTGGCCCGGCAGGATGACCGATACCACACCCTGCCCTATCGCTATGGCTTCCTGAACACCACCGGCGCGCGGGGCGGCGGCGGTGGAGGCTGGGCCATGTTCGATCACCACACAGGGAAGGTCGAAGTGGCGCAGGTTGCCGATTATTCGCTGTCCGAAATGACTTTCGTGCCCCGCAGGCAAGACGCGCCGGAAGGCGACGGCTACCTGATCGGCATGGGCAGCAGCCAGAAAGAATCCGGTCGCAGCGACTTGATCCTGTTCGACACCAAGGACATAGGCGCCGGGCCCGTGGCCCGCGTGAAGATGCCTTTCAAATGCGTCGGCCAGGTCCATGGTTTCTGGGCGGATTCAAGCGACCTTCCAACTCCTGCATGAGTGCGATGAATATGAAGATGATCTGGCGCGGCACGGCCGCTGCCCTGCTGATGCTGGCCGGTGGTGCGGCCATTGCCGGCGCAGACCATGGTTCCACACCCGCATGGGTGGACGAGGCGCGCATGGCCGCGCCCGAGGACGGCCAGTGGCTGAGCGGCGGGCGCACTTATGACGAGCAGCATTTCAGCCCGCTCACCCAGATCAACGATGGCAATGTCAGCCAGCTGGGCCTTGCCTGGTATGCCGACATCGACACCGAACGCGGGATGGAAGCCAGCCCGCTGATGATCGACGGCGTGCTCTACAACGTCCAGCCGTGGAACATCGTCACTGCCTATGACGCGAAGACCGGCCGCCAGCTGTGGCGTTTCGATCCGCAAGTGCCGCTGCGCTTCGGCCGCCTGGCCTGCTGCGACATCGTCTCGCGCGGGATCGCGGCGTGGAAGGGCCATATCTATGTCGCCACGCTTGACGGGCGGCTGATCGCGCTCGATGCGAAGACGGGCAAGCAGGTCTGGTCCACGCTGACGGTCGACAATTCCAAGAACTACACCATCACCGGCGCCCCGCGCGTCTATGAAGGCAAGGTGGTGATCGGCAATGGCGGCGCCGAAAAGGGCGTGCGCGGCTATGTCAGCGCCTATGATGCCGAAACCGGCGAGATGGCGTGGCGCTTCTACACCGTGCCGGGCGATCCCTCGCTGGGCTTCGAGGACGAGGCCATGGAACGCGCGGCCGAAACCTGGACGGGCGAATGGTGGAAAGCCGGTGGCGGCGGCACCGTTTGGGATGCCCTCGCCTTCGATCCGGAAACCCATCTGGTCTATATCGGCACCGGCAACGGATCGCCCTGGGTGCGCAAGTGGCGCAGCCCCGGCGGCGGCGACAATCTGTATCTCTCCAGCATCGTGGCGCTGGATATGCGCACCGGCAAATATGTCTGGCACTACCAGACCACGCCGGGCGAGGAATGGGACTATACCTCCACCCAGCAGATGATCCTGGCCGACCTCCCGCTGAACGGGAAGACGCGCAAGGTGATCATGCAGGCGCCGAAGAACGGCTTCTTCTACATCCTCGACCGGGTGACGGGCGAATTGCTCAGCGCGGAGAAATTCGTGCCGATCAACTGGGCTACTCATGTCGACATGAAGACCGGCCGCCCGGTGGAAAATCCGGCTGCCCGCTATGGCGAAAAGCCTGTGCTGGTCTCGCCCGGCGCGGGCGGCGGCCACAATTGGAACCCGATGGCCTACAGCCCGCTGACCGGGCTGGTCTATCTGCCGGTGACCGAAACCTACATGGGCTATGCCGCGGCTTCCAGCTTCGATCCGGCCAACCCCGGCACGGGCGCGAGCTACACCGGCTATGAGGAAGAGCGCAAGGCGATCACCGAATATGCCGACAAGCATTCCAAGGCCTGGCTCTCCGCATGGGACCCGAAGACCCAGAAGGAAGTCTGGCGCGTGCCATCCCCACTCAAGGGCAGTGGCGGCGTGCTGGCGACGGCGGGCAATCTCGTCTTTGAAGGCACCATCGGCGCGACCTTCGCCGCCTACAACGCCAAGACGGGCGAGAAGCTCTGGGAATTGCCGGTGCAGAACGTGCCCATCGCGGCGCCGATCAGCTATTCGGTTGATGGCGAGCAATATATCGCGGTGAATGTCGGCTGGGGCGGCGGGCTCGCCCATGTGGAACGCTCTGCCTATGCGGCGCTGTTCCTGTCCAAGCCGCGCCTGCTGGTGTTCAAGCTGGGTGGCAAGGCCACTCTGCCCCCGCTCCCCGAACAGTCGCGCGAAGTTCCCGAACTGCTGGCCCCGCCCAAGGTGACCGGCAGCCCGGACATGGTGGCCAAGGGCGAGCAGCTCTATGGCGCCAATTGCGCCCTGTGCCACGGCGTCGCCGCGCGCGGCGGGGTGAAGGATCTGCGGCATATGTCGCCGGAAACACACAAGGAATTCCTCGACATCGTGATCGGCGGCAAGCGCGAGGCGAACGGCATGGCCAGCTTTGCCGACCTGCTATCCACCGAGGATGCCGAAGCGATCCACCAATATGTGATTTCGAGAGCCAATGCCGACTGGGAAGGCAACTGACATGAGAGGGGAACGCATTATGGGCATCCGGCCCGCAAAGACGATCTGCCGGGCCGCGCTGGCCGCTGCACTGCTGCTGGGCGCCGCCGCGCCTGCCGCGGTAAGCGCGGAAGGCATCTACGCGCGTGATTACGCCGAAGACCGGGCCGAGATCGAGGATCTGATGGCCCGCTATCTCTTCGCCATCGATTACTTCGACTGGGATGCCTATGTCGCCACCTTCGCGGAAGACGGCGAACTGGAATTTGCGCGCGGCACGTCCAAAGGGCGAGATGCGATCCGCAAGACAGTGGCGAGCTTCAGCGAGAATATCGGAAAGTTCTATCACACTGAAGACGGCAAGCCCGCACTGCTGCGCCACGTGATCCTGCAATCTTCCATCCGCGTGGAAGGCGAGCGTGCCTGGGCTCGCTCGCTGTGGGTCGAAATGGCCAATGACGGGCCAGGCGACACCATGAAGATGGGCACTTACGGCATCTATGAGGATGAGTTGAAGCGCGTGGACGGCCACTGGCTGTTCGCCAAGCGCCGCGTTCTCAACGAATTCCTCCCCAATCGCCAGTCCGGGCCGAAGAACCCGGTACGCGAAATGGACGAGGCGGCCGAGGCCTATCTCGGCGGGAAGTAAAACCGGCTGCGCGGCCGCAGGCGTTTACTGACGCCTGCGGCCGCCTGCTATTCACGCAGGCTTGCGTGCAAAGATCCCGAAACTTGCGATAAATGCATAGCAGATCGCGGGCAGCGTCAGGGCCACAGCCAGGCTGCCGCTGACATCCGCCACCACACCCGTGGTCAATGGGATGACGGCCCCGCCCGAAATCGCCACGTTCAAAATGCCCGAGCCGTCGGCCGCGCGTGCCCCCAGCTTTTCGCAGGCGAGCGTGAAGATGGTGGGAAACATGATCGAATTCATCAGGCCAATCGCCAGCAGGCTGTAGCCGGAGACCTCGCCGGTCGTATTCGCGGAAATCAGCAGCAGGCTGATTGCCCCGGCAGCGGCAATGGCCAGCACCTTGCCCGGGTTCATGACCCGCAGGATCGCAGAGCCGGCAAAACGCCCCACCATCGCACCGAACCAGTAAATGCCGATCAGCTTGCCCGCGGCCTGCTGGTCCAGCCCCATGACATGCGCCTGCTTGAGATAGCTGACGATCAGCGAGCCGACCGAGACCTCTGCCCCGACATAAAGGAAGATGCACAGCGCGCCATAGCCGAAGCGCGGGCGCTTCAGCAGGTCGAACCCGCCCAGCCCCTTGCTCTCCTCATGGCTCTCGCCCTTCAACCGGTTGCGGAACAACCACACCGATCCCGCCACCAGCGCCAGCGCGATAGCCAGCGTGCCATAGGCCTTCACGATGGTTGCCGTCCCCTCCGTACGATAGGCATCCAGCGCCGCCCCGCTGAGATCAGACGCGCTCACGCTCGCAAGCCCACCAAGGATCACGATGGAGCCGACATAGGGGAAGATGGTGGTCCCCACCGAATTGAAGGCCTGGGCAAAGGTCAGCCGGCTATGCGCGGTGCTCGCCGGCCCCAAAAGCGAGATCAGCGGATTGGCCACCACCTGCACGATCACCACCCCGCTCGCCAAAACGAACAGGGCGAACAGGAACAGGCCGTAGGTCGCGGTCTGCGAAGCGGGAATGAACAGCAGGCACCCCAGCATCATGGTCAGCAGCCCCGCCACCGCGCCGCGCATATAGCCTATCTTCTTCACCAGCCGGGCGCCGGGAATGCCGATCACGAAATAGGCAGTGAAGAAGCAGAACTGCACCAGCATCGCCTGGGTGTAGTTCAGCGTGAACAGTTCCTTCAGTTTCGGAATGACCACGTCGTTGAGCGACGTGATCCCGCCAAAGATGAAGAACAGCGCGAAAACGAAGCCCTGCAAGCCCGGCGCGTCGATCGGCGGGCCGGCCTCCTCGATCGGGTTGGAATCCGTGCTGCTGGCAACATCGGGTGCAAGGGACATGGCTCGCGTTCTTTCCTTACAGCTCTTGAAAAGACGCGGAAAATCCCCCCTGCGTCCATCTCTGGTTCGGACGGGAAACTGTGAACGGCAGGCAGCACAGTCAATCGCCGGACAGCCCCAATTCCTTGACGGACGGCGCATGTCCTCCGCCGGATGCCCAAAAGGTCGGGAACGGTATGCATTGCGGGCCGTTATGCAGCCATTCCGCCGGACGACATCCTCCGGCGATATCAAAATTCAACGTGCCGGAAACAGGGCAATTCGTCACATTGGGGGCTACCAATATGACAAATGCAATATTTCCCGCATTTGGGGGGAAGTTTGCTGGTGCCAGAAACAAACTTGCTGCAACGGCAATGTTTCGAATCGGGGCCGGCGATCCGGCGGCCCGGCCGTTGAACGAGGCAGGCCGGGCGGGATCGCAGACCATCTCCGGCAAGAATGAAGGGCACCAGATGAAGACTATTCGTGCGGCCATCCTCAGCGCAGGCCTGTGCCTTGCCGCGACAGCGATTGCCGGCTGCTCTTCGGGCGAAAAGCCGTTCGAACGCCCCGCCCCGCAGGTTGGTTTCGTGGTTGTCGCGCCTTCGGCTGTGCCGGTCGCTGTGTCGCTGGGTGGCCGCACCGTCGCCTATGAGACGAGCGAAGTGCGCCCGCAGGTGACAGGTATCATCCAGAAGCGCCTGTTCACCGAAGGCAGCTATGTCCGCGCCGGGCAGCCCCTCTACCAGATCGACGCGAGCCTCTATCGCGCGGCCGTGCGCCAGGCCGAAGCGAACCTTGCGGCCGCGAAGGCTTCGGCCGACGCCGCAACGGCCAAGGCGAACCGCTACAAGCCACTTGCCACGCAGGAAGCCATTTCCCAGCAGGATCTGACCGACGCGGAAGCACAGGCCCGTCAAGCGCAGGCCTCTGTCGCCCAGGCATCCGCCGCGCTTGAAACGGCGCGGATCAACCTGCGCTTCTCCACCGTCGCCGCGCCGATCAGCGGCCGTATCGGGCGCTCGCTGGTGACCACCGGGGCGCTGGCCAGCGCCGCGCAGGCCCAGCCGCTTGCCGTGATCCAGCGGCTCGATCCGATCTATGTCGATATGCAGCAGTCCAGCGCGGAACTGACCGCGCTCAGGCAAGCGCTGGCCAAGGGCGAAGTCAGCCCCGGCAGCACCAGCGTGCGCCTGAAGATGGACGACGGCAGCTTCTATGCCCTGCCCGGCACAGTCGAATTCTCGGAAATCTCGGTGGATGAAAGCACGGGTACCGTCACCCTGCGTGCCCGCTTCCCCAACCCGCAGGGCCTGCTGCTGCCCGGAACTTTCGTGACCGCCGTGTTCGAACAGGCCGTGCAGCCCGCCGCTTTCCTGGTGCCGCAATCGGCCGTGCAGCGCGATTTCGATGGCAGCGCCTTCGTCTATATCGTCGGCAAGGGTGAAAAGGGCGGCGATCAGGCCAAGCGTGTGAAGGTAACCGCAGACCGCACCAGCGGCACGGACTGGGTGGTCACCTCCGGACTCAAGAAGGGCGACAGGGTCATCACGCAGGGCCTCGCCAATGTGCGGCAGGATGCCGACATTCGCCCCGTTCCGGCCAGCGCACCGCAGCGCGTCGGCCCGCCTCCCGGCAAACCCGGACAGAACAGCCAGCCCGGAAAGCCGGGGTAAGGCCGAATGTCGCGGATCTTCATCGACCGGCCCATCTTCGCATGGGTGCTTGCGATCATCGTGATGATGACGGGCATCGGCTCGCTTACGGCCCTGCCGATCGAGCAATATCCCGACATTGCGCCCACCACCGTGAATGTCCGCGCCTCCTATCCTGGCGCCTCGGCGGAAACGGTCGAGAACAGCGTTACCCAGATCCTGGAGCAGCAGCTCACCGGGATCGACGGGTTGCTCTATTTCAGCTCGGATTCCAGCTCGCGCGGGCAAGCGAGCATTACAGCAACCTTCGTGAAGGGCACCGATCCCGACATCGCGCAGGTGCAGGTGCAGAACAAGATTCAGGCCGCGATCTCGCGCCTGCCTGCCGATGTGCAGCAGCAGGGCGTGCGCGTGACCAAGTCCAATGCCGACACGCTGCTGCTGGTGGCCGTGTATGACGAGACCGATACCCGATCCTATCAGGACGTGTCGGATTACCTTTCGTCCAACATTCAGGACACGCTTTCGCGCGTGGAGGGCGTGGGCGATGTGAATGTGTTCGGCGCGCCGCACGCAATGCGCATCTGGCTCGATCCGATCAAACTGGCCGCCTTTTCGCTGATGCCGGGCGATGTCATCACTGCCCTGCGCAACCAGAATACCGAAATCCCGGCGGGCGAAGTAGGCGGCTTGCCCTCGCCGCAGGGCCAACTCCTCAATGCCACGGTGACAGCCCAGTCGCGCCTGCAAACGCCCGAACAGTTCCGCAACATCGTGCTCAAGACCCTGCCGAGCGGGTCGAGCGTGCGGATTGGCGATGTCGCCCGGGTCGAGGTCGGGGCGGAAAACTACAACATCCTGCTGCGCATGAACGGCCATCCCGGCGCTGGCATGGCGATCCAGCTCTCGCCCGGCTCCGACGCCCTGCGCACGGCGGACCTCGTGAAGGCCAAGATGGACGAGTTGGGCGCGAACCTGCCCGATGGGCTGGCCTATGCCTACGCCAACGATGCGACAAGCTTCATTCGCCTTTCCGTGAGCGAAGTGCAGGTGGCCCTGCTCGAAGCGGTCGCCCTCGTCGTGATCGTGATGTTCGTGTTCCTGCAGAGCTGGCGCGCCCTGCTGGTGCCCGTGGTTGCCGTGCCCGTGGTGATGCTGGGCACCATGGGGGTGTTCTATCTCGCGGGCTTCTCGCTCAATACGCTCACTCTGTTCGGCCTCGTGCTGGCCATCGGCCTGCTGGTGGACGATGCGATCGTGGTGGTGGAGAATGTGGAGCGATTGCTGGAGGAAAACCCCGGCATGTCCCCGCGCGAAGCGACCATCGAATCCATGAACGAGCTGCAGATCGCCCTGATCGCCATCGCGCTCGTCCTTTCGGCCGTGTTCCTGCCGATGGCGTTCTTTGGCGGGTCGACCGGTGTGATCTACCGCCAGTTCTCCGTCACGATCATTTCCTGCATGGTGCTGTCCGTGCTGGTGGCGCTGATCCTCAGCCCGGCGATCACCGCCAGTGTGCTGAAGCAGAAGCACCATCGCGGCGAGGACATGGAGTTCCACCGCCATTACGGTCGCTTCGCGCGGATCGAAAACGCCCTGGAAGGCGCCAAAGTGTGGTTCAACCGCAATTTCGACCGCATGGTTGGCCGCTACCTCAAGGCAGTGGAAGCCGTGGTGGATCGCAAATGGCGCTTCCTTGGCCTTTATATCCTGATCCTGGGCCTGCTGGCCGGCCTCTTCCTGCATCTGCCCGGCGGCTTCCTGCCGAACGAGGATCAGGGCCGCATCATGGTGCAATTCCGCCTGCCCCCCGGCGCCACGCAGGTGCGCACGATCGAACTGCGCGACCAGGTGGAGAAATATTTGCTCGAACATGAGAGCGCCAATGTCAGCACCATGTTCCTCGTCGCCGGCGGCGGCGGTGGCGGCCAGAACAGCGGACAGGGCTTCATCAACCTGAAGCACTGGGACGAACGCCCCGGCCCGGAAAACACCGCCGATGCCATCGCCCGGCGCGCAACCATGGCCTTCAGCGGCCTGCGCGATGGGCAGGTGTTCTTCATGGTGCCCGGTTCGGTGCGCGGCCTTGGCGACAGCGCGGGCTTCAACATGAACCTGCAGAACATCACCGGCATGAGCCGCGAACAATTCGTGGCCGCGCGCGACAAGCTGGTCGAAATGGCCAGCGCCAGCCCGCTGCTCACACAGGTCCGCTCCAGCGAACTGCCCGACAATGCGACGCTGAAGATCGACCTCGATACGCAGCGCCTCACAGCTTACGGCCTGAATTCATCGGACGTGAATACCACGCTCTCCACCGCTTGGGGCGGCCGCTACGTCAACGACTTCATCGAGAATGGCCGCGTGAAGCGCGTCTATGTCCAGGGCGAGCCGGAATATCGCGCCACGCCGGAAGACCTCTCGCAATGGTATGTCCGCGCTGCGGACGGCAGCATGGCGCCCTTCTCCGCCTTCTCGAAGATCGGCTGGGCCACCACGCCCAATTCCAACAGCCGTTTCCAGGGCGTGCCCTCTTTCGGCATCACCGGCCAGACCGCGCCGGGCGTCAGCTCGGGTGAGGCGATGGCGGAAATGGAGCGGCTGGCGGCCGAAATCCCCGGCACCGCCGTGGGCTGGACCGGCTCTTCCTATGAAGAACGCCAGTCTTCCGGGCAGGCCCCGCTGCTCTATGCCCTGTCCGTGCTGGTCGTGTTCCTGTGCCTTGCCGCGCTTTATGAAAGCTGGTCCATCCCGGTGGCCGTGCTGCTGGTGATCCCGCTGGGCCTTGTCGGCGCCGTGTTCGCCGCCACGCTACGCGGGCTGGAAAACGATGTGTTCCTCCAGATCGGCCTGCTCACCACCATGGGCCTAGCCTCCAAGAACGCGATCCTGATGATCGAATTCGCGGAGCAGGAAGAAAAGAAGGGCAAGCGCATCATCGAAGCCGTGCTGGCCGCCGCCCGCATCCGTCTGCGCCCGATCCTGATGACCAGCTTTGCCTTCATCTTCGGCGTGCTGCCGCTGGCGCTGTCCACCGGCGCGGGCGCCAATAGCCGCATCGCCATCGGCACTTCGGTGATCGGCGGCATGCTGACCGCCAGTGTACTGGCGATCTTCTACATCCCGCTGCTGTTCGTGCTGGTCCGCCGCAGCACGCGCGACAGCCTGAAGGCCCTGCATGAACGGTTCGGCCGTCGCCGCCGTCAGGAAGGGGCGCAAGCATGAGCAGGCCGCTGGACATGACCATGCGTAAAACCGCCCTCGCCTTCCTGCCGCTGGCCCTGCCGGCACTGCTGGGCGCCTGTTCGATGGCGCCCGACTATGCCCGGCCCGAGGCCCCGGTTCCGCGGAGCTGGCCGGTGGGAGACGCCGATCCGGTGGCAGGCGAGGCGGAACTGCCTGCCCTGCCCTATACGGCGATCTTCCGCGACGCCCGGCTGCAGACCCTGATCGGGCAGGCCCTGGCCAATAACCGCGACCTGCGGATCGCCGCGGCCAATCTCGCCTCCGCCCGCGCGCAGGTGCGCGTGACGCGGGCCGCGCAATTCCCGGAAGTTTCCGTGCGTGGTTCGGCCGATATCAGCGACAATGGCGGCACCAGCGGCGAAAGCTATGCGCTGCAAGGCGGCATTTCCGGCTTCGAGCTGGACCTGTTCGGCAGGCTGGCCAACGCCACGGCCGCCCAGCGCGAACGCGAACTGGCGAGCGAGGCTTCGGCCCGGTCAGTCCGACTTGGCCTTGTGGCCGATCTGGCCAGTGCATGGGCGACCTACGCCGCCGATCGCGACCTGCTGGCCATTGCCGAACAGAGCGCGGCCAATGCCCGCCGCAGCGTGGATCTTACCCGCGCCCGGCTGGAGGGCGGCATTGCCCCGCGTACCGACCTGCGGCAGGCCGAACAGATCCTCGCGACGGCCGAGGGTGACCTTGCGGCGCAAAAGGCCGCACTGGCCGAAGATGCCAATCTGCTGCGCCTGCTGGTGGGGGCAGATGTCGACCCCACCCTGCTGCCCGCCGGGCTGGACGAAGTGCTGTCCAGCATCGAAAGCATGCCCGCCGGCACCAGTTCTGCCGTGCTGCTGCGCCGGCCGGACGTGGCACAGGCCGAATTTCTGCTACGCGCAGCCAATGCAGATATCGGCGTCGCGCGCGCCCGCCTGTTCCCGCAGATCACGCTTACCGGCCTGCTGGGCTTTGCCAGCGACGCGCTTGGATCGCTGTTCGACAGCGGCGCCTTCAGCGCCACGGCGGGCGCCGATGCCAGCTATGCCATCTTCTCCGGTGGTGGGCGGCAGGCAGGCGTGGCCGTGAGCGAGGCCAGCCGCGATGCGGCCCTCGCCACTTATGAAAAGGCGATCCAGTCCGCCTTCCGCGAAGTGTCAGATGCGCTGGCGACCAAGGGCACGATTGCCGATCGCCAGAGTGCTGCCCGCATGAACACGCAGGCTGCCGCCGATACGGCCAACCTGACCGATGCCCGCTATCGCGGCGGGGTGGACAGCTTCCTTGCCAATCTGGTCGCCCAGCGCAGCCTCTACAGCGCGCAAAGGCAGGAAGTGGCGATCTCGCTGATCGCTGTCCAGAACCGGATCGAACTGTATCGCGTTCTGGGTGGAGACGAGGAACTGGGCCAGAGCGCCTTCGCACTACCGCAATAGGACTGCCTGACCGGGTGGGAACGCCCTTAACGTGAGGCCGGGCCGGTCGATCCGCGTATCACCAGTTCACTATCCAGTTCTGCGTGCCGCGCAGGCAATTCCCGCCCGCCAGCTTGTGCGATGAGATAATCCACCGCCGCGCCCGCCATATTACGGATCGGCTGGCGCACGGTGGTTAGCGGCGGCCACAGGAAGCGCACCACCGCGGAATCATCGAAACCGGCAAGCGAAATGTCCTCTGGCACTTTCAGTCCATGCCGGGTTGCCGCCGTAACCACGCCAGCCGCCATGAAGTCATTCGTGGCAAAGATCGCGCTGGGCCGGTCGCCCATTGCAAGCAATGCCTCGCCCGCCGCCAGTCCACCTTCGAAGGTGAAGTCCCCGGGATGGAAGATCACTTCCGCCCTGCCCTCCACTGCCTCGCGAAAGGCCACTACGCGCCCGGCAGCAGCCAGGTGGTCCTGCGGTCCGCCGATCAGCCCGATACGGCGATGGCCAAGGCCGATGAGATGTTCCGCCATGGCGCGAACGCCGCCATATTCGTCGCTCGCCACCGATGGCGAACGGTCCGGATCCAGCCCCGGCGCGAAACGGACATAGGGCATGGCCAGATCGTCCAGCGCATCGAGCAGCTTCAACCGGTCCGCCGAGGGCGGCGCGATCATCACCCCGTCCAGCGCAATACGCGACAATTGTGCGCGCAACCCCTGCGGCCAGCTTTCGGCTGCAAAATCATAAGGCTCGACGAAGAAGTGGTAGCCCTGCTCGCGGCAGGCGATCAGCGCCCCCGCCTGCAGATCGACCAGATAGGGCGAGAAATAGGCATTGGCGTCCCCTTCGCGGAAGAATTCCGTCTGGTCCACCAGCAGCGCCACCGCATAGCCTCGCCGCCCGGCCAGTGCGCGGGCCGCAAGATTGGGCTGGTAATCCAGCTCGCCCATCGCCTTGAGCACGCGCGCGCGCAATTCCGAGCCGACGCGAGGATTTTCGTTCAACACGCGCGAGACCGTCTTGAATGAGACTTCGGCCTTTTTTGCAATGTCTATGATTGTCGGACGCCGCTTGTGGGTCGCCATTTTGGGCTCGCTTCTGCTTTGCCCCTATCATTGGCAGGAAATGCACGCCGCTGCCAGTGTTGCGGGCACTGGCAGCACTGGCAGCGGCGGCATGCCGCCCTGAAAAGCTCAGGCCGGTTGGGGCAACCGCACGATCGAGAACCAGAAATTCTCGATCCGCGATACGATGTCGAGGAAGCTGGAGAAGTCCACCGGCTTCGAAATGAAGCAATTGGCGTGTTCTTCATATGACTTCACGATGTCTGCTTCGGATTCCGACGATGTAAGGACCACCACGGGAATGGTCAGTAATGTCGGATCACCCTTGATCTCTGCCAGCACGGAATGGCCACTGATACCCGGCAGGTTCAGGTCCAGCAAGACGAGGTCTGGCCGGGGGGAGTTGCCATAGTCGCCACGCCGATAAAGAAAATCGAGCGCATCCTTGCCGTTGGTGACGGCATGCAGGATATTCGCGACTTTCGCTTCTTTCAGCCCCTCCTGCGTCAGCCGGATATCGGCCGGATTATCTTCTACCAGCAGTATTTCGATCGGGGATTGCGCTTGGTTCATCAGGCAGCCTCCTCTTGCTGATGCTCGGGCAGGGTGAAGCGAAAAACTGATCCGCCATCCGGGCCTGCTTCAACCCAGATCAGCCCGCCATGCAGTTCGACGATGCGCTTGCAGGCGGCCAGGCCGATGCCCGTGCCTTCATATTGCTCCCGGCTATGCAGGCGGGAGAATATCTCGAATACTTTCTCATTGAACTCCGGATCGATACCGATGCCGTTATCGGCAATGATGAATTCCCACAGCTTGCCGTGCTGCTGCGCCTCAATGCGAATATGGGGGCGGCGATCGCTACGGAATTTCAGTGCATTGCCGATCAGATTGGTAAACAAACGTTCGATCTGGCCGGGATCCCCTTCGATCCGGGGCAGCGGTCCGATCTCCACCGTGGCGCCGGTTTCCTCGATCTGCGGCTGGAACAGGGCCAGCACGCCCTCAAGCTCGGCCCGAAGGTCAATTGACTTGACCTTGAGCGGCCGGTTGCTGACGCGCGAATAGGTCAGCAGATCGTTGATCAGCCGCTTCATGCGGCGCGCGCCGTCCACGGCAAAGCCAATGAACTCATCGGCGTCGGCGTCGAGCTTGCCCTTATAGCGTCGCTCGATCAGGCCCATATAGCTGTCCACCATACGCAGCGGCTCCTGCAGATCGTGCGAGGCAACATAGGCGAACTGCATCAGTTCCTGATTGGAACGGGCGAGTTTCTCGTTGGTTTCCCGCAGCATGTCCTGCCCGGCCTTGCGACGGGTTATGTCTGCCACGGACACCACGATCCGGCTGTTGCCGCCCTTCGCTCCCAGCGGCGCCAGCGCGACTTCCACCGGCACTTCACTGCCATCCTTACGTCGCGCGTAAAGGTCGCGCCCGGCGCCCATCGGGCGGATTTCCGGGCGGGCGGCATAGGCTTTGCGCTTTTCGGGATGCCCTTCGTGGAACCGCTCGGGGATCAGCAGTTCCACCGGCTGGCCCAGCAGTTCCGCAGGCTCGTATCCGAAGATTTCCTTCGCCCGTTCATTGACCCTGGTGATGTTGCCCTTGCGATCGGTCACCAGGATTGCCTCGGGCATCACATCGATCACGCGCGCAGTCTGCGCTTCGGCCTCGCGCAGGTCGTCCTCGCGCGCCTCCACTTTTTCGACCATCGTCTCGAAGCTGCGCGCCAGCGCCCCCACCTCGTCAGAACGGGAAGCGATCTGCGCGACATCCACCGACCGCTCGCCCGCGGCGACGGCCGCGGCAGTCTCGCTGATTTCCTTGAGCGGGCGCGAAAGCGTGCGAGTGAAATAGGCCATAGCCGCCAGCCCCAGCAGCAGGATCACACCCGCCCCGATCAGCGCGCGATTACGCACGGTTACGAGGCTCGATGCCAGTGCGCTTGACGGAATAGTCTCGGCAATCACGGCAAATTGTGTCGTATCCCGGGGATCGTAATCTACCTTCGTCGCGGCGACGAGCACGTTGGAATCGCCTGACGAAATGAAGCCGGTGAAGCGCTCTGCATTGCCCTGCAGGAACGGCCCAAGGCGTGGGAACTCAGCCTGAATGGTATGGCGCTGGCCCAGATCGAAGCCAAATGCGCGAGCAGGGTCGGGGTGAGCCAGATAATCGCCCGACTGGTTCGTGACGTAATAGGCCGCCTGTTCCTGGTCCGCCCCCTGCACGATCTGGAAGACCTTGCCCATATCGACATTGATCACGACCATGCCGAGCTTCTCGCCACTGGACGAAACCACAGGCGTAGCGGCGCGGATGACTGCGAGGTGAGGCACCTCTACCTTCCCGTTCTCGCGATTGAGATCAATGGGTGAAAGATAGACCTCGCCGCTTCCCAACTGCTGGGTCTCGCGAACATAGGGGCGGTCAATCTTGACCTGTAACTGCTCTTCGGAAGTGCGGCGGACCGACCCGTCGCGCAAGCGATCTACCCGCACGATTTCACGCCCGCCATTGCCGAATCCGATCAGGCGGACCTGCACATATTCCGGCCGTGCTTCCAGCATTCCGGCGAAGATGGTGGCCAGCCGGTCACGCCACAAAGTGGCGGTCGATCCGTCCTGAGGGTCTAATCCGCCGCTTGCCAAGGCCCGGAACGTGCCCATTGTCGGCGGTACCTTGGTGAGCAGCAACGTGTCCTGCCGGGCGAATTCGATACGCGAACGCAGCCGCGTGGCGGAAACCTCGACATCGCCGGCAAGGTGCTGCGTGTCACGGTCGATCAGTATGTCCTCGCTTCCGCGATAGAAATACCACGTCAGCGCCATGACCGAGAGCAGGCCCACCAGCCCGGCGGCCAGCGCGATCTTTGTCGCAAGGCCAAGGCCGCGCAGATCGAAGCGTTCCGTCATGCCCGGCTCAGCGGCTCGCCGCTCTGACTTGCCCAGCACTGTCGTGCTGGGTGGCGATGATCGCCTCGTCCGGGCCGAAGATCACCAGTTCCTCGCTAAGCCGTGCCGCGCTGATCGGCGGGGAAAAGTAATAGCCCTGCAGGTAGTCGATCCCGATCCGGGTGAGCAATTCAGCCTGCTCCGCCGTCTCCACCCCTTCGGCCACGGTCTTGAAATCCAGCTTGTGAGCCAGATCGGACACCGCCTCGGTAATCTTGCGAGTGCCGGAATCGTCGATCAACTTGGAAACGAAGCTGCGGTCCAGCTTGAGGTGCTTCAGCGGCAGGTCGCGCAGCAGGGAAAGCGATGAATAGCCGGTGCCGAAATCGTCGATATGCACGCCGATGCCGACGTTCATCAGAGCCTCCAACCCGCGTCGGGCGGAATCGATATTCTGCATGAAAGTCGATTCCGTGATCTCGATATTGAACAGGTCGGGCGTCAGGCCGTGGCGGTCGATCGCGTCGGTGAACAGGCCTGCAAAGCCATTGTCGCGGCACTGGATCGGGGAAACGTTGATCGAAATCGGCACGACAGGTGCGCCTGCCGCGAGCGAGCCTGCCAGGAAGCCACAAGCCTGATCGATCATCTGCATCCCCAGATCGGAGATCCAGCCATTCTCTTCGGCAATGGGAATGAAATCACCAGGCATGATCACCCTGTCGTCACGCTGGCGCCAGCGCGCGAGACCCTCGGCACAGACGATGCGGTGGCTGCGGCAGTCGACGATTGGCTGGTAATCGAGATAGAAGCTGGGCGTGGAGATGTCGCGCAGCATCGCCCGTTTCAGTTCCAGCTTCCGGCTCAGTTCGCGGTGCAGGGAATCGTCATAGAGGCAGATCGTGCGTGCGCCCTCCTTCTTGGCCTTGTACATGGCCAGATCGGCGTGGGTCAGCATATCGCCGGAGCTGACCGCTCCAGACGGATAGAGTGCGATACCGATGCTCGACCCGATGTCGATCGGGCGGCCATCCAGCCTGGTGACCGTGCCGATCGCCCTGGCGATCTTGTGGGCCAGTTCCATCGCGCCTCGGGGATTAGGCAGATTGGTGGCGATTACCGCGAACTCGTCACCGCCCAGCCGGCCGACAATGTCCGTGCGGCGCACAGTCTCGCTGATCCGCTCCGCCACGCGCACCAGCAATTCATCGCCCGCGTCGTGGCCCAGCAGATCGTTGATCTGTTTGAAATTGTCGATGTCGATCACCAGCACCGCGCAAAACAGCTTGGTACGGTCGGCATGTTCCATGCTCAGTTCCAGCCCTTCGATCAGGGCGCGACGGTTCTTCACCGAAGTGAGCGGATCGGTGATGGCGAGCTGGACCAGTTCCTCCTGGAACTTCTTACGTTCCAGCGCATAGCTGATCGACCGCCAGAGCGAACGCGGCCGGATGTCATCCTTCTCGAGGTAGTCAGCCGCTCCGTTGGTAAGCGCACTGGCCGCAGTATTGGCCTCGTCGAGGCCAGTCAGGATGATGATCGGAACATCCGGACGCAGTATCTTGAGAGCCTGCAGCCCATCGAAGCCGGAGGCATCGGGCAGGCCGAGATCGAGCAGGATCGCATCCGGCCCTGCGGCTACCAGTGTCTCGAGCAAGGCCGCTCCATCGGCCAGACTGCCGGCCAGCAGAACGTCACACTCCGCGCCGGCATCGTGCGACCCGACCTTAAGCGACATCTCAGCCAGGCGGCGGTCGCCCGGATTGTCGTCGACGACAAGCACGGTCAACCGCTGCCGCCTTGGCACGGCGGCAGGCCCGCTTTCGCCCGACAATCGCACATCGACCATAAAAGTCTCCGCAGGGAGCAGTGCCTTGCGTAAGACACCCGCATGGTCTCTTGATAAATAGATATATATAAATTCGACTTAAGATCGGCTGTAACGGTAGCGTATATATGAATTTTCGGATTCACGAATCCGTCAATTATATGAATGATTCCCATGATTATTTCACGGAACATCGCGCCGATACGGCCGGTTGCCTAAGTAGACTTCCGCATCTTATCCGACAGCTCGTAACGGGTTGGACAGAGGGTTTGCCATGGGCAGATTGACCTGCTCTTCCGAGACATTGTCCGGCCCATAGCCAAGCTCGTCAAACTGCACGCCAAACCGGAACCCGTCCACCCAGCGGACGATGCCCTTGCGGGGCCGGTCGTGATCCATGTGGATCTCCACTCGACTGCCAACGGCGGCCTGCCATTCGGCCTCCACCATTGCCCCGCTGGAAGATACGTTGCGCACCGTGCCGTGCAGCTTCTCACCACGATAGATCACGTCCGCGCTACGCAGCACCACCATGCGCTGTTCGCGCCTGGTGACTTCATAACCTTCGGTGGCAATGGGCAGGCGACTGCGTGCCAGCGTGCGCGCCTCGCGCGCATCGAGCTTGGGCCCATAGACAAAGCCCTGAATCTGGCCGCAGCCAAGCTCGCGCACGGCCTTGAGATCCTGATGGGATTCCACTCCTTCGGCAGTGGTTTCCATGCCCAGATTCTCTGCCAAGGCCACGATTGTCGCAACGATGGGGCGTTTCTGGCTACCCGGCACCGACAGGCCGCTGATAAACTCGCGATCGATCTTGATCTTCGAAAACGGAGCCTTGAGCAGATATTTGAGGCTGGAATAGCCGGTGCCGAAATCGTCCAGCGTCCAGCGCACACCCAGATCGTGAAGCTGGCGCAGGATGGTCTGGGTGCTTTCCGCCTCGTCAAGAAAGACGTTTTCGGTAATCTCCATCTCCAGCCGGCCGGGAGGCATACGGCTCTGGGCCAGGCTGTTGACCACTACCGAGGTTAGACCGGGACTGGCGAATTGCGACGGCGAAAGGTTCACCGCCAACCTGATATGGGCCGGCCATTGCGCCGCCTCCAGACAAGCTTCGCGTAACACCCATTCGCCAAGGCGATTGATCAGGCCGGCAGTCTCGGCCAGCGGAATGAACTCGTCGGCAGCCACTTCTCCGCGCACGGGATGGCGCCAATGGACCAAAGCCTCGAAGCCCGACAGCTTCTCGCTCGCGGCATCGACGATGGGCTGGTATTGCAGCATCAGTTCGCCATTCTCGATCGCCCTGCCAAGGTCGATCTCCAGTTGGCGCCGCTCCAGCGCATGGTCGAGCAGTGTCGTATCGAACATGCGGTGACAATTGCCGCCGCGAGCCTTGGCCGAATAAAGCGCAAGGTCAGCATTGCGCACCAGCGAGTCCACCGTATCACCATGTTCGGGGCCGATCGCGATACCGATTGCCGCGCCAATGGTGACCTTGATGCCCGAAATCTCGTAAGGCGCGCTCAGATAGCGGACCAGTTCGCAGGCCAGCGCTTCCAGCCGGCGCACTTCGGTTGTTTCATGCAGCACCACCCCGAATTCATCGCCGCCCAGACGGCCGACAAAGCCGCTGCTGTTGATGAACATCCGCAGGCGTTCGGAAAACTGGCGCAGCACCTGATCGCCCACCTGATGACCCAACGTGTCATTGGCCTGCTTGAATTTGTCGAGGTCGATCAGCAGCAGCGCGGTCGCGCACCGCCCGCTTTCCGAACCGTTGAGCAGTTCCTCCAGGCGGTCGTTGAAGCAGGCCCGGTTCATCAACCGCGTCAGCGCATCGCGTTCGGCCGAGGCCAGCAGCCTTTCCTGCACGCGCGTGAACTCTGTAAGGTCAAGGCCGATGCCCATGAAGCCCACGAAATTGCCCGCCGCATCGTATCGCGGCTGACCGGATAGAGAGAGGCTGTGAATGCCGTCACGCGCACGGGCACATACGGTGAGGTCGCCAAACGGGGCCTGCATAACCTGATGACGCCGCAGGATGTCTGTCCCGAACGCGATCTCGCGCTGTTGGCGCTGGTTGCAATTCGCCTCCGGCCCCACCAGCCCCCAGACATATTCCCCGACCATCTCCGATGCCGGGCGGCCGAGCACTTTGAACATGCCCTCGCTCGCACGGGTAAGGCGCCCATCACTGTCTGTTTCCCACACGAAGCTGCCGGTCTGCTCCGACATGCGCGAAAGGCGTTCGTTCTGCAGATCCATACGTGCACTCGCCCGTATGAAGCGAGCCTGCGAAGACGCCCAGATCGCCACGAAACTGAATGCGAGCGAGAAAGCCACCACGCCAGGTGGCAAGGCATCGGCGCCCAACAACAGTTCAGTGACCGCAAAACTGGCGGCAAAGATCATCTGCGAAAGCGGAAATGCGGCCAGAATGACCATTCCGATCATCACGCAAGCGAGCGTTACCGCTACGCTGTGCGGATGGGCCAGCACCGCGCCCTCACTGCCCAGCAGGATTCCGCACAACGCTCCGCCCAGGCAGATAATGCGCGCAGTGCTGATCTGATTGGCGCGAAGCGTGCGCGACAGAGTGATCCCGCCCACCAGCAACGGCAGGGCAAGCCCCAACGCTCCAGCAAACCAGATCGCGCCCGCAAGGCTAACTTCCCTCCAGTTCTCCACGACAAGCAGCGCGGTGTAGATCAGCAGCATTCCACCCATGAGCGGAAACAGCGGACGCAGCACCTCAACGCATTGCGCGGTGTAGGAAAGTTCGTGTTTCGAATTCTCCCTCGGGATCCGGATACCAGACGACCAATCGGCCTTGTTCAGCCCGGCCCCCTGAAGGGAAAGTAGCTTTCTTACTGTTGCCATGCCCACCCCACGTTCGCTGGGAGCCAAAGCATCCACTCAAGCATGTGTCACAATTATGTGGTTTGGGAGTAAAATATTCGTTCACTTCCAAATTACGTATTAATTAGTAATCGAACGACTTATTTTTTTCTTAGTTTTCCATTCTAAACCGTTGATGAGTTTCAGGATTTCAGATTTGCGCATTTTCCGGGCCTGCCCGCGCTCAACCGCCAGCAACTGAATCGATACACGAAGCGCACCCCATGCGCGCTCAGACAAAAATCATCAAATCTGGTGCCAATTCCCTTCTGAGTCTCTTTGCAGGCTCAAGAATTGATTTAAGTTGTTTGGGGATATGGACGGAATTTACCTATGCCGCATTCGGTACTGGAACAGAAGATTGCCCGCCTGAAAGGCGCGCTAACTTCCGACTTGCCCGCTGCGCTGCACGCCAAGCTCTCTCGTCTGCTGGCAGAAGCTGAGGCGGATCTGGAGATGGCCATGCAAACCGGCGCATCGACCGATCCACCGCTTCTGGAGCCACCTTCTGATTTGCTGACCATCGCCGATCATGCGGTTATCGAGGCCATGCGCCTGCTCGGTGCCCAGTTCGGCAGCCTGCAACTCTACGATCCGGAAAGTGAGACGCTACAGATCGTCGCTCAGAGGAATTTCCAGGAGCCGCAACTCCAATATCTCGCATTGGTGCGACCAACCGATAATCTGGCCTGCTCGCGCTGCATTGTCAAACGTCAGCGCATCATCATCGAGGATGTGGTGGAGGAACCCTCCTATCAGCCACATCTCACCCTTGCCGCACAAGTCGGCATTCGGGCAGTGCAATCAACGCCGTTGCAGGATTCGGCGGGCAGACTGCTGGCGGTCCTGTCGACCCAGTTCACGGCGCCAAGACGGTTCAGTCAGAGCGAATGCGAAGCGCTGGACCAGCATGCGAGCTGGGCTACCGGCGCCCTTGCCCGCTGCCTCTATGCCTGAATGACAGATCAAACCGGCAGTTCAGTGGTGTATTTCAGCGTTTCAAGCGCAAAATGGGACGAGGCGCCCGCCACGGTCGGATGGCGCAGCAGCTTGTCCATCAGGAAGCTGTTATAATCCGCCACATCGGAAGCCACGATCCGCAGCAGAAAATCCCAGTCACCCGACATGGAATAGCATTCCACCACTTCCGGACTATCGCGCACAAATTCTTCAAAGGCCTGCGAGGCCGCCGGAGAGAAATCCTTGGCGCGCACGTTGCATATCACCGTTACGCCTCTGCCCACTCGATCCGGGTCCACCAGCCGCACACTGCCGATGAGATAGCCAGCCGCTTCCATTGCCTTGATGCGCCGCCAGCAGGATGCACTGGAAGCGCCTACCCGTTCGGCGATTTCAGCATGACTGAGCGTAGCATCGCGCTGCACCAGCGCGAGTATCTTACGATCTACCCGATCTAGATCGATATTCTGTTTCATATTTTCCGCCTTATGCGAAACGGAGTCTCACATTTCCTCGCAGCTTAGTCAATTCTGAAACGATCTTGCACGCCAAAAATGGCATAAGGCGCGATATGGAAAACACGAATCTCCGTCTGGCTGAAAACGGCACCGGCGTCGCACCCCACCTGCGCTCTGTGACGCAGGATCCTTTTCTCCACCGCATCTGCGCGGTTTCCGCCCGCATGCGCAGCATTGCCAGCCGCGATGTGCTGAGCCGCCACGGGCTGGACCTGCGGGACTGGCTGGTTCTGTCCGGCCTGTTCGAACTGGGCCTTGGCTCGCAGCGCGACATCGTGGACCTGACCAAGCTGGATAAGGTGGCCGTGAACCGCGCCGCAGCCCGGCTGAAGGAAACCGGTCTGGTCGGCACCCGGCCAAACCGCCTCGACGGCCGTTCGCACCTGCTTGAACTGTCGGAGCAAGGCCGCAGGGTCTATTTCTCGCTCGCCTCCGCGATTGAAGAGATGGAGCGGCAGGTTCTGGCCCAGTTCGGCAGTGCCGAGACGGATCAGTTCCGCTGGATGCTCGCCCGCCTGGAGGCCTCGCTGGAAGACATCGACCGCGCTGGCGCGGAAATGGCCGAAGCGGATGGTCCTGCCCCGACGGCCTATGGCCAGGATCAGGCTGACACCGCACCTCGCTCGGTAGCGGCCTGACAGCACCACTTGAACAGCAGGAACCGGAGGGCCGGCCGCAGCGCGCGCCGGCCCTTTTTTGTTATCCGTCGGAGGCCCGGTCGCGCGCCTGCAATGAAGCGGCCGCCTCGGCGCGCCCTAGAATGCGATGCTGAGGCCCGCGCGCGCCGAAAGGTCGACATCTCCCTGTGTCTTCTCAGCCCCGATGCCGATCAGCCAGGTGTAGTCGAATCCGCCCGCCAGCAGCCGCGCCTCTGTGGTCCAGCCGCTCTTGAGCGTGCCCGGAGTCAGGGTGAAGCTCTCGCCGTCCTCGAAGGCCGCCGTGGTTGAACCGAGCTGGCTCTGCAGCACGGAGCGCCGGCCGCCTTCCAGTTCCAGAGTAAGCGGCGTCTCATCCGGCGTAGTGCGGCCGAAGCGATAGCTGGCCGTCAGCGTCGTGATCGCAGTAGAGGCCTTGCTGGTGCGCCCGCCAACCGTCAGGTCGATCATGTCGGCGCCGTCCTCCACGTAGCCGTCTTCCTTCAGCCAGTAATAGTCGACTGAGGCCTTGGGCCGCAGCGAGAATCGCGATCCGATTGCCAGATCGTAGGTGACGCCCGCCATGCCCGAAAGCGCCCAGCCACCCCAGCTTCCTTCTGTCGAGTAGCTGTAATCCGTCTCATCGACCGTCGTCTCGAAAGTGCGGGTAGAGGAAAGCTTGGCATGCATGCCAGAAGCCCGCGCAAAGGCCGCGAACGGCCCCTTGCGCAGGCGCCAGTGTCCCGCGATTTCGTAGATTTCCGAGCCGATGTCCTGCAAATCGCCATTCTTGATAGAACCGCCGACATAATCGAAGCTCAGGCCGAGATAGCCGATGCCGAAATCCCGCTCGAGTCCGAGCGACAGGCCATAGCCCTGCGTCTTGAATCCGGCCGTGTCATCGGCTGACTTGCTGCCCTGGAAATAGAGCGGTTCGATCCAGCCGCTCACGGGGCTGACATCGTAAGTGGTCGATGGGTCCGAAATATGCCGCGCGGCGAGGCGCGACGCCCGAGTCACGAAATCGAACACCCCGCCCGCATAATCCGGCATCAGCCCGTCGAACTGGCCGAACAGGGAATCGAAATCCTCTGCCTCCAGCAGGCTGGCTTCCAGCAGCGAATATTCCCCCGCCTGCGCGAGCGCGGCGTCGAATATCTGCGATTGCGGCCCGGTGAGGCCGAGTTCTTCCGAAGTGCGACGACGAATGTCGAGCGTGATGGATGTATCGCTCTGCGTCAGCGTGCCGGTGTAGAGCAGCGGCAGAGCGAACCCGTCCGACAGGTCGAGGTCGGGCGAACCGCTCAGGCTTTCGGCCGTCAGCACTTCGTATGTGCCATCCACCCCGGCAAGCGAGGTAACGCCCACAGTGAGGATCGACCCATCGGCGAATGTGGCCTGATTGACGTCGAAGGAAGAGTTGGTCCCGCTGTCACTGTCGATGATGATGCCGATGGAGCCATCCGCCGCGACCTGCAGCGTGTCGAACGACACAGTCTCGCCTTCGGTTGCCACCAGCGTGCCGCCATTCACATCGACCGAGACATACTCTCCATTGGCGAACGAGCCGCTGAAGACGGCACTGTCCGTCAAGGTGATCTGCGCGGCCTCCCCGGCAGCGTCGACTGCGCCGTAATAGCCGGAAGTGCCTGATAGGCTCATCTCCAGCGCGCCGCCGGCCGAATAGATATCGCCAACATAGATCGCATCGTCGGACAGCAGCAGCCGGTCGTCCCCGGCGCCGAAATAGGTATCACCCGACACGGAACCAGAGGAAATATCGAACAGATCGTTGCCGGATCCGGTGACGATGTCGCCGACCATTGCGGTGTAAATGGTGGGGCTGGAAGGATCGTAGTCCTCCTCGGCCTCTTCATCCTCTTTCGACGCCAGATCTATATCGTTGAGATATTGGCGGATCGTCACACCACTGGTGTTAGCGCCAAGGTTAAGCGCGATGCGTTCATCCTCATTCGAACCGGTGGCATAGATATAGCCTGTGTTGTTCACCGTGGAGAGCGTGCCGGATGCGTCTTTAACCGCCGTTACATGCCCCTCGCCGCTCGACTGGACATAGGCCTTGATCGTGCCGCTGTTATCCAGCGTGGGCACGATGGAGCCGGCATTGATCAGCAATGCGGTGGCCGAGGCATCGTTGGTTGTAGCCTGCACAGTGCCGGAAACGCCTATCCCGTCCGCCATAGTGACCGAGCCGCCCTGCCCGCCGATCACCACTGCTGTAGTGTCGAAGCTGCTGTAATGGGTATTGGACTGCACTGTACCGTCGATAACGAGCGAGTAGGTTCCGTCACGACCGGTGGCCGAACCGATCTCCGTATCGCTCGTCCCGCCAATCACCAGCGCCGGGCTGGCACCGTAAGACGCGATGGCGCCTGCGGTTTCCTCATCATCGTCCACTCCGTCATCGTCCTCATCCTCGTCGGTCGAGCTGAGGTCATAGGGCCGGTTGGCCACGATGATGCCGCCTTCGACATTGCCTTCAATCGACACGGCCGGCGCTTCCACGCGCAGGTCGGAACGAGACAGGGTCAGCGTATCGTCATCGTCGGTGGTATAGGATCGCGCTTTGTTTATCGTCCCGTCGATCGTGACCGTGCCACTGACATCGCCGTTAATGTCCACGCCCGCAGCACCTTCGCCGACGGCCGTAATCGTGCCGCCCAGGCGAATATCCCCAGCGACAGACTGCGTGAAGAGCGCCGTGCTGTAATCGCCCGTCACCGTGATCGTGCCGCTATTGTCGATGTCTCCGGTGAAGTTGGAATCTATCGCGATGCCATAGGAATTGAGCCCTTCGACCGTGATCGCGCCGCTGTTGTCGATTGCTCCGCTGGAAGACGCGCCGGACTGCACATGAATTCCATACCGGCCCGTCGCTTCCGCTATCGGCCCGTCAGGAATGGAATTGCTATCCTCGTCATCAGGCACGAAGTCCTCGAGCACTTCGATCGAACCGACATTATCGATCGAGAAATCCGTCCCATCCCGCACCAGGATGGCCGTGCGCCCATCGCTGTCATCAGCTTCCACCACGGCATCTTCGCCGATGGAGACAGAGCTGTTGCTGTCGATAGTGATTGGCGTGGTACCACTCACATCCAGCACCACATCCTCATTCACCGCGATGTCCCCCGCCGTGGACGTGGCAAGGGCCGTAGTACTGTCGCTGGAGACAACCGTATCGGCCAAAGCCGGGCCGGCGATGGCCGAAGAAAGCATCGTGGTCAGGAGGATATGCTTGCGGACTGCGTGGATCATCGGGTTCGTCACCTGAATTGGGTGGCGCCCGGCGGCTCTGCGGACCACCGGGCGCCTGTTTTTCCGTGGCTGCAAGGATTGGACTTGCAGACAGCAGAGGAACGGCCGCCCGGTGCTGGAGCGGGGACGCTGCGGGAAGCCGTTCACAGGACTAAACGGGGTGGTGGGGCGAACCCTTCGGACCGGTCCGGAAAAAAGTCCGGTCAGCTTGCGTTAAGCCGACTGACGGGATTTCTACAGGCTCCGGCAGCAAAGCAAATTCAACGGGGCGCCTTGAGACTCTTCAGGCAAGACGGCCAGCATGGCGACAGCCCGCGCATCGCGCGCATGGCTCAGAACGACGATCGCCGCGCAGGCTGCCCGTCGGATGACGATACGCGCCTCGTCGCCCTTGCCGGCAAAGGCAGCGTGGATGCCTTCACCATCATTGTGGAACGGCACAGCTCCGCCCTCTATCGCGTCGCCTACCGCATGCTGGGCGACGGGGCCGAGGCGGAAGACGTCGTGCAGGAGTGTTTCGCCCGCCTGTGGACGCAGGCCGCCAACTGGAGCGCGCGGGGCGCCGGGCTGGTCGGCTGGCTCCACCGGGTGACAATGAACCTGTGCCTCGACCGGCTGCGCAAGAGCCGTCCGTCGTTCTGCGATACGCTCCCGGAAGTCCATGACGCTGCCCCGCTGGCGGATCGCCGTATCGAAGGATACGAAGCTCGCCTGGCGATTGAACGGGCGCTGGATGCCCTGCCGCCCCATTACCGTGCCGCCCTGGCGCTCAGCTATTTCGAAGGCTTCCCAAATTCTGTAGCCTGCGACGCCATGGACATGAACCTGAAGGCCTTCGAATCCTTGCTCGTGCGCGCGCGGCGCCAGTTGCGCGGCCTGTTGGAATCGAGTGAGTTCTCGCTGGCCGACGTGGAATTCATGCCATGATCCCGCGTCAGAACGAGGCAGAGGCTGCGCTCGACCGGGCACTTTCACGCGCTTCGACCCCGCAGGTTCCTCCTGGCCTTGCCGGGCGAATTGTGGCCGATGTTACCCGCCTGCCCCAGGATGCGCCGGGCCTTGCCCGCGCTGACGCGTCCCGCTCACACGACGCAGGACGTGGACGGCTGGCGACCGCCTTCGCGATTTCAGCCGTACTGGCAATCGGCCTTCTGGGTACGGCGCTCATCACCCGCAGTGGCGAACGCGGAATGCCCCCGCCGGACCGGCTGCTGGCGGCAGACGCGCCGCGCCCGGCAGAACCCGGTCCACTCGTGCCCGAGGGCCAGCCCTCCCCTCTCGCCTCCGCGGACACGGTCTCCCCGAGAACTGCGGCTGCAAATAGCCGGGACAGCAGCTTGCCCATCGAAGCTGCGCCACCGGAAACCGCTGCTGCCCAGCCGAAAAGCGCCAGCCACACCACGCAAGTGTTGGCCGCCCAACCCGCGATTACCGCGCCGGCTTCCCTATCGCCGCCCCTCAAGGCACAGGAACCCGTGGAGCTTGCGCGTCAGGGTGACGCTGCCGCCCCATCCGCGATTGGCCCGGTGGATCCCTCCGCTTCGCCCGCTCCGGTCTATGGCCCACCGGCCACACAGGGGCTTGGTGTGGCAGGCGGCAAGGCAAGCCCCCCCGCCACGCAAGGCCCACCGCGCGGCGAACCTGCTCACTCCGGCCCCGGCCCCAATCCGAGCGGCCCCGCCCACCCGTGGTAAGTGGCCGTTGCGGGAANAGCTGTTGACAGCCCGCCCACCCCCCCGCTATCGGCGCGCTCCTACCTGCCGAAGCGGATCAAGCATCCGAAGCGGCCCGTGCCCAGATGGCGGAATTGGTAGACGCACCGTCTTCAGGTGGCGGCGCTCGCAAGGGCGTGGAGGTTCGAGTCCTCTTCTGGGCACCATTACTCTCGCGGATGGCAGAAATCCGCGAAAGTCCCCTGAAATCCGTTGTTTACGGGCGCTTCACGGTACAAAGAGGCGGTACAAAACGCCTCGCGAGTGAGGCGTCGAATCGTGGGCATAATGACCAAGCACTTGCAGCGCGATCCCCGGACCGGGCGGCTGTCATTCCGCCGCGCTTTCCCGGACGAGTTGCGCCCCTTCATTCCCAAACAACCCCGCCAGTTGAAGCGGTCGCTCGGCGCGAAATCCCTGCATGACCGGGAAGCCTCACGGCGTTTCGCTGAGGCCCAAGCCGAATATGAGAGGATCGTGGAAGCGGCACAGTTGCGTGCCAACGGCACCAGTCGCCAGCTTGCCAGTTCCGACATTGGGTTCCTCGTGCAGACCTACGCCCATAGGCTCCGCAAGAACCTCACTGAGACCCACTTCGATCCCTCAGACGATCAACGCGAGTGGCTTGCAGCCTCCGCATGGCGCTTCGCTCCCTTCGCCTTCATGGACAAGGTGGGGGCAGAGTTGGCGGGCCGGGCAATTCCGTGGACCAATTCCGAAAGGGTCCGCGAAGCGCTGCCGGACCTCCTGTCCCACTGGCGCAAGCTGATTAGCGATGGTGACAGGGCAGGAATTATCAGCGCCGAAGGTCAGACCGGAGAAAACCTGCTCGCGGAGTTTGCGCTTACAGCGGAATTGGACGCTACCGTTTTCTTTGATCTATGCCTTGCCCTCATCAGGGCAGACATAGCGGCGGGGGTCCAGTTCTTACGCCTCACTGACAGCGGCGAAGAGATTGAACCGATTGAGATTCCAGTAGCCCCCGCGTCCGCTTCCCCCGAGAGGGATGTAGTGCGCTGGAGTGCATCTGGAACGGGCCACACTCTCACCTCATTGGCCGAACGCTTGTTTGCCAATAAGGTGGCTCCCATCGGCAAGGCTACGGAGCAGGCATGGAATACCGCTCTCAGGTTCTGGCGGGAAGTGTATGGCGAGATACCTTGCAGTGACATCACACGGCGGAAGGCCTCCGAATGGTCGAATCTGCTTTCCCAGCGCCCTCGTGGGCTTCCCAAGCGAATGGAGCGGCTTCCCCTCCCTGCACTTGTCGAACGATATGCGGGCAACGCTCAGGCGGCCCGTATCGCTGGAAAGACTGTGCGGCAGCACTTGGGGTCCCTCTCAGCCATCTGGAACAAGGCGGAGAAACGCGGGCTCATTGAGAATATGGCCAATCCCTTCGCTGGCCATGACGTGAAGGTCCAGCATAAGACTGGCGGGCAGCCGCTCACCACCGGAGAGCTAAATGCCGTCTTTCGGCTCCCCGTGTTCACAAGCGGCGAACGCCCCAAGCAGGGGCGGGGAGAAGCCGCGTATTGGATACCGCTACTTGCACTGTTCACAGGGGCAAGGCCCGGTGAGATTGCCCAGCTTATCGTCTCCGATTTCTGGCAGGACAGCGCAGGCAAGTGGCACATGCTCTACACAGACAAAGGGGAACACCCTGCCATCGGCAAGCGGCACCTCAAGACCAGTCGGCATGGGACCGGCGAACGGCAATTTCCAGTGCCGCAAACACTCATAGACCTTGGCCTGCCCGCCTATCTGGCGTGGCTTGGAGAGCGAAAAGAGGTCGCCCTGTTTCCCGAGCTACGCGCGACCTCCAAGGGCCTGCATGACACTTGGAGCAGATGGTGGGGCCCTTATGTGCGCGAACACGGTGCCATCCCCGAAGGGAAGCGGCAGACCCGAGAGTTCCGCCACAACTTTATGACCGCACTCCGGGCGTCCGGCGTGTCAGATGAAGCTATCTCCTATCTTGCCGGGCACTCTGTCCGTGGGGGTAACACCACGCGGACCTATGGTGACCGCTCACCCTATGGTGCGGAGATCGAGAAGCTACGCTTTGAAGGCTTGGACCTGAGGGGCGTTAAGCGCTGGAAAGTACCGCCCCTTTAAGGTTCCGCTTGTTTGAGCCGTCTGACAACGGCCTAACCCATTCAGGATTGTCACTAAAAAACCCACGACCGCCCTGTAATTAGTTCTAGTTTGGATTAGAATTGCGTTGTCCAGCATCGCGAAAAGCCAACAGGGGGACCTGCATGAACAATGAATTCTGGGCAGCAGTGGTAGGGGCAGTTATCGGCGCACTTGCTGGGGGTGGGGTGACTTGGTCATTGCAGCACTTTCAAGGCAAGGCCGACAAAGCCGAGCGGGACAAAGGCCTAGCCCGTTCCCTGATATTTAAGCTCATGCGAATTTCTACCGATTTAGACGGCTTCCGCAAGCACGTAGCGGAGTGCGAGGAAAGGGCCACAGAAACAAAATTGGCGGTCGGCTGGCAGTCACTCCGCGCCATTGCAAATGGCCCTGACAAAGTCGCGTTCACATCGGACGAAATGGGCTACTTGCTCGGCCTAGGAGATTTTTCACTTTTCAACAGGGTACTATCTCTTGATGCAATTCATGCCTCTAGCGTCGACATATTCTCTCTATATGCAAATCGTCGGTTAGAACTTACGAACATGTTACCCGCGCAAATGAATGGGATGGTTGGCGAAGTTGCGTTAAACGATAACGCCTATGCCGTAGTTGCGCCGCGAATGGCAGAACTAGACGACTTATACCAACTTGTGCGGCCGCTGACTCACGATGGGGATTCCCAAGAGCCTGAAAGTCTGAATCTATGACGCCCTGTTCTGGAGGGTAGTTTGATGGGTTCAGCGATCGGCTTGCGTGATGATTATGATGGCGCTGCCTTGAGGCGATTGGCGCGTGCGTCGAAGAGCGCGAACCAGACGCGGCGGCTTTTAGCCTTGGCCGAGATCTACGACGGTGGCAGCCGGACTGCGGCGGCGCGGATCGGCGGGGTGGGTCTGCAGATCGTGCGAGACTGGGTGGTCCGGTTCAATACCCGTGGCCCGGATGGCCTTCTGGATGGCAAGGCACCCGGTCCTCGATCCCGGCTCAATGATATTCAGCGCCGCGCGCTTCTGGAGGTTGTCGAGCGTGGTCCGATCCCGGCGGTGCATGGCGTCGTGCGCTGGCGGCTGATCGATCTGGTGCAGTGGCTTCATGATGAGTTTGCGGTTTCGCTCGATGTGAGCACCGTGTCGCGCGAACTGAAGAAGCTGGGCTACGTCAAGCTCACGGCTCGGCCTCGCCACCATGCCCAGAACGAACTCGCCGCGGAGGCCTTCAAAAAGGGGGTTTTGCCGCCGAGCTGGCAAAGGTCAGAGCAACCCTCCCCAAGGGCACGCCCATAGAGATATGGTTCCAGGACGAAGCGCGGATCGGCCAAAAGAACAAGATCACGCGGCGCTGGGCCAGACGCGGGACCCGGCCATCAGCGCCCAAGGATCAGCGGACGAAATCGGCCTACATCTTCGGCGCGATCTGCCCCGAGCAGGGCAAGGGTGCCGGCCTTGTTCTGCCCTTCTGCAATACAGAGATGATGTCCCTGCATCTTGCCGAAATCTCCCTCGCCGTCGCCCCCGGCGCTCACGCGGTCGTGCTGATGGATCAGGCCGGTTGGCACATGACCGGAAAGCTCATCGTGCCCGACAACATCAGCATCATCGCGCTGCCAGCCAAGTGCCCAGAGCTCAACCCCGTCGAGAACATCTGGCAGTTTATGCGCGACAACTGGCTCTCCAACCGCGTGTTCACCTCCCACGATAACATCGTCGATCACTGCTGCGAGGCGTGGAACAAGCTCACCGATCAGCCATGGCGCATCATGACCATCGGCCGCCGCAAATGGGCCCGTGGGTCATGATCAATGCAGGTTGGTATTAGTTCGCCAAATCCGAGAACGCGTTGTCGAGGATTCCGCCACTGCCCGGCAGGCCTTGGCGGACACTGCTGTTGCCGTAAAAGTGACGTTGGGAGAGAAGTTTGAAGTGGAATTCGTGAAGCCGGACGCCCCTATTGCGGCATAGGCTACTCACAGCCCTTCCCGTCCCCATCGCGGTCCAAGTGCTTCCCGTAGCCCGGTTGGCCCCGATAGACAGGCGCGGCCCCAGCCGCACGGGCTGCTGAACAGTTGGGATAGTAGACCTCTCGCCCACTGCCACCACCGTTCCCGCTACCCCGCAGGCTCTGCTTGGGCACAGAGGTTGCGCCAGCATTAGGCCCCCTGTGACAATGGCGGGTCCCTGTCTTGCGGTCCATGTGGCAACCGTCAGCAGCGAGACCCCCACCGTGGGCACTGAGCGGCGCTGGGCTGCTTATGGCTACAAGCGCAAGGCCTGCCGCTGCCCCTAGCCACCTTGAGACGTTCTGCCTCCACATAGCTCAGAACCTCCGCTGGACGGTGCTAGGATCGTAAGGCTGGCAGGTGCCGACATAGTCGCCCGCCTTCCCTGAGATACTGATAGCGCCAGTCAGCCGATCAATTCGCAGCTTAGGGTTGTTCATCACGTTCACGGCCACAGAGGCAGTGATTTCGTTCTCGCCAATCTTGATGGACTTGATTTTGAACCACCCATCCTCGCCCCCACGAATGACAGGCAGCATGGCGCGAGGCATACGAATGCGCCCTTCGCCTCCCTCAATCCAGAGGTTCACTTGATCGTCAAAAGGAACGCTCCGGTTCCCCACGACATTGGCCGACGCATAGCCGCCATTGCTGTCCCATGCGTTCGCCTGAGCGTAGGTCGCTTTGTTCGCAGCGCCTCCCCCCAAACAGACCAAATCAAAGCGTTTGGAGTCCGACTGGCCAGCGGCTGAAGTCGCCACACATAATGCCAACAGACCAAAGATGGCTCTCGGTTTCATGTTGCCCCCTCGCAATCACTATCGCAGCTATCCGGGGAAGCGGTGACTAAATCGCTAACCGAACAGGAAGCCCCAGCACGTAATTGCGCCAAAGATGAGGGCCACAAATACCATTAAACCGACCGCGAACGCCTCCACGTAGATACCCTTATCGTCTGGGGCGTCTCTGTCTTCCCACTCGCAGCGCATGGCGTTTCGTCTCCTTGGAGGGGCCGGAAGTGGGCGTGGTGTCTCCGTGAGTCAATCGGGTCCGCGTTTCACCCAAAGATCAACATTGATAGCTTGCTATGTAGCCAAGGCCAAATGCCGCCCAAGGGGCTGATATTGCACCGAAATTGCTCTCTTAGAAAAAGGCAATATTTTCAAAGCGTTGCGCACGTGTTGCGCACGTTTTGGAATATACCGCCACATTTAGGAGAGAGACCGCAACAACGCCCTCCGTTCGTCACCCTCTGCAATAAAGGGCCACCATATCCAGAACCGCAACAACATCCTCCGCTCGCCCCCCTCTGGAATAAACAACCACCATATCCAGAGACCGGCACATTTTCGCCGTTTTCGGCACTCCACCGAATAAAACCCCCCCATATCCAGAGCCGCCTGCAACGTGTTGCGTTCGGCGCCTCCGCATTCTCCAATCCCAGACCCAACACCACCACCATGAACAAGCCATCATTCGCGGCCCCAACACGTAAGGGCCGTCCCTCTAACCGTGCGTCCGACGCGGACCCCGCAACTATCGCGGAGTTTGTCGCCAAAGCACTCGAAAACCCTGCAACGCCTCCACCCCCAACGCCTCTCGCCCCTGAGCCGCCGACTGACCGCAAACGCTACAGCGGCGTGTGGCACGACATGACGCCCGAAGAACGAAGCGCCTACGCAAAGAAACTTGCGGCTATGCGCCGCCCTGAGAACATGCGCCGTGCTTACAAGCGCACTCGCGGCCCGAAAGGGTGGAGTGCCGAAGATGCAGCAGCGGCAAAGGTCGCGGCCCGCCTAGCAGCCGAAAGGCTCGTGGAACGCCTAATCGCCAATGGCACCATTCCCCGCTCTGACATTGACGGGGCGAACGCCACTGTCGCCGCCCTTACGCTCCTAGCCGCTCCGGGCGGCGCGAAGGCAGACAAACTAGCAGCCGCACGAAAGTTGCTGCGCCACTACCATGCCGATCTGGCGGGGATGGTATGACAGACCCTCTCTGCCGTTCGTTTCGCCAAGCCCGCGCCATGCGTTTTGAAGCGTTACCCTCGCCCAACCCTGAGCTTGAGAAGCCATGCCAAGTTTGTGTCTCCCATCAGCCGAACACAGACGGGTATCTCCACAAGACTTGGACCGTAGAGGGGCGCAAACTCAAGGAACCCTTTCACCGCTTCATTCTCCGAGCCCATCGGGGGTGGGAGCAATGGCCTGAGGGTCTCGAATGCGACCACCTGTGTCGCCACCGCTTATGCGCTGAGCCCAGCCATCTTCGCCCCCTTGAACGCTCCGAACACAAGAGCGTGACAAACGCCACGCGCTATTCCGAACGGCACAAAGACGCCCGCGACTACTGGCTTGCGACCGGCTGCACCGGCACGGCCTTAGGCGAGCGTTTCAACGTCTCATATTCGTCCGGCTGTCGCTGGATACGCCAGTGGAAGGCGGACTTGCTCGCCTGAGCACCACCTAACCCTTTTGGTCGCCCTGCATTCTGTAGGCGACCCTTTCCCCAATGCCCCCGCACGTCCGACCATGTGCGCACACTATCCCCCGGACGCTGCACCGTGGGGGCAATATCCAATTGGAACCCAAAACACCTATGCCAATCATTGAGATTGAAGGCGTAGGACGTGTTGAAGTTGACGACACGTTCCTATCGCTTCCCCCTGCCCAACAGGACGCTGTTGTGGCTGACATCATGGCCTCTGCCGGTCCCCGTCGCTCGCCTCAGCGCCCTCAGCCTCCGCAGGCCCCTCCCGCTGCCCCTGCCTCCCCCGTGGTGGACACAGGACAGGCAGCTATCGACAACGCAACGCCTCGCCCAGTCGTCTCCAATCCCCACTTTTCAGACGAGTGGCTGGCTCAACAAGAGGCAGCATATCAGCAGCAGCAAGCCGCCAGCGCCCGGCAGGGCCTCACCCCGGACGGCTACCCGCTGGACGAGACGCCCAACGCTGACCGCACGTCTGCATTTGAGGCTGGCGTTCTAGGCTTTGCCGACGCCCTCACTTTCGGCTTTGGCGATGAAATAGACGCTGGGCTGGGGGCATTCATTCCCGGCGATGGTCGCAAGACCGTGTGGGACGGCAATGGCTTTTCCGCCGCATACGACGCCAATGTTCGCTACAATCGAGACTTGTTGGCAGCAGCCCAGGACGAACACCCGTGGGCCTATGGCGCTGGGGCAGTAGGCGGCAGTCTTGTCCCCATTACTGGCGCTGCCGGTGGGGCCGCAAAGGCCGCTGGCGCTCTGGGCAAGCTGAAGTCTGCCGCAAAGACTGGCGCGGTCTACGGCGCTGCATACGGTGCCGGTTCTGACGAAGGCAATCCGCTGGAACGGCTAGACGGTGCCGCCTATGGCGCTGCCACAGGTGCCGTGGGAGGCGTTGCGCTGCATGGTGCTGCGAAGGCCGGGAACGCTGCCCTCAGCCCCGTAGCTCGCAAATTGCTGCCCAAGCTGGCGGACGCCCAATTTGCTCGCGAGCAGGCTGCAAATCCCCACGTCCTTACAGATGCACAGGTTGCCGACGATCTGGACCGGATTGTGCAGACCATGATGGTGGACGGGGCCAAGCGGAAGCTCTCCAAGGGCCAGCATTCCACACTGCTGAATAGGGTCTCAGACTTGGAAGCTAGCTATCTCCCGGCAGACGAGATTAGCACTCTGGACCTCCCCCCTTCCCTCAAGGCCAGCCTGAAGTCCGCAATGGCCCGCCGCCACCTGCTGTCCGACGCTGAGGTCCAGTCGCTACGCGATGGCACCCCAGCCGGTGAAGCGGTAGCGGACGGGATCGAAAAGGCCCGTCGCCTTCGCGCCTATGTTTCCGAAACGTCCGGTAGCAGCAACGGCGTCACCAAAGCCCTCGCGGAAGCTCTCGGCTCTACGGCAGGCTGGAAGGCTGGCGGTCCGCTTGGTGGAGCTATCGGCGGACGGCTGGGCCGCGCGGCTGTCTCTCGCTCCGAAGGGCGAGCAGCACAGGACGCAATTGACCTTGCCGCCAATGCCAAACGCTTCGCCCAGTTGCCCGATGTCGCTACAGCGATGGAAGCAAAGGGACCGACCGACACAGGCGGTCTCTCCCGCGCCATGGCTGAGGCTCTGGACGCCCCCTATCTGGCCAAGGCGAAAGCTGACCGCTTGGAGGCTGAAGGGCGCAAGGTCGCTATTCGCAACGCCCGCGACAATGTCACTCCCTCTGGTGGATGGCGAGGCCTGATTTACGAACGCACGGGCCTACGGCCAGCCGAGCAGGACGCTGGGGCACTAGCCGCCCTCAAGGATGGGGCTATCTCCCCTGCCCAGTTTGAGGCCTACCTTTCGGACCCTTCCAAGCTCACCGCTGGCAATGCAGGCAACGCCCTCATTGACCGGCTGGGGTCCTATGCCGAGAGCGGGAGATTCCCGCGAGACCCCAAGTGGAAGCCTCGCCCCCTGCTGCCTCGTGAAGCTGAGTTGCTCAAGGAACTGGACACGGTTGACCCTGAGCGCATGACCCTGTCCGATGGTGTCCCCATCCGGGATAGCGAGATTCCCGAGGGATACGTGGGCGAGTGGATCACTCCCGCGAACAGGAAGCGGTCAGAGGAAATCAGGGCAGAGCTTGAACGGCTCCGGTCGCCATCCTCGCAGGTCCGCAACCCTCTCGCCTACACGGCCACAGCGAACGCAAATCAGCAGCGTGTGACGGACGCCCTGTCTGCTGTTCGTTCCCGCGAGGGACTGGCGGACACTGACCGGGAGACCATTGCCACCGCTCTGGCGGCTATCGGCAACACGTCCAGCCGCGAGGAAGCCCAAGCCATCGCTACGGACGCCCTAGACCGGCTGGGGCCTGAGCAGCGAGACTATGCTCGGTCTCTGCTGTCTCCACTCGTGGCCCAAATCAGGCACCAAAGGCCCCTACGTCCTATAAGGCGCTAGGAGAGTCACTGAGAGTCGAAACGTCTTTTGCTAGGCCCAGTGCCCGGCAGACCCCTATCGACTCTCAGCAGCCTCCTGAGGGCAAAATAGAGGCATATCAATGACCTCCATCTACCCAGACCGAAAGAACGGCCAGCTCACTGGACGCTATCGCGTTGAGGTCCAGCTTAACGGCCAGCGGAGGCGAGGGCGGGCGAATAGCCTTGCGGACCGCGTGACGCTGGACCGATAGGCGGGGGACTTTTCGTCCTAGAATAGCGTTAGGACAGGATGGGGACGTGCAGATTGCTTTAAGCTCACTTAAGTTCACTAATAGGAGACAGAGAGGATAATCTTATAGGAGACTTAAAGTAGGGCCTGAGTGGAAAAGGAAAGACCCTTCCCAGTCATTGCTTGGGTCTCCCATTCCTGTCTCCCTTCAAGGGTCTCTCAGCAGTCTGTTCAGCCGAAATGCTGCCCTACGTTACCAATCGCCACCCCAAAGCCCTCAGCGATCCGCAGTGCCTCCCCGGTCAGCCTCAGGCGTGTGTCCACCCCCGGCTTTCCTGTCTGGGCAGCGTCACGGCCACGAAAGCCTCCCACACGGTCTAGCATTCCAGCCCGTTCCAAAGCCCCCAGCACCTTCAGGAACTGAGTGCGGCCCACCGTCTCCCCGGTGAAGCTCCCATTGGACAACGGACGGCTACGCCACCCCTCGCCCCACTCGGCCTCTTGTGCCGCAAGCAAACCGGCAAGCAGTGCCTCCACGGCCTTGCGCATGTTCGCGATGCTAGTGGGACGCTGGGGAGGCAGGGAGGGCAACACAATCGTATCCAGCACATGGGAGACGAGAGCCTGTGCCTCAGACGATACCGCCCGCCCATCCAGTCGCAAGACAGGCTGGCGGAGGCGTAGCGCCCGCGACACGTCCGAAAGGCTCAGGTCTCCCATTGCACTCACTCTCAAATATCCAGCATCGCACAGTCACCATGCGGCTCTGTGTTTTTCGCGTCGGCATAACGTGGCGCAACGCTGGCCAGTGCCGCAAGCAACTGTTCGCGGCTCACTGCCACCTGCTCCACCTTGCCCGCTTCATTCTGTTGGGAAAGCACAAGGCCGCCCTCGCCCATGTCGGCAACGCTCAGCAGCCCATAGCCTTCGGCTGCAATCTCAAAATCCAAATGAACCACAAGGCCCCCGTTATTTTCTGTATGGGGCACCATTGCCCCGCCCCATTGATGACACAGAGCCAAGACCCTGTGAATCCATATAATCTATGATTTTCAATTATTTAGTCCACGATTTGGGACATTCACACGCCTGAGAACGAAGGATTTAAGCATGACAGAAGCAAGCTATGAGTGACATCAAAGCAAAGGTGCGACTCGGAAAAATATGGAGGACTGAGCAGAAGAGTATCGCGTCCACCTCTGAGCAATTCTCGATTCGATTGATTCAAAGCCCTGAAAAATAAAACTTCACAACAAAGTTTTTGCCCGGATTCATTTTGAGTCTTGCGCTGCACACCGACCGAGCTTTGACCATGCGTCGCGCCGTGTTGCTCACCTAAATCACCGAGTCTTGACGGTGTAATATATGGTGAATCCAGAATTTAGGGTCTTGCGCCGGATTCCCGGTAAACGCACTATGCCTAGGAGTTGAGAGAAACGGCGGCCCCAAAGGCCTCCGGGACCTTCAACTGGGGACAGGCGGGGGAAAAGTATTTCTCTGCGTAGCCCCGAGTGCCGCTATATTGGCGGTAGGCGATCCGCGCGGGCATCCACCCCTGTGCGGAGGAACGGTGAGCGCGACGGCCTGAGAACCCCGCCCCCCTTCCAAAAGGGAGTGTGCACCGCTCACCGTTCCATGCCGCCATAGTGCCTCAGCAGCGTCGAGCCTGCAATGGCATAGGTTACGAAAATCGTCACAGTGCACAGGTGCCGATCCACTAGTTGGCAGACAGCCGTGCCAATAGGTTTCTCACAGAGCTAGGGTGCCACTTGCCCCCGCGAGGCGTCACGATCCCCCGCACGTTCAATTCGCTGGCGATAGCCTGAAGCGACGTTGCCCCGGTGGCCTGAATATCGGCAATCACAGGCGCAAGGTCCGTCGCCCGCTCGGCAGCGCCAGCCTTCACCGCTTCAATTGCGGCAACATTGCCCTTGGCGGCTCTCCGAAGCGCAGCGGCACCGTTGGGATTGCCCAGTCGCGTCCCCCGCGCCTTGGCGGCTGCAAGCGCCTCAATGGTGCGGCGGGATATGGCCTTGCGCTCAGCCTGTGCGACCGCTGCCATGATATGCACCGTTAGTTCGTTCGCCTCCGGCATGTCAGCAGCAAGGAAGCGCCCGCCGCTGTCCTGAAGGGCGGACAGGAACGCAACGCTACGCGAGAGACGGTCCAGTTTCGCCACCACAAGGGTTGCGCCTGTCACCTTGGCCCTGTGCATCGCTGCCTGAAGTTGGGGCCGGTCGCTACGCTTGCCGCTCTCAACCTCTGTGAACTCTGCCACGATCTGCCAGCCTCGCGAACTGCACAGGCTGGACACTGCCTCGCGCTGGGCTTCAAGCCCCAGCCCTGAGCGCCCCTGCCCCTCAGTTGAAACGCGATAATAGGCGACAACCCTGCACATGCTCTGCCTCATACACAACTGCGTAACGTCCGTTAGTCCGATTTGTATGGAGTGGCAAGCGCAATGTTCAGGCCACCAATCTCCCCACCGTTCGCGCCCAACCGCTCGCCCAGCGCGGACATATGGGAGACAGCGCCGCACGGTAGATCGTAGCCGGGAAGCGTGACGCGGAACGGGAGAGAGTGGGACGGAAGCGGAGGGCAAAGGCGATTGTCTCGCGAGCGGGTCCCCTTTCCGGGTTCGGAGGGTTCCCCCGACGCTTGCGAGCATTCGGTTTTCAAAAGGCAGCTAAAGCGGCGGGTTGTTAGTTGTTGTTTGACAGCCGAGGTTCGCGCCCACCGTGGAAATCTAAAATTGGTAATATTGGGAAGACAAATGCGCCATGGTATAGTCCGGCAACATGTCTAAGATTGACAGGCCGGGAAAGAAACTTGAACGCCTCATCGCGTCCCTTGAGCGCGTATTAGACACAAGCGGCGCAAAGATCGAGGCACCTAGCCGCCGCCTTATTGATCGCGACACGGGGAGGCCCCGCGAACATGACGTCCTAATTATTTGGGATCATGGCCACCATCAAATGGTAACCGCGATTGAATGCCGCGACCGCTCTCGTCCAGTTGGCGTTCCAGATGTAGAGGCATTTGCTCACAAATGCGACCGGACTGGCGCCAATGGCAAAGTAATTGCTTCATCGACAGGTTTCCGCAACACTGCTCGTCGCAAAGCAGATGCCTTGGGCATTCAGTGCATGGACCTCACCGAAGTAGATAGGTTTGACTGGCTCCTCCCTCCGGCACTTGAGCATTTTGTAAGAAAATTTGGCCCAGTAAGTATCCAAATTCATTTCTTTCCAGAGGTGCCGCCTGAGGCAGGAAATATATTGGTCGACAGCGCAGGAAACGAAATTTCTAAGGAGGAATTCCTTAAATCTGCCCTTTCCAGTATCCCCTACTCTGAAAACCCCGAGGCCATCGTCGACAAGACAATTCCCGTCAAGGTCAAAGCAGAATTTTCTGGCTGGAAGATGCGGGACAAAGAGGGAAGGCACTGGGATTTCGACTTTATCGAGATTGCGACCAGCTATGTTACGAAGAAAACGGTTACCCCATTCACACTGCATAAGTACAGTGGCGGAGGAAAAGATTACGACATTGCCAGCGGGGAATTTCCTCCCACTACATTGCCCGGCCATATTGTGGCCATGCGGAACGAAGACCACTCCATCTCGTTCCATATTGTCCCCGACAAGGTAAATCAGCCCGGCAAGAAATAGGCAGCCCCAGCAGCCGCGCAACCCTCGCTTGGACAGTCTGGCACGCCGTTTCCGCGCGGCAAGCTTCAAGGCTATCCAAGGCTCACCCCACCTCTGCCACAATTCGAGTCCCTGTTTAGGACTCACATCGCTATCACGGGTTGCGTAAGGTACAAAAACAGGTACAAAACAGAGCTGAAGCGCAAGGGATAAACCGCAGAAACCCTAGAGTTTTAGGCCTTCTGAGGCCAATCCTCTTCTGGCACCATTTACCTATCCCAAGGTATCCCCAATGTATCGACGAGGTGGCAGGAAACTGCCACTTGTCGTGCCAGTTTGCCGCTGGGCACGCGCACTTGTCTCCCCGTAATTCGCCTAATTTGGGGGTATCATTGGGGGCAAGGAGAAGCGGCTGGCGCGGGGTGCCTGTCCTGAAGCCAGCTTAGCCGAAGCGCGCAAGTGCCCCGATGCCGCCTGCGCCATGATCGAACAAGCGCGCAGGCGCTTGGCAAGCATGGAAAGTGACGCACGAAAAGCTCACATGCCCATAGCCCTCCAGCCGCTTCAAACAGGGCAAATCCCCTAATGATCCAGGAAAATCTTGGCGCTGGCCGTTAGCCGGTCTAGCCTTGCGCGCACCGATTGGGGGACAGTTTCATCAATGGACATCGCGGGCTATCTTTCTGAAATCCGGGCGCTCTATGCCAGCGGACAGTCAACCGAGCATAGCTTCCGGCCCGCTTTGGCTCGGCTGTTCGCATCGATCGATCCCGCGCTGACCGTCATCAATGAACCCAAGCATCTGACCGACGTTGGCGCGCCCGATTTCGTGTTCAATCGCGGGGATGTTGCCATTGGCTGGTGCGAGGCAAAGGACTTGGGCAAAGATGTCCGCAAGTTCGCCTCAACAGACTACAGCAAGGCGCAGAAGGAACGCTACAAGAAGGGCCTGCCCAACCTCATCTACACCAACGGGCTGGATTTCGAGTTTATCCGCGAGAGCGAAGTGCTGGACTTTGTCAGTATCGCAGAACTGGCACCCGGCCTGCCCGCGCGCACTGACAGTTTCGCCATACTCGAAAACCGGCTGCGCGATTTCGCCACCACCACCCCGCTGAGCATCACATCGTCCAAGCGGCTGGCGGAAATGATGGCGGGCAAGGCCGCCATCATCAAGGACATCATGGGCCGCGCTCTGGTGGCGGACTTCAAGGCGCAAGAGGCAGGCAAAGGCATCACGGACCTCGTCGGCCAGTATGAGGCATTCAAGGCGAACTTGATCCACGACATCACGGTCGAGGAATTTGCCGACATCTATGCCGAAACCATTGCCTACGGCCTGTTTGCGGCCCGGCTGCACGATGAATCGCCTGCCACCTTCACCCGTTCCGAAGCGCTGGACCTGCTGCCCAAGTCCAATCCATTCCTGCGCGAATTGTTCATCTACATTGCGGGGCCGAATCTGGACGACCGCCTGCGCCGGGTGATCGATGAATTGTGCAACGTGTTCTGCGCCACAGACATGGCGAAGGTGCTGCGCAATTTCGGGAAAGTATCCGCTAAACAGGATCCCTTCCTGCACTTCTACGAAGTGTTTCTGGCCGAATATAACCCGTCAAAGCGCAAGGCGCGGGGTGTTTGGTATACGCCCGAGCCGGTGGTGAATTTCATCGTCCGTGCGGTGGACGATGTGCTGAAAGGTGAATTCGGGCTGGCGGACGGGCTGGCCGATACCAGCCGCATCACTATCGATTGGGATACCGGCCAGCACGGCAAGGATGGCAAGCCCGCCACGATCAGGAAATCGGTCCACCGGGTGCAGATTCTCGATCCCGCCACCGGCACCGGCACCTTCCTGGCCGAAGTGGTGAAGCTGGTGGCAGAACGCGTGAAAGGCGTCGCCCCCGGCCAATGGTCGAATTATGTCGAACAGGAATTGATCCCCCGCATCCACGGCTTCGAACTGCTGATGGCCAGCTATGCCATGTGCCACATGAAGCTGGACATGATCCTGACCGGGCTTGGCTATAAGCCATCGGCCAACCCGCCCCGCCTTGGCGTCTACCTCACCAATTCGCTGGAGGAAGGCGAGCGGGTGGACCAAACCCTGTTCGGCCTTTCCCGCGCCATTGCCGAGGAAGCCAAGGCCGCCAGCGACATCAAGCGGCAGACCCCCATCATGGTGGTGATCGGCAACCCGCCCTATTCGGGCGAGAGCGAGAACAAAGGCCCTTGGATCATGGGCCTGATGGATGCCTACAAAAAAGAACCCGGCGGCCAGCAAAAACTGCAGGAACGCAATCCCAAATGGATCAATGATGATTACGTGAAGTTCATCCGCTTCGCCGAACACATGATCGAGAAGACCGGCGAAGGTGTGCTGGGGTTCATCACCAATCACGGCTATCTGGATAATCCCACGTTCCGGGGCATGCGCTGGCATTTGATGCGGAGCTTTGACCGGATTTACGTGATCGACCTTCACGGCAATTCGAAGAAGAAAGAGGTCAGCCCTGACGGTTCGCCCGACAAGAACGTGTTCGACATCATGCAGGGTGTGGCCATCATCGTAGCAGTAAAACACAAGCATGAAGGCAAGGCGTCAAAACCGCTGGCGGAAGTCCGCCACGGTGAACTGTGGGGAAGCCGCGAGGCGAAGAGCAATGCGCTTTGGGAAAGCCCGCTGAAAGGGCTGGCCCACACCGTATTGCCACACAAGGCCCCGCAATATCCCTTTTTGGCACGCGATTATGATGTGGAAGAGGAATATTCCAAGGGCTTTTCCGTGGCGGAGCTGATGCCCGTCAACTCTGTGGGTATCGTCACCGCACGAGATGAACTTACAATCGACATGAACCGGGATGCTCTTTGGCAGAGGGTGCTGGATTTTTCGGAGACAGACAGTGAAACTCTGCGCGCCCGTTATGATCTCGGCAAAGATGTTCGTGATTGGACGGTCAGCGGCGCGAAAGCCGATGTGGCAGCAAATTTGTCCCAATCCCGCCTGGTGCCCATCGCTTATCGCCCGTTCGATATCCGCTGGACATTCTACACCGGAAAATCGCGCGGTTTTCAGTGCTATCCTCGAAACGAGGTTATGCGCCATTTGATGAGCGGTGCCAATCTGGCATGCAATTACACCCGCACGGTTGAGGGAGATCGAAAGTTTGCGGATTTCTTCGCTTGCGTCTTCCCCATTACCCATCACACGCTGAGCATCAAAGAGGTCAACGCGTTAGCCCCCCTCTACCTCTACCCCGACGAAGGCACCCTAGACCAATCCATCCGGGTCAACTTCGAACCCAATCTCTACGCCCGCATCCGCGAAGTGGCCGGTCTCTCCGGCCCGTCCACCACGCCCGATGGCAGCGATGCCTTTCGCCGCGCCACGGGCGATGCCCGGCCCGATGAAGTGAAGGTGTTCGATTACATCTATGGCGTGCTGCATTGCCCGGCCTATCGCGCGACCTATGCCGAATTCCTGAAAATCGACTTTCCGCGCATTCCCTTCCCGCCCTCCCCCGAAGTGTTCAGGGCTGTGAGCGAGAAAGGCGAGCAATTGCGCCGCCTGCATCTGATGGAAGATGCGGCCATCGGCGATACGCCCTATCCCTTCGAAGGGGACGGCAGCGGCGAGGTGGAGAAGCCCGCCTTTGCGGAAGGCAAGGTGTGGATCAATTCTCACCAGTATTTTGGCCATGTGCCCGCCATCGCATGGGAATTCCACATCGGCGGCTATCAGCCCGCGCAGAAATGGCTGAAAGACCGCAAGGGCCGAACGCTCGGCTGGGACGACATCCGCCACTACCAGAAAATCATCAAAATCCTGACCGAGACGGACCGGATCATGAAGGAAATCGAGCTGCCGCTGGACTAACACGACCGGCAGCACAGGGCAGGCCGGAAGCGTGGACTTCTTGCATTGCAGGCAGGCCATTCGAGGGAAAGAAATGACAAAAATCTGGGGCATACACATGCCGGAATGGGTGGGCGATGATCCCATAGAGCACGGCTATGCCTGTGTCGGCTGGCCGCATGTAGGCGATATCTTCGCCCTCCCGCCCAATCGCGAGACATACAAATCCGCATTGGCCGAAACCTATCCAGACAAGAAGCCCGGCTCCATCCCGGTCGATGCCGGAACCCTGTTTCGTTTCGCCCATGAAATTCAGTCTGGCGACCTCATCATCTATCCGTCCAAGCACAACCGCATGGTGAACCTTGGACGCGCCACCGGGAAAAAATGGCATGCCCCCAACGATGCAAAGGGCGACGATGATCTGCCGAACTTCATCGGCGTGGAATGGATAGGGCATTTCCCCCGGAGCAATTTCACCCAAGCCGCGCTCAATGAAATCGGCTCTTTCATTACCCTGTTCCGGGTTCGGGAGCACGCCGCTGAGTTCATCGCCAAGGTCGACCCCAGTCAGGCCGCAAAGCAGAGCGAACCCGCCGACGAGGAGGCCGTCCCCGACGATGTCGCCTCGCAGAACGCGTCGCAGCTGGCGGAAGAGAACACCCAGGACTTCGTTATCCGTCGGCTCCATTCGGGGCTGACCGGTTACGAGTTCGAGCATTTCACAGCGCATTTGATGGAATGCATGGGCTACACCGCGCGCGTTTCCGAAAAGTCCGGCGATGGCGGCGTGGATGTTATCGCACATACGGACGAACTGGGTTTCCAGCCGCCCATCATCAAAATCCAGTGCAAGCGCCAGACATCACAGGTTGGCGAGCCGGAAGTGAGCCAATTGCTCGGCACACTTGGCGAAGGTGAATTCGCGCTCTTCGTGACGCTCGGCTCCTACTCTCGCCAAGCGCGAGTGCGGGAGAGAAATACGCCGCGCCTTCGACTGCTTGATGGCGAAGAACTGGTCGAACTTATCCTTGAGCACTATTCGCAGCTTTCGCCGCGCTATCGGACAATGATTCCTCTCAAGCAGATTTATGTCCCCGATTTGATTGGGGATTAATGCGCGTTCCAGATGGCAGTCACAATGGGCCGCCTCGCGGCGTTTGGGGAACGAATGAAATAGGGGAACCTAGTCCACATGCGGGCATCATTGGGGGCAAGCGGAAGCGGCTGGCGCGGGGTGCCTGTCCTGAAGTCAGCTTAGCCGAAATGCGGCCGCCTGCGCCATGATCGAACAGAAACCGTTCCAAATCCCGGATCGGCAGGAACCTCGCTTCGGCGGGGTTTTTGGCTTTAAGGCCGGGATTGCGGGTATAAAAAACTCGTAGGCCCCCTGCCTCAATTACCGTGCTAGATCGGGCGAATGGTCGATTTGACACAGCGGCAACGTTTCATCGGGTATTTCCGCGATGGGAACGCAGTGGCGGGCGATGTGATGATATTCTCGCTCGCCACCGCAGGCACTTACCTTGCCCAGTCGTGGGAACGGCCGATCAGTGCCGTGCTGATCTATCTGGTGGGAGTGATGGCCATCGGTGCCCGCTCCGGCCTCACCTGGGGGCTGGCGGCGGCGCTTTCCGCCTCGCTGGTCTATAATTTCTTTCTGAGCGAGCCGGTCTTCAGTTTCAGCACCCCTTCAGCGGACGAATGGATCCCGTTGATCGCCTTCAATGCCAGCGCGATCCTTTCTGGCGCAATGGCCGGGCGGCTGAAGGACAGCGTGAAGCTGGCTCGCAGCGCGGAGGAAAAGAGCGCCCATTTGCTAAGGCTTAGCGACGAATTGCAGCGCGCCATCACGGTGGACGACGTAGCCCGAATTGCCCGGCGCAGCCTGCCCTTCGGGCGCCTGCTCGATCTGGAAATCACGCTAGCGCGCGATGTCGACATGAGTACCGCCATGATCGACCCTGCCCTGCCCGACACCGGCTTCCGCATCCTGCCCCTGATCGGTGCGGAAGGGATCATCGGGACGGTCCGCTTCGAACTGGACCGGCGGCCCAATATCCCGATCATCCTGCCGGACCTGCAAGGCATCGCAATCATTCTGGGCCTTGCCATCGACCGGTGCCAGTTGCTGGAACGCCTTTCCGAGAGCGCCGCACTGCAAAAATCCGAGGAACTGAAGACGGCGATTCTTTCATCCGTCTCGCACGATCTGCGCACACCGCTGACCGCAATCGAGGCCGCCGCCACCAGCCTGCGATCCTTCGACAAAAGCCTGACGCCGAGCGACCGCGAGAAGATGCTGGATACGATCAGCCAGCAATGCCGCAAGCTGAACCGCTACACCGCCAATCTGCTCGACATGGGCCGTATTCAGGCGGGCATTCCGGATTTCCTGTTCATCGAAGTGGACGTGATCGAGATACTGGGCGTGGTGCTTGGCGCCATTCGCGAGGCCTATCCCGGGCAGGAGATCGAGAAGCAGATTCAGCTGGATACCGCAGTGGTCAAGGCCAACCCCGCCATGCTGGAACAGGTGATCTTCAACCTGATCGAGAATGCCATTCTCCACGGGGCTAGCATCCGGCCAATCTATGTCGTGATTACCAGCGCGGCGGGGAATTGCGTGTTGGAAATCGTGGATTTCGGCCCCGGCATCACGCTGGATGAGCAGCCGCTGGTGTTCAACAAGTTTTACCGTTCCCGCACCTCCGCACACCGGGAGGGCAACGGGCTGGGTCTGCACATCGCCAATGGCTTTGCCGAGGCCTTCGGCGGCACTATCCGCATCGTCAGCCCGCATTTCGAAGGGCACGGCACGAAGATCGCGGTGGAACTGCCGCTAGCCGATGTCGCACTGGACCGGGTCGGCACATGGGGATGAACATTCTGCTGGTGGATGACGAGCCGGCCATCGTCACGGCGCTCAGCCCGGTTCTGCAATCGCAGGGCTATTTCATCACCTCTGCCCCTTCCGCCGCCAGCGCGCTGAAGACGGCCGAGATGATGCAATTCGATCTGGTACTGCTCGACCTCGGCCTGCCCGACGCGGATGGGGTGGAAATCATCGGCAAGCTGAAGCAGCTGTGCCACGCCGTGATCATCCTTTCCGCGCGCCATCAGGAAACGGAAAAGGTCCGCGCGCTGGACGAAGGGGCGGACGATTACGTCAACAAGCCCTTCGGCATCGAGGAACTGCTGGCCCGTATCCGCGCGGCTGGCCGCCGGACCGGCATCGGCAATGCGGGCAATGCCGCCCGCTTTGCCTCACGCGAACTGTTGGTGGATTTCGCAACGCGCGAAGTGCGGCTGCTGGGGGAGGACATCCGCCTTTCCCCCAAGGAATTCGCTCTGCTGGAAACCCTGTGCCGCCATGCCGGGCAGGTGGTGACGCATCGCAAACTGCTGATCGCCGGGTGGAACGATCCCCATGCGGACAGCCAATATCTGCGCAGCTATGTCGCCCTGCTGCGCCAGAAGCTGGAATATGATGCCTCGGAACCGCAACTGATTCTGACCGAGCCGGGCGTAGGCTACAGGCTGGGTGCGACGCCGCTGACGGACTGAACGCAGCCCGACATCCGCCCGTGTAAAAAAGCCATGGTAACGCGCTGCGGCGCCCGGGCCTAACCTGCCGTCGGAAACTGGCCGCACCACGCAACACCGGTCTGGCCGGACATGGAGAAAACGCATGAAGAACGCCATTCGCCTTGGCCTGATCCTCGCCGCGACCACCGGCCTTGCCGCCTGTTCGAAGAAGGCCACTGTCGAAGACCTGCCGCCGCCACCCGCCACGGTAGCCACAGCGGCGCCCACGCCCACCCCTGCACAACCGGCTGGCCCGGTTCCGGGCAGCAATGCGGACTTCATGGCGCATATGCAGGGCCGCAACGTTGTCTATTTCGACACGGACAAGTTCGACATCGACGCAACCGACATGGCCGCCCTGCGCGCTCAGGCGGAATGGCTGAAGCGTTACCCGGCCAAGCGCGCCACTATCGAAGGCCATTGCGACGAACGCGGCACGCGCGATTACAATATCGCGCTGGGCGAACGCCGCGCTAATGCGGCCAAGAACTATCTGGTCAGCATCGGTGTCGACGCTTCGCGCCTGTCCGTTGTCAGCTATGGCAAGGAACGCCCGGTCGCGCTCGGTTCGAACGAAGCGGCATGGGCGCAGAACCGCCGCGCTGCCACGATCACGATCGACTGACCTTACGTCTCACCGAGATTGGCAGGCCTTCACCCTCGCCCCTCGCGGGTGGAGGCCAGTGGATCAAAATGGGGCCGGTGCTTCGCGCACCGGCCCCATGGTTTTTCTGAGACAAGCTGGTTCGGGCGGGCGGGTTCCAATCCGTGCCAAGGCCCGGCAGGCCCGACGCCTACTTCATGGTCGGCATAGTGAATTCGGCGCCCGCGCGGATGCCCTTGGGCCAGCGCGTCGTCACCGTTTTCAGCCGGGTGTAGAAGCGCACGCCCTCCGGCCCGTGCATGTGATGGTCGCCGAATAGCGAGGCCTTCCACCCGCCGAAGCTGTGGAATGCCATGGGCACCGGGATCGGCACATTCACGCCCACCATGCCAGCCTGAATGCGATAGGTGAACTCGCGCGCGGCATCGCCATCGCGCGTGAAGATGGCCGTGCCATTGCCATATTCATGTTCGTTCACCAGCCGCACCGCTTCTTCGAAATCGGGGCTGCGGACCACCGACAGGACGGGGCCGAAAATCTCCTCGCGATAGATCGCCATGTCCGGCGTCACATCGTCGAACAGGGTTCCGCCCAGGAAATAGCCACCCTCATAGCCCTGCAATTCCAGCCCGCGCCCATCGACCACCAGCTTCGCCCCATCGGCAAGGCCGCTGTCGATATAGGCTGCCACCTTGTCGCGATGGGCTGCAGTGACCAGAGGCCCCATTTCGGCTTCCGGATCCGTCCCCGGCCCCACCTTGAGCGCGCGCACGCGCGGGGCAAGCTTTTCGATCAGGGCATCGGCGGTTTCCTTGCCCACCGGCACGGCGACAGACACCGCCATGCAGCGTTCCCCGGCAGAGCCATAGGCCGCGCCCATCAGCGCGTCGCAGGCCTGATCCAGATCGGCATCGGGCAGGATCACCATATGGTTCTTCGCCCCGCCCAGCGCCTGACAGCGTTTGCCGTTCTGCGCCGCCGTCTCGTAAATATAGCGGGCAATCGGGGTGGAGCCGACAAAGCTGATCGCCTTGACCAACGGATCGGTCAGCAGCGCATCCACCGCCTCCTTGTCGCCATGAACAACGTTGAACACGCCTGCCGGAAGGCCTGCTTCGCTCAGCCATTCGGCAATCAGCAGCGAAGCGGACGGATCCCGTTCCGAAGGCTTGAGGATGAAGCAATTGCCGCAGGCCAGCGCCACGGGAAACATCCACATCGGCACCATAGCCGGGAAGTTGAACGGCGTGATCCCCGCCACTACGCCCAGGGGCTGGCGGATCGCGTGGCTATCGATATCGCGGCCGACATTTTCGCTGATCTCGCCCTTCAGCAATTGCGGTGCTGCAGTGGCGAATTCCACCACTTCCAACCCTCGCTGGACCTCGCCCAAGGCGTCAGACAGCACCTTGCCATGTTCGGCCGTGATAACCGCCGCCAATTCCCCCGCTCGGCCTTCCAGAATGCGCAGGAAGCGATTGAGGATGCGCGCGCGCTGCAGAGGCGGCGTGGCCGCCCAGGCCGGAAAGGCGGCCTGGGCGGCGCGCACCGCCGCACCCACTTCCGCCGCCGAAGCCAGTGGCACCCGGCCACTCTGCTCACCGGTGGCGGGATTGAATACGGGCGCGTTGCGTCCGCTGCCGCCCGCCACCCGGCGTCCGGCAATGTAATGGGTAATCTGGGCCATTCGCGCGTGTCTTTCTTCTGTCAGGCCGCCAGCATGTCGGCAGGATCGGTATAGGCAAGGCCAAGCGCATCGGCCACCGGGCGGCAGGTGATTTGCCCGGCACAGACATTGAGGCCCGCCAGCAGATGGGGATCGCGCCGCAGTGCCTCCTGCCAGCCCAGCGCGGCCAGCCGCAGGATATGCGGCAGGGTGACGTTGCCCAGCGCATAGGTGGAGGTGCGCGCCACGGCGCCGGGCATGTTGGCGACGCAATAATGGACGATGCCGTCCACCACATAGGTGGGATCGGCATGGGTTGTCGGGTGGCTCGTCTCGAAGCAACCGCCCTGATCGATGGCCACGTCCACCAGCACGGCGCCGGGCTTCATCGTGTGAAGCATGGCGCGCGTCACCAGCTTGGGCGCTTCCGCACCGGGGATCAGCACGGCCCCGATAACCAGATCTGCCTCCGCCACACAGGCGCTGAGATTGGCCTTGTTGGAAAAGCGCGTCTTCGCCCGTGCCTCGAAATGGATACCCAGCCGCTCCAGCACTTCTGCGGAACGGTCGAGAATGGTCACGTCGGCGCCCAGCCCCGCGGCCATCTGCGCAGCGTTGAAGCCCACCACGCCGCCCCCTATCACCACCACCTTGGCCGGCAGCACGCCCGGAACGCCGCCCAGCAGCACGCCGCGCCCGCCATGGGCCTTTTCAAGCGCGGTCGCCCCCGCCTGCACCGCCATGCGCCCGGCCACCTGGCTCATCGGCTTGAGCAGCGGCAACCCGCCGGAACTGTCGGTCACCGTTTCATAGGCGATGCACACTGCCCCGCTGGCAATCAGGTCCGCCGCCTGTTGCGGATCGGGCGCGAGGTGGAGGTATGTGAACAGGATCTGCCCTTCGCGCAGCATGGCCCGCTCGCCCGGCTGCGGCTCCTTCACTTTCACCACCAGTTCGGCCCGCGCGAAAACTTCTGCCGCTTCGGCCACGATTTCCGCACCGGCGCGGACATAGGCCTCGTCAGCCGATCCGATGCCCAGCCCAGCGCCGCTTTCCACCAGCACGTGATGCCCGGAATGGACCAATTCCTCCGCCCCTTCGGGGGTCAGCCCCACCCGGAATTCGTTGTTCTTGATCTCGCGAACCGTACCGACGATCATGATCGCACTCCTTTGGCGGGACTTGTGAAGGGCAGTCTACTCTACTTGCGCGAGCACTTCGGCCAGCTTGCCGAAGATCTCGTCAATGTGGGATTTTTCCAGGATCAACGGCGGTGAAAGGGCGATGATGTCGCCCGTCACGCGGATCAGCAGCCCGCTGTCGAAGGCGCGGTGGAACACATCCATCGCACGCCTGCCCGGCGCATCGGGGCGCGATGCCAGTTCGATCCCGCCGATCAGGCCGATATTGCGGCAATCGATCACGTGACGGGTGCCTTTCAGCGAATGAACGCCGTCGGCCCAATAGTCCTCAAGCTCGATCGCCTTTTCGAACAGGCCCTCGCGCTCATAGATGCCCAGTGTGGCAATCGCGGCGGCGGATGCCAGCGGATGGCCCGAATAGGTATAGCCATGGAACAGGTCGATCGTGCCTGGCGCGGCGCTGTTCACGATGGTGTCGTAAACTTCGCGCCGCACTGCCACTGCCCCCATCGGGACGGAGGCATTGGTCAGCCCCTTGGCCATGGTGATGATATCGGGCGTGACGCCGAAGCGTTCGGAAGCAGTGGCCTTGCCCACGCGGCCGAAGGCTGTGATGACCTCGTCGAAGATCAGCAGCAGATCGTGCCTGTCGCAAATTTCGCGCAGGCGTTTCAGATAACCGACCGGCGGCACAAGTACCCCGGTGGAGCCGGAAACCGGTTCCACGATCACCGCCGCGATGGTCTCCGCCCCGTGCAGCGCGATCAGCCGTTCCAGATCGTCCGCCAGTTCCGCCCCATGCAGCGGCTGGCCCCGGGTGAAGGAATTGCGCGCCGGATCATGCGTGTGGCGCAAATGGTCCACGCCGGGCAGCAGGGTCGGATAAGGGCGGCGATTGCCCACGATCCCGCCCACGGAAATGCCGCCGAAGCCCACGCCGTGATAGGCCCTCTCACGCCCGATGAAGCGATAGCGGCCGGCCTGCCCGCGTGCCTTCTGATAGGCCAGCGCGATTTTCAGCGCCGTGTCCACGGATTCGGAACCGGAATTGACGAAGAATATCCGGTCCAACCCTTCCGGCATGATCAGCGCAAGGCGCGACGCCGCCTCGAACGCCAGCGGATGGCCCAGTTGGAAGGTTGGCGCGAAGTCCATTTCCCCGGCCGTCTTGCGGATCGCCTCCACGATCTCCGGTCGGGAATGGCCGGCATTGACGCACCACAGCCCACCTGTGGCATCCAGCACCTTGTGCCCGGCCGCCGCGGTGTAATGCATCCCCTCTGCCCCCACGAACATCCGCGGATTGGCCTTGAAACCGCGATTATCCGAAAAGGGCATCCAGAATGCAGAAAGGTCGTTCGGCTCGCTCATGGAGACTCCTGAGTGGGAATTTGGGCTTTGCCGGACAGTAACCGGCCATGCTGGCAACCGCTATTCGGTTCGCATCGTTTTCACCTATCGGAAAAGCTGATAGCCATAGCCCCAATAAATCCCATTGGCTTAACCGGCCGATGACCGACACTATACAGCATGGGACAATGACGCTTCACCGGCGGCCGCCAATACAGCACCGGCGCACCGCTTCAGAACCCGGCCGAACCCGCACCCGTGGGGAAGGCCCAATAAAGGGGGTATGTCATGAAGATGCTCAGACTGATTGGAGTTGCAGCCATCGCGCTCGCCGCTGTGCCCGGCACTGCCTATGCACAGGATGAGGAGGAATCCTCCGGCGCGTGGGAAGTGGATGCCGGGATCGCCGCACTGACCGACTATCGCTTCCGCGGCATTTCGCTGTCCGGCAACGATCCGGAAGTCACCGCCGAACTGACCGTTTCCCATGAATCCGGCTTCTATGCCGGCACCTGGCTTTCCAACGTCGATCTTGATGACGGCGCCGACGATCTGGAAGTAGACCTTTCCGCCGGCTTCGCCACCGATCTTGGCGGTGCCAGCATCGACATTGGCGCGATCTATTACCTCTATCCCGGCAATGACGATTTCAACTATATCGAGTTTACCGGATCGATCGGCACCACCATTGGCCCGGCCGACATCACTGTGGGCGTGGCCTACGCCCCCAGCCAGGATGCGCTGGGCAATGTCGACAACACCTATGTCTACATCTCCGGCGAAGTGCCGATCGAGGGCACGCCCCTCTCCCTGCATGGCACCTTCGGTTATGAGAACGGCGGCTTTGCCGACAACAAGAAGGACTGGCTGGTAGGCGCCAGCTTCGACATGGGCGCAGGCTTCACTGCCACGCTCGACTACGTGGACACCGCCCATTCTCTGACTTCGCTGGGCGATGCGACTGCGGTATTCTCCATCAGCAAGTCATTCTAGGCACCTGGGCGGGGGGCCATGTCCCTCGCCCGCAACGCGAGATATGCATGACCACCGACATTGCGAGCTGGATCAGGGAACGAGGGATAGCCGAGGTCGAGTGCATCGTGCCCGACATGAACGGCATCCAGCGCGGCAAGGTTCTGCCCGCCAACAAGTTCCTCAAGAGCCTGACCGACAAGACCCTGCGCATTCCGGGCAGCGTCTTCATGGTGACGGTGACCGGCGATTATCCCGAGGGGATGGACGGGATCATGCCGGGATACGATCCCGATCTGGTCCTGATCCCCGACGCGACCACTATCCGCGAGGCGCCCGGCTTCGCCACACCCACTGCCTATGTCATCGCCGATGCCTTCGATGGGGATGACCATCCGATCGAGATTGCCCCGCGCCAACTGCTCAAGCGCGTGCTGGCCCTTTACGAGAAGCGCGGCTGGCGGCCGGTGATCGCGCCCGAGCTGGAATTCTACCTCGTTTCCAAAAACCTCGACGCGGATTTGCCGCTGGTTCCCCCGGCAGGCCGTTCGGGCCGCGCGGAAACCGCCAGCCAGCCCTTCGGACTTGAGGCACTGAGCGAGTTCGAGGACATTATCGAACAGATCTATGACTGGTGCGAAAAGGCCGATCTGAACATCGATACGATGATCCACGAGGCTGGCGCCGCCCAGCTGGAAGTGAACTTCATCCATGGCGATCCGCTGGCGCTGGCCGATCAGGCCCTGCTGTTCAAGCGCATCGTCCGGCAGGTGGCGCTGGAACACGGCGTCTATGCCACCTTCCTGGCCAAGCCCATGTCCGACCAACCGGGCAGCGCCATGCACATCCACCAGTCGATCCTGGACGTGGATACGGGGCGGAACGTGTTTTCCACCCAGAACGGGCGCGACAGTGCCCTGTTCCGCAGCCATATCGCAGGGCTGGTGCGGCTGATGCCGCAAGTGCTCCCGCTCTTCGCGCCCAACGTCAATTCCTTCCGCCGGATGCAACCCGATACGGCCGCGCCGATCAATGTCCATTGGGGCACGGACAATCGCAGCTGCGGCCTGCGCGTGCCGGTTTCCGGCTACAAGGATCGCCGGATCGAAAACCGCCTGCCCGGCGCCGATGCCAATCCCTATCTGGCCATCGCCGCTTCGCTGATCTGCGGCTATATCGGCATGGTTGACCGGATGCAGCCGCCCAAGGCCATCACCGGCAGCGCCTATAACAGGGCGCGCACCCTGCCCCGCACGCTGGAAGCCGCGCTGGACCGGTTCAGCCATTGCCGCCCGGTGAAGAACCTGCTTGGCGAGGATTTCTTCGACCTGTTCTACGCGATCAAGGAGACCGAGCTGTTCGCCTATCAATCGGTGATCAGTTCGTGGGAACGCGAACATCTGCTGCTGAAGGTGTAAGGTGACGGACCACGCGCCGTCCTATTACGCGGCGACCGCCAATTCCTTTCCCGAACAGCCCCCGCTGGCGAGAGAGGTTTCGGCGGATGTCGTGGTGGTTGGCGGCGGCTTTACCGGCCTTTCGGCAGCCTTGCATGCGGCAGAGGCCGGATTTTCCGTTGTTCTGGTGGAGGCCAACCGCATTGGCTGGGGGGCATCGGGCCGCAATGGCGGGCAGATGATCCCCGGCATGCGCTGGGGCGCGGCCGATCTGGCGGAAAAGTTCGGCAATGAGAATGCACGGCGGCTGGTGGCTGTGGCGAACCGTGCGGGTGACCGGGTGCGCGATCGGATCGCGCGCCACCGCATAGACTGCGCGCCCCGCCTGGGCCATTTCCACGCCGCCGCGAAGCCCGGCCACCTCTATGACATGCGCCGCGAGCTGGACTGGCTGGAACGCAATCTGGGCTATGAAGGCGCACGCATCGTCCGCATGAGCGATGTGGAAGAATTTGTCGCCAGCCCGATCTATCACGGCGGGGTGTATGACCGGAATGGCGGCCATCTCCACCCGCTGAACTATGCACTGGGCCTGGCCAGGGCTGCGCTGGATGCAGGGGTGAGGATATTCGAGGGCACACCCGCGCTCGACGTCGATCACGGCTCCCCGGTGATCGTCACGACGCCGGCGGGCACGGTTTCGGCAAGCCATGGCGTGCTGGCCTGCGATGCCTTCATGGCCTCGGTCGACAAGGCCCTTGGCCGGATGACCATGCCGGTTGCCAATTACAATGTCGCAACAGCGCCCCTCTCTCCCGAACATGCCGCCGCGCTGATCCCTTCCGGCGCTGCCGTATCGGACAGCAAGTTCGTGCTGAACTATTACCGCCTCAGCGCCGATAATCGCCTGATCTTCGGCGGGGGCGAGAAATATACCCCCACGCCGCCACGCGACATCCGCAATTTCGTTCGGCCCTATCTGGAGCAGGTATTCCCGCAATTGCAGGGTGTGCGGATCGATTATGCCTGGGGCGGTCTGGTAGGCGTCACACTCAATCGGCTTCCCGATCTCGGGCGGCTGGGCAATTGCTTCTATGCTCATGGCTGGTCCGGCCACGGCGTGCTGCTGACTACGCTGGCAGGCGAACTGATCGCAGACGCGATGCGCGGAACGGCCGAGCAATTCGACATGTTCGCCAACCTGCCCAAGCGTCCATTCCCCGGCGGCGCGCTGCTGAGCCACCCGCTCTATGTTCTGGGCATGTTGTGGTACGCCCTGAAGGACCGGTTATGATCGCCGACAGTTCCATCAAGGCGATGATCGCCGCCGAGCGTGACCTTTTCGTGGCGCGCAATCCCCGTTCGGCTGCCCTGGCGATGGAGGCCGCGCGGCACTGGCACCGGGGCGTACCGTTCCACTGGATGCTCGACTGGGGCACGCCCTTCCCGCTCTTCGTGGACCGCGCGCAGGGCGCAGAATTGTGGGACGTGGACGGCAATCGCTTCGACGATTTCTGCCTTGGCGACACCGGCTCCATGTTCGGCCACTCCCCTGCCCCAGTTGCCGAGGCGGTTGCCCGGCAGGCCGGGCGTGGGCTGACCTATATGCTGCCTTCCGAAGATGCGGTGGTAGTGGCCGATGAGCTGGCAACGCGGTTCCGCCTGCCCTTCTGGCAAGTCACCTCCAGCGCCAGCGAGGCCAATCGCGCGGTGATCCGCTGGTGCCGGGGCATCACCGGACGCAAGCGCATTCTGGTGTTCAATGGCTGCTATCACGGCGCGGTGGACGATGTATTTGTCGATCTGCGAGACGGCGTGCCCGAACTGCGCCGCAGCCTTGTCGGGCAGGTCTATGACGTGCGCGAACATACTGCCGTGATCGAATTCAACGATCTCGCTGCGCTGGAGGCCGAACTGGCGAAGGGCGACATTGCCTGCGTCCTGACCGAACCGGCGCTCACCAATGTCGGCATGGTGCTGCCCGATCCCGGCTATCTGGAAGCCATGCGAGGCCTGTGTACGCGCCACGGCACCCTGCTGGTGTTCGACGAGACACATACCATCTCCTCCGGCTATGGCGGCCATACCGGCACCTATGGCCCGCTGCCGGACCTGTTCGTCCTCGGCAAGCCGGTGGCGGGCGGCGTGCCTTGCGCGGTATTTGGCTTCACCGCCGAAGTGGCAGACCGGATGGAACGGGTCCGCGCCGAAGGGGAAACCGGCCATTCCGGCATCGGCACCACCCTTTCGGCCAATGCGCTGGCCCTCGCAGCCATGCGCGCCTGCCTTACCGAAGTGATGACGCCCGCCGCCTATGCCCACATGCTGCCGCTGGCCGCCCATCTGGCCCGGCGCCTGCGCGAAGTGATCGAAGGGCGCGGCCTTGACTGGCACGTGACCCATATCGGCTCTCGCGGCGAGTTCATTTGCGCGCCCGAAGCGCCGCGCAACGGTACGCAGGCCCGCGCGGCGATGCAGGGGCCGCTGGAACATGCCCTGCACCTGTTCCTCGTCAATCGCGGCGTGCTTATCGCCCCGTTCCACAATATGACGCTGGTCAGCCCCTATACGACCGAAGCCCAGGTCGAGCGGCTGGCAGACGTACTCGACGATTGCCTCAAGACACTGATCGGATGACCCGGATGACCAAGCCACCCTACAGCTCGAACAAGATCGCTTCCGCTGCGGAGGCCTATGATTTCTTCAAGGCCAATCCGGATATCGACGCGGTGGACATCATCTTCACCAATATGTGCGGCGTGCCGCGCGGCAAGAGGCTGCGCCAGCATGAGGTGATCGCAGTGTATGAATCCGGCCGTTTCCTGCCCGGTTCGGTGCTGGTGGTGGACATTACCGGGCGCGATACGGAAGAGACCGGGCTGGTCTGGGAAGATGGCGATGCGGATCGCTATGTGAAGCCCGTACCCGGCACGCTGGTACGTGCTCCCTGGCTGGGCGACCGTGCGGCGCAGTTCCTCACCAGCTTCTACGAGTTGGACGGCACGCCCAACGATCTCGACCCGCGCCATGTGCTGGGCCGCGTGATCGACCGGCTGGAGGCGGACGGCCTCACTCCGGTGGTTGCAGTGGAGCTGGAATTCTATCTGGTCGATGTGAAGGGCGGCAAGATCGAGCCTGCCGCCGGGCAGCTGACCGGCCATCGCAGCGATGACATCCAAGTCTATGGCCTGCGCGAATTGCAGGAATTCAAGCCCTTCTTCGACGATCTTTATTCCGCTTGCGATGTTCAGGGCCTGCCGCTGGAATCCGCCATCTCAGAATTTGCGCCCGGCCAGTTCGAACTGACCCTGCGCCACAAGGCCGACGCCCTGCGCGCCACGGACGAGGCGGCGATGTACAAGCGGCTGGTGAAGGCCATCGCCATGAAGCACGGCTTCGAGGCGACCTTCATGGCCAAGCCCTTTGCCGATCAGGCCGGCAATGGCATGCATCTGCACATCTCCATGGCCGACGGGCAGGGCAACAATGCCTTCGCCAGCGAAGACCCGGAAGGTGCCCCGCTCCTGCGCCACGCGATTGGCGGCATGAAGGCACTGCTGGCGGATTCCATGGCGATCTTCGCCCCCAACGCGAACAGCTTCCGCCGGTTCAAGGCCAATTCCTATGCCCCGGTCGCGCCGACATGGGGGGTGAACAATCGCACGGTCAGCCTGCGGGTGCCCGCCGGGCCGCCGCCGTCGCGCCATGTCGAACATCGCGTCTGCGGGGCGGATGCCCATCCCACGCTGGCAACCGCTGCGGTGCTGGCCGCGATGCATCACGGCATCGTCAACAAGATCGATCCCGGCCCGGCCGTGGTCGGCAATGGCTATGCCGATTCCGCGTCCGAAACGCGCCTGCCCAATCACTGGGCCGCCGCAATCGAGGCCTTCGAGAATTCTGACCTGCTGAAGGACTATCTGGGCGAACGCTTCGTAAAGAACTACGCCATCGTGAAGCAGGTGGAGATGGCGAACTTCATGGGTCAGGTGACCGAACTGGATTACGCCTGGTATCTGCGCAGCGCATAAGGCTGGCTTCGTTCACTGCCGACGGTGGTTATGCGCCGTTTCCATGAACATGTTCGCCGCATCGCTATGGCGTGTCAGGCGGCGCCAGCCGATGCCGATATCCACCGTGGGCAGGCTTTCCCGCGTGCGTTTTGACAGGATACGGTCGCCTTCAAGGCTCCATGGGCGATAGACGAGGTCAGGCATCAGGGTGATCCCCGCCCCGGTGCCGACAAGGCTGCGCACCCCCTCCATGGACGATGTGCGGAACGCCACGCGGGGCGGATGATCGAATTTCGACCAGATGCCTTCCACCAGCCCTTCCAACTCGTCGAGCGAGAGCATCACGACCGGATCGTTCTCCAACTGGGCGAGCGAAAGCCCGTCCACATTGGCCAGAGGGTGTGACGGGGCAAGCCATGCCCTGCATTCGCTGCGCAACAGCACTTCGTGGTCGATCGCGCTTCTCTGCTCCAGATTGGAGACGATCAGCAGCGCCAGATCCAGCTCTCCATTGACCAGCATGTGTTCGATATAGGCGCGCTTGTCCTCCACCAGAGAGACCTGGATGCGCGGAAACAGGCGCTGGAAGCGGGAGAGGAGGTCGGACAGGAAATAGCCGGTCACCAGCGGGGTAACGCCGATGCGGATATGCCCTTCGGTATGATCCTCGCCCTTGCCCACCCCGCCGGCCAGATTGGAGATCGCATCCACGATGGAGCGTGCGTGGCGCAGGAACTGGCTGCCTTCGCGCGTCAGCGTCACGCCCTTGGCATGGCGGTGGAACAGGGTGACGCCGGTTTCCAGTTCCAGCGTGCGGATCGCATCCGTCACGGCCGATTGCGAAATCCCCACCGCGCTCGATCCGCCGGACACCGAACGCGCTTCCGCCACGGCGATGAAATAGCGAATCTGGCGGAAGGTGATGTTCATCTGTCTTTCCGATAGCTCTCGCTTTGCATAATCGACTGGCGCGAAAGGCGATAGAGAGGTTTCTTATTTTCGCTCGGGCTGAATTGTGCACTTGCAGCATTTTCAACCTGAGGTAGCATCCCTTCCATGGGGAACAGCACCGGATCGCAACCGGGCACGAAAAAGGGGTCAGTCCAGATGAACGACTTCGAACTTCCGGCAAGTAAAGGGATGGGCCGCCGCTCTCTACTGCAGGCATTGGGCGTCGCGGCAGTTGGCATCAGCTTCGGCGGACTTGCCGCCTGCAGCAAGTCTGGCGGCGACAAGCTGGCCGCGACTGGCGAAGAGGCTACGCTCAACTTCTACAATTGGGACACCTATATCGGTGAGACCACGCTGGACGATTTCAAGGAAGCCAGCGGCATCGAAGTGAATATGAGCCTGTTTGCGACCAATGACGAATTGTTCGCCAAGCTGCGCGCGGGCAATCCCGGCTTCGACGTGATCGTGCCTTCCAACGATTTCGTGGAGCGCATGATCAAGTCCGACCTGATCGAACCGCTGGACCACGCGCAGATCCCGAACATCAAGAACATCGATCCCACCTTCATCGATGTCGCCTATGATCCGGGCCGCAAGTTCTCCATGCCCTATACCTGGCTGACGCTGGGCATCGGCTATCGCAAGTCCAAGGTGAAAGGCGTTCCCGACAGCTGGAAATATCTGTTCGATTCGGCCGAATATGCTGGCCGCATCGCCCTGCTTTCCGAAGCGGGCGACGTGATCCGCCTCGGCGCGAAATATCTGGGCCATTCGGTGAATGCGATCACGCCCGAGATCATCAAGCAGGTCGAAGCGATGATGATCAAGCAGAAGCCCAACATCAAAACCTTCCACGAGGACAACGGGCAGGATCTGCTGCTTTCCGGCGAAGTGGACCTGGTGCTGGAATATAATGGCGACATCGCCCAGATCATGACGGAAGACGACGACATCGACTTCGTGCTTCCCAAGGAAGGCAGCCAGCTCAATTCGGATACTTTGTGCATCCCCAAGGGCGCGCCGCATCCGAAGAATGCCCATGCCTTCATCAACAATCTGCTCGACGCGGAAGTGGGCAAGAAGATCACCGAAACGATCCTCTACCCCACCCCCAATGCGGCAGCGAAGGCGCTGATGCCGGATTCCTACAAGAACAATCCGGTAATCTTCCCGCCGGCGGACCTGCTCGCGAAGTGCGAATACGCTTCCTACAACGAGAAGCTCCAGCCGCTTTACGAAGAGGCCTTCACCCGCATCCGGGCGGCCTGAGCAACCAGATAGTCAGCCAGCAACCGGGGGGACGCGAATGGAGAGCTGGAAGAACCACAAGGCACTGTTCGCAACCATTGCGACAGCGCCGCTTACGTGGCTCATCCTGTTTTTCCTCGCCCCCCTGGGCATAGTCTGGCTCTACAGTTTCGGCACCAATCTGGGCCTGACCGAGATCGAAATCTCGGGCACTTTCTCCAACTATGCCCGCGCGCTGGAGCCGCTCTATCTCGGCATCCTGTGGAAGTCCGTGCTAGTGGCGGCGGCCACCACGGTGATCTGCCTGATCGTGGGCTTCCCGGTGGCACTGGCGATCGTCTTCGCGACCGACAAGTGGAAGCCATGGCTGCTGATGGGCATCATGCTGCCCTTCTGGACCAATCTGCTGATCCGCACCTACGCGCTGATGGCCGTGCTGCGCACCGAAGGCTATGCCAACCAGACAATCGGCTGGCTGCATGACAAATTCGGCTGGCTGATGACACTGGTGGGCCTGCCGCCACCCGGCGCCTATGAGCCGATGCACCTGCTCTACAACAATTTCGCGGTGATCTTCGGGCTGGTCTATGTCCACCTGCCCTTCATGGTCCTGCCGCTCTATGCCGCGCTGGACAAGCTCGACAAATCGCTGATCGAGGCCAGCCTCGATCTGGGCGCCGGGCATTTGCGCACCCTGCTGATGATCGTCGCTCCGCTGGCCGCGCCGGGCATCATTTCCGGCATCATCATCACCTTCGTGCCCGCACTGGGCGCCTATCTCACGCCGGACCTGCTGGGCGGGCCGGACAGCCAGATGATCGCCAATGTGATCGAACGCCAGTTCAAGCGCGCCAATGACTGGCCCTTCGGCGCGGCCCTGTCCTTCATCCTGATGTATGCGACCTTCATCGCCATTGCATTCCAGGCCATGAAAGCGCGCCAGGCGGAGGCGCGCCAATGATCGGCCTCGGCAAGCGCACGCCCATCGCGCCGCTGGAATATACCCGCCGCCTGTGGATGCGGGCATGGGTCGGGCTGGTGCTGTTCTTCCTTTACGCACCGCTGATCACGCTGGTGGCATTCAGCTTCAACGACAGCCGCCGCAACATCGTGTGGCGCGGCTTCACCTTCAAATATTACGAGAAGGCGCTGAACAACGACAGCCTGATGGAAGCGCTGGTGAATTCCATCACCATTGCCGCCCTCGCCACTATCGTCAGCGTCATTCTGGGCGCGCTGGCGGCGGTGATGCTGTGGCGCTTCCGCTTCCCGATGAAGGCCGCGGCAGAAGGCGCGATGGCCCTGCCCATCGTAGTGCCGGAAATCTGCATGGGCGTGGCCATGCTGGTGTTCTTCGCCAAGATCGGCTTTCCCAGCGACCTTGTCTGGCCGTTCAATCTCGGCGCGATCACTATCGCGCATATCACCTTCTGCTTCCCCTTCGTGACGATGGTGGTCCGATCCCGGCTCACCAGCTTCAACCGCGAGGAGGAGGAAGCCGCCAAGGATCTGGGTGCCAACGAATTTCAGGCCTTCCGCGATGTGCTGCTGCCCCACATGAAGCCGGGGCTGGTGGCGGGCGCGCTGCTGGCCTTCACGCTCAGCCTCGACGATTTCGTCATCACCTTCTTCACTTCGGGGCCGAACACCGTGACCTTCCCCGTGAAGGTCTATTCCATGGTCCGCTTCTCGGTGACTCCGGAAGTCAACGCGGCTTCCGCCATGGTCATCGCCCTAACCGTCATTCTCACCACGATCACGCTCAAGATGCAGAACCGCATGGGCACGATCGCGCAAGGTCACTGATCGCATGGAAGACAAGCAACCGATCATCCAGATCCGCAATGTGTCCAAACGCTTCGGGCAGGTCACTGCGGTCGACAATGTCTCGCTCAACATCATGCCGGGCGAATTCTTCGTACTGCTTGGCCCGTCAGGCTGCGGCAAGACGACCCTGCTGCGCATGATCGCCGGGTTCGAAATGCCCACTGAAGGCCAGATCCTGATCGACGGGCAGGACATGGCCAAGGTGCCGCCCAACAAGCGGCCGGTGAACATGGTGTTCCAGTCCTACGCCGTGTTCCCGCATATGAGCGTGGCCGATAATGTCGGCTACGGCCTCAAGATTGCGGGTGTCGGCAAGGAAGAACGGGAAAGCCGCGTGGCCGAGGCACTGGCACTGGTGAAACTTGACGGGTTCGGCGCCCGCAAGCCCAACCAGCTTTCCGGCGGCCAGCGCCAGCGCGTGGCTCTCGCACGCAGCCTCGTCATGCGGCCCAAGGTGCTGCTGCTGGACGAACCGCTTTCCGCTCTGGATGCCAAGCTCCGCGCCCAGATGCAGTTCGAACTGGCCGATCTGCAGGATCAGGTCGGCATTACCTTCATCACCGTGACCCACGATCAGGACGAGGCCTTGTCCATGGCCGGGCGCATCGCAGTGATGAACAAGGGCGACGTGGCCCAGCTTGCCACACCTTCCGACCTTTACGAATTCCCCGCCAATCGCTTTGTGGCGGACTTCGTCGGCTCGGTGAACCTGTTCGAGGGCCGGCTTACACTCGATGAGCCTGACCGCGCCTCGGTCGATTGCGCGGGACTCGGCAAGGTCTATCTCAATCACGGCGTCACCGGTCCGCATGGTGCGGATGTGTGGGTCGCGATCCGGCCAGAGAAGATCTATCTTCACGTGCCTGGCGAAGGCCGCGCCATTCGCGGAGCCGCCGAAGATGCGCCCGACGGGCACAATTTCGCGCGCGGGCAGATCAAGGGGATGAGCTATCTGGGCGACATCACCCTGTATGACATCCGGCTCGATTCAGGCGCCATGCTGCGCGTATCCCGCCCCAACCTGTCCCGCCGGGATCAGGAAGATTTCACCTGGGACGATCGCGTATCCATGCACTGGCGCGCAGACAGCCCGGTGGTCCTGCTTTCCTGACCATCCCCGCTGCCTATCGGTAAATTCGATGGCCCGCGCTTTTCTTTTCGTATTTCCTCCTGTGCGGCGCGGAGCCTAACTTCGCCTGACATAAGCAAGGCAGGAACCCATGGTAGACCAGTATAGCCAGTTCATCGCCGGCCAGCCGGTGAACGGGGACGAAGCGCCCGAAAAGGTGTTCAACCCTGCCAATGGCGGCGAGATCGCCAGCCTTGCCAGCGCCAGCCGGGCACAGGTGGAAATTGCCGTGGCCGCTGCGGAGAAGGCTTTCGCCGTCTGGTCACGCATGACGCCGGGCGAACGCTCGCGCCGGATGCTGAAGATCGCGGACCGGATCGAGGAACTGGCCGAAGAATTCGCCCGGATCGAAATGATCAATTGCGGCAAGCCCATCGGCACGGCTCTCGCAGTGGATGTGGGCAACACGGTCGATGTGTTCCGCTTCTTCGCCGGGGCCGCGCGCACTGTGCCCGGCGTGCCTGCGGGCGAATATCGCCCCGGCCATACGTCCATGCTCCGCCGCGATCCGCTGGGCGTATGCGTGGGCATCGCGCCGTGGAACTATCCGCTGATGATGGCCAGCTGGAAGATCGCCCCGGTAATCGCCGCCGGCAATTCCGTGGTGCTCAAGCCGTCCGAACACACGCCGCTCAGCGCGCTGAAGCTGGCGGAGGTCTGCGCGGAATTCCTGCCCGAGGGGGTTGTCAACGTCGTGACCGGCAATGGCTCCAGCGTGGGCGCCCAGCTTGTCGCCCATCCGCGTGTGCGCATGGTCTCGCTGACGGGCGATGTCGCCACCGGGCGCAAGATTCTGGAGGCCGTAGCCCCCACCATCAAGCGCACCCATTTCGAACTGGGCGGCAAGGCCCCGGTGATCGTGCTGGAAGATGCGGATATTCCCGCTGCTGTCAGCGCCATTGCCGAAGGCGGCTATTACAACGCGGGGCAGGACTGCACCGCCGCCTGCCGCGTCTATGCCCATGCCGCCGTGCATGACCGGCTGGTGGCCGAGTTGCAGGCAGCCATCGAGGCGATCCCGATGGGCGATCCGGCAGAGGCCGGCACGCAGCTCGGCCCGCTGATCACGGCCCGCCAGCGCGACCGTGTGGACGGCTTCGTCGCCCGCGCTGCCGCGGATACTCCGGCAGAGATCGTCACCGGCGGCTACGTGCCTGAAGGGCCGGGCTTCTTCTATGCCCCCACCCTGATCGCAGGCGCGCGCCATACGGATGAGATCGTGCAGAAGGAAGTCTTCGGCCCGGTCGTATCGGTCACCCGCTTCTCGGAAGATGCACAGGCGCTCGATTGGGCGAATGACTGCGAATATGGCCTCGCTTCGTCCGTCTGGACCACCAATGTCGGCAAGGCAGCGCAATTCGCCGCGCAGCTCCAATATGGGGTGACGTGGATCAACACCCATTCGGTCAACGCCACGGAAATGCCGCATGGTGGGGTGAAGAGTTCCGGCTATGGCTCGGACCTGTCGATCTATTGCCTCGAACATTACATGACGACGCGCCATGTGATGATTAAGCACTGATCCCATGTCGCGCCCCGTACTCGGAGTCATCGCCTGCCAGCGCACGGTGGGCATCGAACCGGCCCAGACCGTGATCGAACGCTATATTCGCGCGGCCATGAAATATGCCGATGTGGCGGCGCTGATCATTCCCTCCCTGCCCGATCTGATGACGGCAGGCGAAGTCGCCTCGCGCCTCGATGGCGTGCTGCTGACGGGCAGCCCCTCCAACGTGGAAAGCCATCGCTATCAGGACGAAGGCGGTGAAGGCCCCTTCGATCCCGGCCGGGACGAAATCGCACTCTCCATGGTCGGCCGCATGACCGATCTGGGCAGGCCCGTCTTCGGCATCTGTCGCGGCTTTCAGGAGATCAATGTCGCCCTTGGAGGCACGTTAAGGCGCGATGTGTCCACCGTAGGTGCTTCTCTCCACCACCACGCGCCCGACGAAACGCCCTTCAACGCGATGTTCGACCATATGCACCCTGTCCATCTGGCCGATGGGGGAATGCTGGCACAGGCGCTCGGCAAGCAGGACATAAGGGTTAATTCCGTTCATTTTCAGGGCGTTGGTAGATTGGCAGAAGGGCTGAACGTAGAAGCCACCGCGCCTGACGGTCTGGTAGAGGCCTATTCCACCCGGATTGGCAGCGCCCCGGTACTTGCGGTACAATGGCACCCGGAATGGCACCCTGAAGGCAATGCCGACAGCCAGGCCTTCTTCCGCCTTCTCGGCAGGATGTTGCGAGGGGAATGATGCCCATCACGCGCACCAATCGGTTTCTCGCCCGGATCGGGTTCTCACCCTGAAGGGGTGTTACGCATCCGTGTAACAGGCACGGCCAGCCCCCTTCTATCCGAGAGAGAACCGACATGCCCCGCAATTACGACATCGCCGAACTCAAGCGCCTCGACGTGGCGCACCATCTGCCTGCCCAGCAGGATTACAAGCTGATCGAGGACATCGGCGGCAGCCGCATCGTGACCCATGCGGAAGGCTGCTACATCCACGATGGCGACGGCAACCGCATTCTGGACGGCATGGCTGGCCTGTGGTGCGTCAATGTCGGTTACGGGCGCGAGGAACTGGTGGAAGTCGCTGCCGAACAGATGCGCGAACTGCCGTTCTACAATACCTTCTTCAAGACAGCCGCCCCTGCCACCGTGCTGCTGGCCCACCGCATTGCCGGTCTGACCGGCGGCAAGCTGCAGCATGTGTTCTTCAACAGCTCCGGCTCCGAAGCGAATGACACCGTCTTCCGCATGGTACGCCACTACTGGAAGTTGAAGGGCGAGCCGAAGCGCCAGATCTTTATCAGCCGCTGGAATGCCTATCACGGCTCTACCGTGGCGGGGGTGAGCCTTGGCGGCATGAAGTTCATGCATGAACAGGGCGATCTGCCGATCCCCGGCGTCGAACATGTCCGCCAGCCCTACTGGTTCGGCGAAGGCTTCGGCATGGACAAGCGCGAGTTCGGCAAGCTCTGCGCCGCTGCGATCGAGGAACGCATCCTTGAGGTCGGACCAGAAAACGTCGCGGCCTTCATCGGCGAGCCGGTGCAGGGCGCGGGCGGCGTGGTGATCCCGCCCGAAGGCTATTGGCAGGAAGTGGACGCGATCTGCCGCAAATACGGCATCCTGCTGGTGGCGGATGAAGTGATCTGCGGCTTCGGTCGTACCGGCGAATGGTTCGGCCACCAGACCTTGGGCTTCACACCCGATCTGGTCCCGATGGCGAAGGGGCTATCGTCAGGCTACCTGCCGATCAGCGCCACCGCCGTATCCAGCGACATTGTGGAGGTGTTGAAGACCGGCGGCGATTTCGTTCACGGCTTCACCTATTCCGGCCATCCGGTGTCCGCCGCGGTCGCCCTGCGTAATATCGACATCATCGAACGCGAAGGGCTGGTTGCCCGCACGCGGGACGAGACCGGGCCATATCTGGCCGAGGCGCTGGCCCGGCTGGAAGACCATCCGCTGGTGGGCGAAGCCCGCTCCATCGGTCTGCTCGGCGCAGTTGAGATCGTCAGCAAGAAGGGCACGAATGAGCGTTTCGGCGGCAAGGAAGGCACGGTCGGGCCGATCGTGCGCGATCACTGCATCGCCAACGGCCTGATGGTTCGCGGCATCCGCGATACGATCGTGATGTGCCCGCCCCTTACGATCACGAACCAGCAGATCGACGATCTGGTTGAGATCATCCGCAAGTCGCTCGATCAGGCAATGCCTGAACTGCGCGCCATCGGCTGATCGCAGGAAGCGCCGGTCGCACCGGACAATATCTGCTCCGCAAGGCGGCGGCCGGAAAGCCAGGCCGCCTCCACGCGGGGGCCGATCAGCCAATCCCCGCAAACGCCGAGGCTGGATGCGCCATCCCAGATCGCGCCGCGCCCGGCGTTGCCGGACAAGGCAAACCGCCAACGATGGCCGACGACTGCGACAGGCCGCTGCGAGGTCCCCGACGCGGCGAGAAACGCGCGGGACAATACCGCCGCCGCCCAATCGGGATCGCGTTCCAAATGTTCCCGCGACCACTCGGGCGTTGCATGAAGGGTCCACGCCTCTGCCCCTGAGCGTCCCGGCTTGGAATTGTTGCGCGCCGCCCAGGCGACGATGCCGCTGTTCGTCACCACGGGTGGGCCTTCCACCGGCCGGGCAAAGGTCAGCATGGCGGCCCAGCAGGGCGTCGAAGGAGCGGAAACCGCCACGCGCGCCATGTCTAGGCAATAGAGGCCCAGCAACGGGGCAGCCTGCTCGGCGGGCAAAGCAATCACAAGAGCATCGAACGGGCCGGCCCGTCCTTGCTCGAAGGCGATATGCCAACCATCTGAACTGCGAGCGATCCCGCGCACATGTGTGCCTGCAATGACATCGAGCTGTGCGGCAATATGCTTGGGAATGGCATTCATTGCCGGCACACCGACCCACGCGTCATCGCGTGCTTCGTTCCAGCGGCAGACCACGCCAGCGGCCTCCCACTGGCCGATCTGCCTGATGAACTCCGGATCACGCGCCACCAGAAACTGGGCGCCGTGATCGAAAACGGCATTGCCGCAATCTGTTTCCATCCGGCGGGACGACATTCGACCGCCGGGCGCACGACCTTTGTCAAAAAGGCTTACTGCATGCCCGTTCCGAGAGAGCATCTCTGCACAGGACAGACCTGCAATTCCGGCCCCGATAATCCCCACTCTCACCAGTGCGCACCTTTGCGTTCCGAGAGGTAAGTGGGCTGAGGGCTGGGAATAGTCATGGGCTCATCTGCGTTGCCAAGAACGCGTGCCCGAGCCAACATGGCCGAAGGGGCAGAGTCTTGCCCTCGGCAAGGGAAATGCTAACTTCCGATCATGGCCATTCACGACATAATCGAAGCCAGCCCGACCGCTGCAGTCATCAGCGATCCGCGTCAGCCCGACAATCCAATCATTGCCTGCAACGACGCGTTTGTGAGGCTTACCGGCTATGAGCGCGAGGAAATCGTAGGCCGCAACTGCCGCTTTCTAAGCGGGCCGGAGACGGAGCCGGAACTGACCGAACTGCTGCGCAACGGCATTCGCCGCAAGCAACCGGTAATGGTGGAAATCCTGAACTACAAGAAAGACGGCAGCCGCTTTCGCAACGCGGTAATGGTCGCGCCGATCTTCGACGATGCGGGGGAACTGGAGTATTTTCTCGGGTCGCAGATGGAAGTGGTCCTGTCCTCAGGCCTTTCCAGCGCCGACCGCTCCAGTCAGGCGCAGAACAAGATCGCCATGCTGACCGGGCGCCAGCGGGAAATCCTTGAAATGATGTCCGCAGGCCAACTCAACAAGCAGATCGCCTATGCGCTGGGCCTGAGCGAACGCACCGTCAAGATGCACAGGGCCGCCCTGCTCAAGGCGCTCGACGTGAAAACCAGCGCAGATGCCATCCGCCTTGCCGTCGAGGCCGGGCTTTAGCAGAAATCCCCATTATGCACCAAAGGACAGGTCGCGTTCGCTTCAGCGATACCTAATATGGCTTGTCTTCTCTGGACTATCATATCTCCACACGAAGTCGGACAGCTACCGGGTAGCAGCCATCTGCGCCTGAGTTGTCCTGTCAGCCTTTTCTTTGGCTGATCGAGGGCCTCGTCGCACTATCCCCCTTTTGCGGCGGGGCCCGCCACCCAGGGTGTCAGTTGGACGGAAGCGCCGAGGCGAGCATCCGAGGGATTCCGCCTGCACGGTAGACAGCGACATCTTGTGGAGTGACCAGTTCGGCCAGGGCCGTGAATTCCCCGCCACCCGAACCGCTGACTTCGATCCATAAGGGCGCGTGAACGTCTGCCTGATCCAGCCCGTGGATCGTCACGCGGCTTGCAGGATCGAGCACCGGCTCGCGCGTGTCCTCCAGCCGGATGGGCAGTACCCCCATGGCGATGAGGTTGCTGCGATGAATCCGTTCGAAACTTCGCGCGATCACGGCGCGCACGCCCAGCAGCGCCGTGCCCTTTGCCGCCCAGTCCCGCGCCGAGCCGCAACCATAGGCTTCGCCTGCCCAGATCACCATCGGACGCGCTTCGGCACGGTGCGACATGGCCGCATCGAAAATGCTCGTTTCTTGCCCGGCGGCATCCAGTGCCCGATTGCCTTCCGTGGATGCAAAGCGGTTAAGCAGGCGGCGATTGTCGAATGTGCCGCGCAGCATCACTTCGTGATTGCCACGGAAATCGCCATAGCCGCCGAAATCCGAGCGCTGCCAACCATTGGCACGCAACCATTCGGCCGAGGGTGATCCGGCAGAAATCGCCCCGATGGGCGAAATGTGATCGGTAGTAATGCTGTCCCCCAGCCAGAGCAGCACCGCAGCCTCGCGAATTTTCGGGGCGGGCTGTTCTTCCTGAGTGTCGAAGAAAGGCGGGCGCCGGATCAGAAGCGATCCGGCATCCCACGGGAACAGTCCTCCTTCCGGCGCGGAAAGACCGTCCCATCGCTCGTTGCCGAGCGGGATCGCGGGCTGGCTCTCGATCTCAAGTTGCGCCAGCAGCCTGCGCGCCTCGCCCGGTGCGGGCAGAATATCGCTCAGGCGCACAGCCTTGCTCTCACGATCGGAACCGAACGATGCGGCCTCCAGATCGACGGCCACGCTGCCCGCCAGCGCGGCAGCCACCACCAGCGGTGGAGAAGCGAGGTAATTTGCCCGGAGGCGCGAATGTATCCGGTTGGGGAAATTGCGATTGCCGGAAAGCACAGCCGCACCGACAAAGCGCGGATCGGCCTCCAGCATGGCGTCAGCCGTCGCCGTCAGCGCGCCGGAATTGCCGACACAGGTTGTGCAGCCGAAGCCGACCACCGAAAAACCGATCTGTTCCAGATAGGGCATCAGCCCGGCGCGGATCAGCAGATCTGCCATGGCGCGCGATCCGGGGGCCAGGCTGGCCTTGACCCATGCCGGAGGACGCAGCCCCAGTTCCACGGCATTACGAGCAACAAGCCCCGCTTCCAGCATCAGCAGAGGATTGGCGGTATTCGTGCAACTGGTGATCGCGGCAATGAACACTGCGCCATCCCCACTGCCTTCCACCCCTTCGCGCGCGAGCAAGCTTGCCGGAACCTGATCCAGCGGCAGGACATCCTGCGGGCGGGCAGGCCCCGCCATCACTGGCACCACGCTGCCCAAGTCGTAACTCAGAGTGCGACTGTAGCGGCGTTCCTGGCCGTCCTGCGCCCAAAGCCCGCTCCGCCTTGCATAGGCCTCGTAGAGCGCCAGTTCCTCCTCGCTGCGGCCCATGGACCGCAAATAGCGCAGAGTCTCGCCATCCACTGCGAACAGCCCGGCAGTCGCCCCATATTCGGGGCACATATTGGCGATCGCGGCCCGGTCCGGCAGGCTAAGGCTGGTCGCGCCGGGGCCAGTGAACTCGATCACCTGATCGACCACGCCTTGCCCGCGCAGAAACGCCGTAAGGCTCAGGGCGGCATCGGTCGCGCTCACGCCCGGTGCGAGCGCCCCGGCCAGTACGACCTGCGTCACCGGGGGGATCGGAATGTCGGAAATCTGGCCCAGAGCCGCGACTTCAGCCTCGATCCCGCCAACGCCCCAGCCCAGAATGCCCAGCGCATTGATCATGGTAGTGTGGCTATCGGTGCCGATCACCACTTCGGGCAGGATAAGGCCGCTGCCATCCCCCGCCGGGCGGGCAATGGCCGAAAGGCGCTCAAGATTGATCTGGTGGCAAATGCCATTGCCCGGCGGCACCACCCGCAGCGATGCGAAAGCGCCCTCGGCCCATTTGAAGAAGCCGTAGCGTTCGACATTTCGTTCGAACTCCAGCGCGATGTTGCGTTCGGCCGCATCCGCAACCCCGCTGAAATCGACCTTCACCGAATGATCGATCACCAGATCGATTGGCACTGCGGGATCGATCTGCCTGCCCACCTGCGCCGCCTTGTCCCGCAGGGCCGCGAGATCGACCAAAGCGGCGACGCCTGCCGTATCCTGCATCAGGATACGCGTCGGGGCGAAGGGAACGGTCAGCCCGTCCCGCCTGCCGTCCAGCCATTTGGCGAAGCCTTCCGCAATTGCAGGATCGGCCCCGTGGCCCAGCGCATTTTCCAGCAGCAGGCGCAGCGAGCGCGGCAAGCCCACCAGCCGCTGCCGCATGGGGCCGTCCAGCCTGTCCCAAGCCGTCAGGAGCTGATCCGTCATGGTCCAGCTCAGCCCGCGATCCTGCTGCGCAGACGGGCCAGCGTGCCGCCCTGCTTCACCTTGCCGGGCAATGGGTGGCCGACGATGTCTTCCGCCAGCAGGGCACATTCGATCAGCTTTTCCAGATCGACCCCGGTGGCAACGCCCATTTCCTCGCACATCAACACGAAATCCTCCGTGCAGATATTCCCCGCCGCGCCCTTATGCGCCGCAAAGGGGCAGCCCCCCAGCCCGGCAACGGCAGCGTCGAAATGGCGCACGCCCATCTGCAGGCCCGCATAGGCATTGGCGAGGCCCAGCCCGCGCGTATCGTGGAGGTGGAGCGACAATTCGAGCTGGGGATAGGCATCGCGCACCATGCCCACCACGCGGCGGATACGCTCCGGCGTGGCCCAGGCCATGGTGTCACCCAGCCCGACGATCTCCAGCGCCTCGCCTTCTGCGGCCGCGATGGCGAGCAACTGGCCGACCAGTTCCACCACGCGTTCCGGCGCCACATCCCCGGCGAAATTGCAGCCGAAGGCAGCTGTGACGAATCCGGTGCGCACCGGAATGCCGTGATCGCGATACATGCGGATCAGTTCCGGCTGTGCCGCCAGTTGCTGATCCGGCGTGCGGTTCTGGTTGCGCTTCAGGAAGGCATCGGAGGCATAGAGCGTCAGCTTGCCGTCCAGCACCAGCCGCCCGGTGGCGATAGCGCGTTCCAGCCCCTTTGCGTTGAGCCACAAGCCAGCATAGGCAACATCCGGCTGCGGCGTGAAACCGGCGACGACCTGTTCGGCATCGGCCATGCCCGGGACCAGAGAGGGGTTTACGAAGGACACGATCTGGATATGACGGAGCCCGGTCTGCGACAGGGCATCGATCAATTCGATCTTGCGCGCCGTGGCGATATCGCCGCCTTCGATCTGGAAACCTTCGCGGGGGCCTTCTTCCTTGATGAAGACGCGATCGGGGAGTTGGGTCATTTGTACCATTTTACTGCAATGCCTTGTTGACAAGGGGCACTAACGTTCCGCTATGTAGAACGCGGGTTCGAATTGGGACGTAAGAGAGGGGTTGGTATGAATTCCAAGGGCGGCGTGGCCGCAGTCGATCGGGCGTTTGCGATCATGCAGGCGTTCACACATCAGCGTCCGGTCATGACGCTGGCCGAAATCTCGCGCGTGACGGGGCTCTACAAGAGCACGATCCTGCGCCTGCTCGGATCGCTGGAGAAATCCTACTTCGTGGTGCAGCGCGCCGACGGCAGCTATCAACTTGGCCCCGGCCTGCTGGAACTGGCCAGCATCTACCAGGATTCCTTCGACCTGCGGCAGTTCGTGCATCCCACGCTGGAACGGCTGGTGGCCGAAACGGGCGAAGGCGCCAGCTTCTTCATCCGCCATGCCGAAATGCAGATGTGCCTGTTCCGCGTGGACGGCAACCAGACCATTCGCGACTACACGATCCGCCTGGGCGACCGTCGCCCGCTGGACAAGGGAGCCTCTGCCGAAGCCTTCCGCAAGTTCGAGGACAAAGGCGGCCCCTATACGGTGGACGATCTGGTCGTCGGATCGTTTGGCGCGGTGACGCCGGAAATGGCCGCGCTGGCGGCTCCGGTCTTCGGCCAGGGCAATGACCTTGTAGGCGTGATCACCCTGTCCGGCCCGCTCTCGCGCTTTGACGAGCCTGCGGTCGCGCGATTGAAGCCGATCCTTGCCGAGCAGATCGTGACCTTGTCCCGTATGCTCGGCGCACAGCCCGGGCTGTTCCGGGGCGTCTGACGCCCCGGCAGGAGCCGCCCGCCAGCCGGGTGGCTCGCCCTGCCCGGCCGTTTCATCTTCAGACGACACCGGCATCCCGCAGACGTTCCAGTTCCGCCTCGTCAACGCCCAGTGAGCCGAGAATTTCAGCACTGTGTTCGCCCAGGCGAGGCGGCGGGCAGGCCGCTTCGGGGCGTGAATCCGCCATCACGAACCCGCTTCGCGCCACTCTGATCCCGCCGGTTTCCTGCAGGAAATCGCGCTGGCGGGTCTGCGGATGATCGAGGATCTGGGGGATCGTGAGAATCCGCCCGGCAGGAATATTTGCCCGGTTCAGCAATTCCTCCCACTCGGCACCCGGCCGCGTGAGGAAGACTTCGTTGAGAATGGCGTTGAGTTCGGCCCGGTTGCGCTTGCGTGCCTCGCGCTCGGCAAAGCGGGGATCAGCGACCAGTTCCGGCAGCCCCATCGCCTCGCACAGAGCCTCGAACTGTTCCTGCTTGTTGGCCGCGACATTGATCTGGCCATCCGCGGCCGTGAAGGCGCCCGAAGGGGCGGCAGTCATGTTCTGGTTGCCCAGCGGCCGCGGCTCGACCCCTGCGATCAGATAGTTCGAGACCGCCCAACCCATGGCCGAAAGCGTGGCATCGAGCATGGACACGTCGATGAAGGCGCCCTTGCCCGTCCGGTCCCGCCCATAGAGCGCGCTGGAAATGGCAAAGGCCGCCATCAGCCCACCCAGAGTATCGCACAGCGGATAGCCGACCCGCAGAGGCGCGGATTCAGCATCGCCGGTGATGCTCATCACCCCGGAATAGCCCTGGATGATCTGGTCATAGGCCGGATTGCCGCTGAGCGGGCCTTCCTGCCCGAAGCCGGAAATGGCGCAATAGATCAGGCCCGGATTATCCGCAGCCAGAGTCTCGTATCCCAGACCCAGCCGGTCCATCACACCGGGCCGGAAATTCTCGATCAGCACATCAGCCGTGGCGGCGAGCTTGCGGAACAGCGCGCGCCCTTCCGGCTTCTTCAAATCCAGCGTGACGGACTTCTTCCCCGCATTCTGGGCGAGGAAGGAAGTGCCCATCATCTGTTCGTTCAGCGCAGGATCGGCGCCCAGCTTACGGGCCAGATCGCCCCCGTCCGGCCGCTCCACCTTGATGACTTCCGCCCCCAGCAAGGCCAGTTGGAAGGCGGCATAGGGGCCGGACAGGATATTGGTGAGGTCGAGAACCCGGACGCCTTCCAACTGCCGTGCGGGCGACGGCGCGGCGCTCATATCTCGGCCGTCTCCACGTCATAGCGATAGAGCCAGTCATAGCGATCGTTGATCGGATCGCGGCTCCATTCGTTTTCCATATAGGTGACGGCACCCTCCTCGGTCTTGAGGGCGGATTCATGGAAGCGAGCCGTGTTGTCCTTGGCCCCGCGCACCATCTTGCTGGTGCGTTCCACCCGCGCCTGCTCGTATTTCTTGAGCGCTTCCACCGGATCGGCATATTTATCGAGGCAGCGGCCGAGCACGACGCCATCCTCGATCGACATCACCGCGCCCTGCGCCAGGAACGGCAGCGTGGCATGGCAGGCATCGCCCAGCAGGCTGGCGCGGCCTTTGCTCCAGATCTGGCGCGGCGGGCGTTCCATAAAGGCCCATTTGAGCACCTTGGGCGCGGCATGGATCAGTGTCTGCACATCCTCGTGCCAGCCCGCAAAATCATTGGCGCATTCCTCGATGGAACCTTCGGCATACCAGGATTCCACCTGCCAATCGTTACGCTCGATCGTGCCGATCATGTTCATCAGCTTGCCGCCGCGCAGCGGGTAATTCACCAGATGGCCGCCCGGCCCGATCCAGGTCCAGCCGACCATTTCGTGGAACCGCTCAGGCAAGCGGTCCATCGGGATCACGGCGCGCCAAGCGATCATGCCGGTAAATTCGGTGTGATCGTCTCCGAACAGGCTCTTGCGCACGGTAGACTTCACCCCGTCTGCGCCAATCAGCACGTCGCTTTCGATCCGGCGCCCATCCTTCAGGGTCAGCACGGCCTTGTCGTCATCCGCTTCGGCACCGGCCACTTCGCAGCCAAGCTGCACGGCATCGGGATCGATTGCCCGCACGGCATCGAAGAGCGTGCCCAGCAGGTCAGGCCGGAAGACGGTGAGATAGGGATAGCCGTATTTCTCGATAGCCTGCGGCCCCAGGTCGAACATCGGCCAGGCGCGGCCCGTGTTCCACAGGCGGAATTCCTTGCGCTTGGGCGCGCAGGATTGCGCACGCAGCGTTTCGAACACGCCGAGCGAGTCCAGCGCGCGCGAGCCGTTAGGGCTGATCTGCACCCCGGCACCGACTTCACCGAGTTCGGGCGCCTGTTCGAAAACCTGCACGGGATAGCCGCGCCGCAGCAGCGAGAGGGCGGCAGCCATGCCGCCAATTCCGCCGCCGGCGATTGTGATGCGAGGCTTATCGGCCATAAATAACTCCAGACTTGTGTGGGGGGCGAGGCAGAGGCGAAGCGGAGGCGGTCATGCCGCTTCACCGGCACCGGCATGGCGGTACCACCCGAGCTTTTTCATCAGTGGCCGGTCGGAAACCTTCAGGAGCTTTGCCCCCTTCGGCCCCGCCGACAGCGAATGGGCGCGCCAAGCAGGCACCGCGACAGTATCGCCGAAGGCCCAGGCCATGCGCTGGCCGTCGATGTCCACCGCGCCTTCACCGGCCATCACGGCATAGATCGCATTGCTGGTTTCGCGGACTTCGCCGCCTGTCTGGCCGGGATCGAGCGCGATCACGTCCAGCGCGATGGAATCCAGTTCCACCGGGCCGAGCGTGATGGCCATCAACCCGCCCTGCGCGGGATCGGGTGCAGCGGCAGCGAGATCGCGGTCTATGTCTTCGGCGCGGAAGGCAATCGGCGCGCTCTCAACCCGTTCGGGCGCCGGCTCCACCCCATCGGGATGGGGCTGATAGAACATCGGTTCGAGCAGGTGCACCAGCGGCACATCGAGGAAGTCCATCCAGTAGCAATTTTCGCTGCCCAGATTCTCGTGCGAGTGCCACGCCCAGTTCGGCGTAAGCAGCACGTCGCCGGGCCGCATTTCCACCTGTTTGCCGTTCACCACCGTATAGGTGCCGCGTCCTTCCAGGATCAGGCGCAAGGCGTTGGGCGTGTGGCGATGCGCACGAGCGACTTCGCCTGGCTTCACCATCTGATAAGCCGCCACCAGGGTCCGCACGGTGGAATAGATGTTCCCTTCCACCGGGTTGAACATGGTCAGGTTGCGGCGTTCGGCAAATTCGGTGTCGACCAGTTCGCCCGCCCGGTCGAGGATCGGGCGGACATCGGCGTAATGCCAAATATGGGGCACGAAATTGGCGCGCGGCTCCGGCCACAGGGCGGGCACCTTGCGATGCCAGCCACCCTCCATATTGAGATTGGAGAACGAGGCGTAGAGCGCCTCCAGATCGGCGGCCGCAGCGCTCATTTCGCGGTAAGCTCCTGCTTGACGATCGGCGGCACATAGGGTTCGGCGAAAACTTCGGTCATGCCGCGATTGCCCTGCACCACCGGCACGTTCATCTCGCCCACGCCTTCGATCACGATGCGGATCGTGTCGCCATCCTGCACCGGGCCGACGCCTTCGGGCGTGCCGGTGGCAATGATGTCACCCGGATAGAGCGTCATGACGGCAGAGGCCGTCGCGATCATGCCGGGAATATCCAGCACCAGATCGCGCGTATTGGCCGCCTGGCGCAGTTCGCCGTTCACCCACAGCTTCATCGACAGCGCGTCGGGATGCTCGACTTCGTCGGCGGTCACGACCCACGGGCCGACCGGGCAGAAGGTGTCGTAGGCCTTGCGGAACACCCGTTCTTCCCGCCCGCGCACAACCATGTCGAGCAGGCAGGCATAGCCGAACACCGCCTCGTGCCAGCGCTCGCGCGGCAGGTCGCGGCATTCCTTGCCGATGATGATGCCCAGTTCCGCCTCGTGGTGGACTTCGCGGCCCGGCACGTTCGGCAGTTCCACCGGATCGTTCGGCCCGCTGACCGAGGAGCTGGGCTTCAGGAAGAAGCCCTGGTTCTTGGCGCGGTAATTGGCGCCCATTTCCTTGCCATGGGCGTGGTAGTTCACCGGATAGGCAATGACCTTGTTCGGCCAGGGAACCGGCGTTTCCAGCCGGACGCTGTCCAGAGGCACCGGCGCCCGCTCACGCATGGCAGCTTCGAGCGCAGGCCGAAGCTTTTCGAAATCGCGGATCAGGCGCAGCGGTGCCGTATCGGGCCATTGCGGCGCCGATCCATCGGTGGCTGCCCCGGCAATGTCGGAAACGTCGATGACGCCGCCATCCACGACCAGCCCTATCTTGCCCCCATCGTATCGTGCCAAGCGCATATGAAACCCGTTGTTCTGTTGAATAGAATATCGTTCGACTTGATACTTATGCTTCGCCCTTGGGCGACGGAAGAAACCGGTATGCTTGCACCCCGTCCCTCCCGCCGCCCGCGGGAGGAACCTTAGAAGCCGTACCGGACGCGCACGCCGTAAGTGCGCGGCGGCTGGATATCGAGGCCGGTATAGTTGGCGATGAACGGTGCCTGCTGCGAACCTGTGTAGACCGCCTCATTGGTGATGTTGCGGATGAACGCCTGGATCGAGAGGTTCTCGTCAGCCGTGCGATAAGTCAGGCTGGCATTGAACACGGCATAGCCCTTGGCCCGCGCATTCTCGACGAATTCGGCCGACAGCCAGCGCGAACTGGCGAAGGTCATGTTGGGCGAGAAGTCGATCGTGGCGCCATTGGCCAGATCGAAAGTATGGTCATAGCTGACCGAACCGGACCATTCGGGCGTGCGCGGCAGCTGGAAGCCGTTGCAGTCGATCTGCCAATAGCCGATCTGCGCATTGCCGTTGGGCACTGCCGAAACGGCGCAGGCCGTGCGCGCATCGGGGTTGGACGTCTTGTAATTGTAGTAGGTGAAGTCCTTGTACTCGCTGTCGACATATTCGGCGCCGACGCGGAACGAGTCATTGGGCGAAGGATCCCACGAAAATTCGACGCTGGCGCCCTTGGCAATCGCCTTGCCCGCGTTGAACAGCGAGGAAACCTGCGCGCCGCCACGGTCGAGCGAGGCGAAGTTTTCCTGACGGTCCTTATATTCGTAATAGAAGCCTTCGACGTTGAAGGTGATCGTGCGGCCGAGGAACTGGTTCTTCGACCCCACGGCAAAGGCCGTCACGTCTTCCGGCTTGTAGGGATCGAGGTCGGCATTGGCCTGCCCGCCCGATTTGAAGCCGCTGGTGACGTTGGCGTAAAGCAGATTGTCCTGCCCGGCGTCGAATTCGAAGCCCAGCTTGTAGTTCAGGCGGTCGGCCGAATAGGTCCCCTGCACCCAGGTGCCGCCGGAAGTGAGCAGTTCGCAGCTGTCACCGGGGCCAGTGCCCCCAGCCATACAGGCAAGGCTGCCCTTCTTGGCATAGCGGTGCGCGTCGACCGTCTTGGTCTCATCCGTGTAGCGCAGGCCCGCCGTCAGGCGGAAGCTGTCGCTCAGCGAATAGGTCGCTTCACCGAAGGCCGCGTAAGCGCGAGTGTTGAGGTCCGCCACGAAGGCCGTGTCGCTGGCAAGGCCGAGCGAGACTTCGTTCAGGCTGTCCTGATCCTCGTTGAAGAAATAGCCGCCCAGCACCCAGGTGAGCGCTCCGTCCGAATTGCCAAGGCGCACTTCCAGCGTCTGGGCATCGGAGGTCGTCGGCTCACCGGTATAGGGGTTGATCGAATTGTAGCTCAGCGCCGGGTAGGACTGGCTGTCGTTCACCACGCGCTGATAGGCGGGGATGATCGTCAGGGTCGCCGGGCCAAGATCCCAGTCGAGATGGCCACTGATGCCCCAGGCGTCGATGTCCTGCTGCACCTTGCTGGTGTCGATCAGGGCAGGCCCCGGAGGCGCCACGAGCTGGCTGGTCAGATCGTTGAAGCTGTCATTGATCGAGGTCCAGCGATCGTCCGGCATGATCGGCTGCGGATTGGTGATCCCCGGGCCGTTCGGCGCGGTTTCGGCATAGATAACCTGCCCATGGCCACGGCCACCGAGATGCTGGTAATTACCGGCCAGACGCAGCGTGACGTCGGGCGTCGGCTCATACTTGATCTGCGCGCGGACCGACTGGTGCTTGTCGTCATCGGTGCCGTCGCTGATGTAACCGTCGCGCCAGGAACCCTGATAGGCCAGGCGCACAGCAGCCTTGTCGCCGATCGGCACGTTCACGGCGCCTTCGGCCAGGAAGCCGTCATAGTTCTGGAGGCCGGCCATCACATAGCCAGAGGTTTCGCCAAGCTGGGGCTGCACCGGCAGGATGTTCAGCACGCCGCCAGTGGAGTTGCGGCCATACAGGGTGCCCTGCGGCCCCTTGAGCACTTCCACACGTTCCAGATCGAAGAAGGTGCCAGCAACCCACTGGGTGCGGGCCGAGAACACGCCATCGAAGCTCTGCGCGACGGCCGCATCGTTATAGGACGTGGTCGAGAAATCGCCCGCGCCGCGAATGAAGATCTGCAGCGCCGTACCGCCCTGGCTGACCTGCACGCCGGGCGCGACGCGGTTGAGATCGGTAAGCTGCGTAACGCCTGCCTTGGCCAGATCGTCAGCCGAAAGCACTTCCAGCGAGATCGCCGTGTCCTGCGCGCTCGCCTCGCGGAACTGCGCGGTCACGATGATTTCATGGGTATTCTCGGCGTCCTGTGCCCCCGCATCCTGCGCAAACGCAGGAACGGGAAGCAGGGCAGCAACCCCGACTCCGGCAAGCAGTTTCAAACGAAGATCGCACATTCGCATCACTTTTCTCCCGAATAACGCCGACTTTCAAGTCAGTCGTTCTCTCTAGCAGAACCTCATTCTTTTTCCGTTTAGGCGATGATTCTGCCCTTTGTCAAATCCGTGTTGCGATGTCCGCCCGCCGCCCCTTCCCGCACGGCCCGGAAGGCCCAACGAATGCTGGACAAATCCATTTTTCATTAATAGAATGATGTTCTGTCAATTAGAACAATCTAGGAGGATGTGTGACCAGTTTCCCAGACGTTCCGGCATTCACGGGCTTCAACAAGCCGTCGCGAGTCGAAGCCGATGTGCAGGATCTCAACGTGCGCGGAACGATTCCGCCGGAACTCGACGGCGCGTTTTATCGCGTGCAGCCCGAACACCAATTCCCGCCCAAGCTGGGCAATGACATCGCCTTCAATGGCGACGGCATGATCTCCATGTTCCGCTTCAAGGACGGGAAGGTCGATTACCGGCAGCGCTGGGCCAAGACCGACAAGTGGAAGCTGGAAAACGCCGCCGGGCGCGCCGTGTTCGGCGCCTATCGCAACCCGCTGACCGACGATGAAGAAGTGAAGGGCAAGATTCGTGGCACGGCGAACACCAATGCCTATATCCATGGCGGGCGCCTTTATGCGCTGAAGGAAGATTCCCCCGCCCTGCTGATGGACCCGGCTTCGCTCGAAACCTTCGGCTACACCGATTTCGACGGCAAGATGACGGGCGAGACCTTTTCCGCCCATCCCAAGACCGATCCGGCCACCGGCAATCTGTGCAGCTTCGGATATGCCTCCAAGGGCGTGCTGACCCGTGACATGACCTATTACGAGATCGACACGGACGGGAACCTGCTGTTCGATATCTGGTTCGAAACGCCCTATTATTGCATGATGCATGATTTCGCGATCACGCCGGATTATGCGCTGTTCACCGTGATGGGGATGACCAGCAGCTGGGATCGCCTGAAGGCAGGCAAGCCGCATTTCGGCTTCGACACATCCCTGCCCAGCTATCTGGCCGTGGTGCCGCGCAAGGCCGGAACGACCGCCGAAGACATCCGCTGGTTCAAGGGGGCAAGCTGCTTCACTGCCCATGTGATGAATGCCTTCCAGGACGGGACGAAGATCCACCTCGACCTGCCGGTAGCCGCCAACAACATGATGCCGTTCTTCCCCGACATTAACGATGCCCCGTTCGATCCGGTGGCCGGCGCGACTTACCTCACTCGCTGGACCGTCGACATGGCCCAGAATACCGAGGAATATCAGTCACAGCGCCTCTCAGACATGATCGGCGAATTCCCGCGCTATGACGACCGCTATTGCGGGCAGAACTACCGCTATGGCTGGCTGGTCGTGATCGACCCCTCGCAGCCGGTAGAACTCAAGGGCGGCAGCGCCGGCGGCTGGGTAATGAACACGCTGGGCATGGTGGACCATGAAACCGGCAAGGAACAGAAATGGTGGTGCGGCCCCGTTTCCAGCATCCAGGAACCCTGCTTCATCCCGCGCACGCCGGATGCTGCCGAGGGCGATGGCTGGATCGTGATGGTCTGCAACAGGCTTGAAGAACGCGGCAGCGAATTGCTGCTGTTCGAAGCCACCAATATCGAACAAGGCCCGATCGCCACGATCGACATTCCCGTGCGCCTGCGCTTCGGCCTGCATGGCAACTGGGCCAATGCGATGGACGTCCCCGCGCTCGAAGCGGCCTGAGGCCACTTCAATTAACGGTCCTCTCCAGCCCCCTGCGGTCCCGCCGCAGGGGGTTTCCTTTGAGGGCGATCAGTAGCCCAGCATCACCGACTTGGTTTCGGTAAAGGCCAGCACGCCGTGGCGGCCGTTCTCGCGGCCGAGGCCCGACTGACCGAAACCGCCGAAGGGCAGCGTGAATTCCATGCCGGAGCCATTGATCTTCACCGATCCTGCGCGAAGCAGGCGAGCCATGGACTGCGCCCGTTCCAGATCGGTCGTCCAGGCATAGGCGGACAGGCCGTATTCGCTGTCATTGGCGCGGGCGGCCAGCGCCTCCAGTTCCTCGTCATCCGAGAAGCGCTGGACGCACAGCACCGGCCCGAAGATCTCCTCCCGTACGGCGCGCATATCGGGCGTAACGCGGTCGAGGATCGTCGGCGGCACGAAATAACCCGGCCCGCCGGGAACTTCTCCGCGAAAGGCCAGGCGGGCGCCTGCTTCCACCGCGCCGGTTACGTAACCTTCCACCTTGTCGCGCTGGGCGGCAGAAATCAGCGGGCCGAGCGCGCTGCCCTCCTGCTCGCCGGGGCCGAGGGTCAGCCTTGCCGCAAAGGCGCAGAGCTGCTCCATGAAGCGGTCATAGATCGCATCGTGCAGGAACAGGCGCGATCCAGCCGCGCAGACCTGCCCGCTATTGGCGAAGATGCCCATGGCAACACCGGGAACGGCACGGGCCAGATCGGCATCGTCGAACACCACCACGGGGGATTTCCCGCCCAGTTCCAGCGAGATACGCGTTACTCTTTCGGCCGCCTGCCGCATGATCGCCTTGCCGGTCATGGTCGATCCGGTGAAGGAAATCTTGTCTACGCCGGGATGGGCGGCCAGCGCGGCCCCGGCGGACTGGCCAGTGCCGTTCACCAGATTGATCGCCCCGGCGGGGAAGCCTGCCTCATGGGCCAGTTCGATCAGGCGGATGCAGCTGAAAGGCGCCAGTTCAGCAGGCTTGAGCACGGCGGTACAGCCGGCCGCCAGCGCGGCGGAAACCTTGTTGCAGGCAATGGCCAGCGGTGCATTCCACGGCACGATCAGCCCGGCCACACCCAAAGGCTCGTTCACCGTATAGGCATGCCAGCGGCCCGGCACGGAAGGCTCTGCCGTTTCCCCGCCCAAACGGCGGACCCAGCCCGCATTATAGCGGATCGCGGAAGGCCCGCCCTTGCCTGCCATCATCAGCGCCATGGGCCATGGCACGCCATTGTCCAGCGTTTCGATCGCGGCCAGTTGGGCGGAGTTTTCCTCCACCAGCGCGGCAAAGCGCAGCAGCAATTCCTCGCGCCGGGCAGGCAGCATCTCGCGCCACTCACGGGAACCGAAACAGGCCCTGGCGGCACTGACGGCAGCCTCAACGTCCTCTACCGTGCCCTCGGCCACGCGGCCCAGCACGGTTTCGTCGGCAGGGTTCAGAACCTCCACCGCCGCGCCCGTAATCGCCTTCGTTTCCCCGCCGATAATGTGCCCGCCCACACCCGCGATCCATTCGCGCGCGGAACGGAAGGCAGCTTCACGCGCCATGTCGGTCATCTGTAAATCCCTTTCAGTTGCGGGCGGCGGCGCGGATCATGTCCGCGCCCTTCTCGCCGATCATCACGGCAGCGGCATTTGTGTTGGCGCCGACCAGCAGCGGCATCACCGAAGCATCGATCACGCGCAGGCCCTGAATGCCGCGCACGCGCAGTTCCGGGTCCACCACTGCTTCTGCGCCCATGCCCATCGCACAGGTGCCCACCGGGTGGTGCACCACGCCGAGCAGTTCCGCGCGCATGGCGTCGATCTGTTCTTCCATCGTGCCGCGCGGGCCGGGGATCGTTTCTTCCAGCACATGGGCCGCGAGCGGTTCCTGCGCGAAGAGCTTGCGGGACAGGGCCAGCCCGTCCTTCAGGCGGCGCCAGTCATCCGCATCGTCCAGCATATTGAGATGGATCTTGGGGTTGGAGCGGAAATCGGCATCGCGCAATTTCACTTGGCCCCGGCTGCGCGGGCGCAGCAGGCAGACCGAGCTGTAGAAGCAATCCTGCTTCGCCTTGCGAATGCCGGGAAACCAGATATTCGCATCCACTCGCACCGGGCTGACCATGATCTGGATATCCGGCCGGTCCAGCCCGTCACGGCTGCGCAGCAAGAGACAACCCGCCGCGATCTGGTTAGTGAAAGTGCCCTTCCCCCGGAAATACCAGTTGAGGAAGGACATGGTCGCCCGGTCGAAGCGCAATTCCTGCGCGAAACTGTGATTGAGCCGCGCATCGTATTGATTGGCCACGCGCGGATGCTCCTGCAGGTTGCGCCCCACGCCCGGCAGGTGATGGACCGGATCGATCCCCAGCCCGCGTAGTTCCTCCGCATCGCCGATGCCCGACAGCATCAGCAGTTGCGGCGAATTATAGGTGCCGCCGCTCAGCACGATCTCGCGCCGGGCCGTCACTTTCATGCGCTGCCCGTTGCGTTCGAACTCCACCGCGCGCGCCCGGCCATCGGCAATATCCAGCTTCGCGGCCAGACTGTCGGTCCACACCGTCAAATTGCGCCGTGAAGAGCGGATCGGCTCCAGATAGGCGCGCGCACTGCCGCAACGGCTGCCGTCTTTCAGGGCAACGTGGACATCGGCCAGGCCTTCATTCGTCTCGCCATCGTAATCGCCGACATAGGCGATCCCCATGGATGCGGCGGCCTTGCGCAATTCCTTGCCCATCAGGCGGCTATTGTCGACCGCGCGCACCGCAATCGGTCCGCCCTCCCCGCGCCGATTACTGGCGCCCTGCCAGAAATCCTCTGACCGCTTGAAATAGGGCAGGACGGATTCATAATCCCAGCCGGTGCAGCCCAGCTGCGCCCAATCGTCGAAATCCTTCGGATGCCCGCGGAAATGCACCGTCCCGTTGATCGAGGACGATCCGCCCAGCACCCGCCCGCGCGGCAGGGGGAACACACGGCCATCCAGATGCGGCTCCGGCTCGGAAGCGAATTGCCAGGTGAAGCGCGGATTGCGCAGCGCCTGCAGGAAGCCCAGCGGCATGCGGATATAGGGATGGCTCGCTTCCCCGCCCGCTTCCAGCAGCAGCACAGTGCAGGTGGGGTCTTCGCTCAGCCTGCTGGCAACGACTGCCCCCGCGCTGCCCGCGCCCACGACGATGTAATCGAATTCCGCGTTGCTCACGCCAGCCTCACTCTCAGGAATTGCGGGCCGGCAGGGCCACCCAGGCAAAGGCAGTCTCGGCGCTCTGCGCGCCCTTCCCACCCGTCAATCCGGCCAGCAACGGCCGCCATTGCTCTTCCGTCGCGCTGCCAAGCCAGCGATCCTGCCGCCCAAGCTGCATCAGCGGAACGACCCGCCGCCCGCCCATCCGGGCGATGTCGGCGGCGAGCAGATATTCGGAATGGCCAGTAATCCCCAACACCGGCCGGGCATCGGCAAACAGCCGTTCACGCAGCAGCAGGGCGGCAATCTCACCGCCGGTCGCGCGGGCTTGCACCCCGCCCGCCGTCGCCAGCTTCGCCGCCCGTGCAGCGCGCGGCATCCGGCCATTATAGAGCAGCAGCACAGGCTCCGCCGCCCATGCCAATGTTCCGCCAAAACCCAGACCGAGTGCGGCAGGCGCGGCCAGCGCTCCGGCCAGAACCTCGCGCCGCCTCACTTGCTCTTGTCCTTCGCCAGATAGGCGGCGATCTGCTCCAGCTCCGCATCGCTCAGTTCCGCGCGGGAGAAAACGGGCATGTTCATCAGCCCGTTCCGCACCACGGCCTTCACATAATCCGCGCTCAGATCCGTGCGCTGGTGAAGCTGGGCAGGCACGTCTTCCGGCAGGCGCTTCTGCAGCATGATCGTGCCGGTGTTCCGGCCCACATGGCAGAAGGCACATTCCTTGCCATAGAGGCGTTCACCCGGATCGGCGGATTTCTGGCCGAAAGTCACGGCCTCGATCTGCGAAGGCAGGGCGGGCCTGGGCTTTTCCTCCCCGGCATCCGATTTGGCCGAGCAGGCCGCGATCAGGGCCATGGCGGCAAGGGCCAGGAACTTGCGGTCGTTCTTCATCACTTCGTTCCCCCGATGCCGTTGCGCCCGGGGGCGATGATGTTGTTGGGATCGAGCGCGGCCTTCACCTTGTTGTTCAGCCGGTTCAGCGCGTGGTCGTTGAAGTCATAGGTCTTCGCGATAGTGTCCATATAATCGATATGGCCGCGATATTCGGTGTAACCGTCCTTCGCCGCTTCCACGACAAGCCGCCCGAACAGATCGTTCGCCCGCCCGGTGCTGGCCGGATCGTCCCGATCGTAGAGGATCAGGCTGACATTGTTGATGTGCCGCCGCCCGATGGTGAAGGTGGAATAATAATCCTGCCCGATCTCGCGATAGATGCGCTTCACCCGCTTGGCATAGTCCAGCACGCGAGCGCCATCCTGCGGCATGACCGGCGCGAAGCTGAGATGCCCGCCGCGCCCGCCATACCAGTTGACCGATTGCAGCCCCAGGGTGGACGGCACGCCGCGCGCGGAATTCTCATAGGGTTCGCCCTGATGCCAGGTGCGGAACTTCAGTTCCTTGCCCAGCTTCGGTTCGAACAATTCGCGCATCTGGCGCATATTGCCTTCGACCTGATAGGCCGGGCCGAAGAAGCTGATCTTGGCGTTCCACCAGCCAAGGCCGTATTTCTCCATGATCGCCCGCTCTGCCTCTTCAGGCAGGGCGCCTTCGCCTTCGTACCATTCCGCCCGCTGGGTCAGCGTGGAAGCAGCGCGGACCGGGCTGCCGAAGACGACATTGTGCTGGATGATTTCGCGGCGGCGCAGATCGGCCAGAATGTCGATGGCCCAGCCTGCATCGTCGAAATTGGGAAAGGCGATCTCGACCGAGGCAGTCATTTCAGGTTCGGGCTGCAGCCACAGGCCCGCCTTGGTGACGATGCCGAAATTGGACTGCGCGAACATCTGGTCCCAGCCGGGGCCATAGCCGTATTTATAGTTCCGCCAGGTTGCGCCCTTGCCCACGGCACCCATGCCGGTGCGGACCAGTTCGCCATCGGGCATCACCACTTCCAGACCGCACAAGGCCTCGCAATTGTCGCCCAGCGGCGTGTAGCCGATCCCGCGATCCAGTGCGTTCCCCAGCACGCTGCCCCAGCTATTGCCGGGCACCGACATCCATAGCGGGATGTTGTTGGCCCAAAGGTGATCGAACAGGTCGAAGAAGCTCACCCCCGGTTCGATCAGGCAATTGGCCTGCTGCGCGTCCACTTCCAGCACGCGGTTCATGCGGCTGAGATCGAGGATCACGTCACCCCGGCGCACGGGCGCTGCCGAGCCATAGCCGAAGTTCTTCCCCCGGCTGACCGGCCAGAGCGGAATGCCGAAGCGATTGGCGATGCGCACCACTTCCTGCACTTCGGCCACTTCTGCCGGGGCAAGGATCGCGGAGGATTCGTGATCCAGCCCGTCACCGAAGGCATAGGGATCGAGATAGGCGGTGCGATCCTCGTCACCGTCCAGGACGCCATCTGCGCCGAGCGCGGCACGAAATGCCGCCAAAGCCGCGCGGAAGCCTTCCGCGCCAACGCCCATCGGCAATGTACTGGATTGCATATCTTCTCCCCTCGGCTGACGGGAAGGGCACCCGATGCCGATATTGTTCTGTCAGACAGATTGCTATTCTGTATTTTTTAGCATGCGTGATTGCTGAGTCAATCTGCCCCCACGATGCCGGTCCAGATCAACCGCAACGCCAGGGCGCTGACAAGCAGACGCATGATAATACGGAACTTATCCTCGGATATGTGGCCGATCAGCTGCTTGCCGCACCAGGTTCCGGCAAAGCCCGCAATCGTGGCGATGCCGATGGCCATGGCGAATGGGCCGTAGGCAAAGCCGGTCACAGCGTATCCTCCGGCCCGGATCGCTTCCAGCACCAGCAGGCAGGTCGCGAAGGTGCCGACCAGTGCGCGCCGGTCGATCCCGGAATTGAGCAGCACCGGCTGCAGCACCGATCCCATGCCCAGCACTGTCCCGCTGACCGCATGGGCCACGCCCACACCCGCCATGCCGGGCTGCGTATGGACATGGCGCATGGGCAATTGCGCCCAGGTGAGTGCCAGCATCATCAGCCCAACGCCAATGGCCAGCGCCCGTTCCGGCAGGGCGTGATACAGCATCAGGCCCCCGCCCACACCCGCCAGCGACCCCAGCGTAAAGGGCCGCACGATCCGCCAGGCAATCGCCTCGCGGAAGGTAACCGCACGGGCCACCAGCGAGGCATAGGACAGGGCCGGTTGCAGGGCGATGGCGCTGGGCAGCGGGTAAAGCAGTGTCGTTGCCCCGAACAGCACATAACCGCCGCCGATAGAGAGGCTGGCGCTGACCAGCGCGGCCATGAAAGAGGCCGCCGCCAGCAGCGCCAGCGTCAGGGCGTCACTCACCCCTTGGGCCCGCGATAGCCGCTCCAGTAACGAGGCTCGAACTTCAGGGCGAGCAGCGCGGAAGCGAAGGCCACCACCATCACGATTGTGAACGGCACGGTGAAGCCGCCGGTCCAGTCAACCGCGAGGCCGATCAGGCCGATGCCCGCTGCCGCGCCGATGTGGAAGGTAGCATTGAGCACCGCGATCAGCTGCGCGATGGAGCGCACGCCATAGATGTGCCGCCCGAGGATCGGCGCCTGCACCACGATGCCGCCATGCGACAGGCCGCGCACCACGGTGAACAGCATGAAGGTGACGATGCCCGAAACCGGGAAGGCCAACAGCACGGCAATGCCGCACAGCGCCCAGCACATCGCCACGCCGCGCGTGGAGAACTTGTCGAACAGCCAGCCGAACAGCAGCTTGCCGAGACCGGAGAGCACGATCACGATGGTGAAGCCCAGCGCCGCCATATAGCTGCCGAGGTTGGTCTGCGTTTCGATGAACAGCGGGATATATTCGTTGATCCCGTTGCTGATCACGCCGGAAAGGCCGGTGGCGACCACCAGCAGAATGAACGGGCCGGTGCGTACGATGTCACGGAATTCCGGCCCCGGATCGCGTGCGGCAGGCGGCGGGCCGCCCTTGCCGTCAGCGCGGGTGCCGTGGTCGAGTTCCTCTGCCGTATATCCGTAATCTTCCGGCTTTTCATGGACGAGGAACATCACGACGAGCGAGAGGGTGACGAGCACGATCAGGCCGGAAATCCCCGCCGTGGCCTGCCAGCCGAAATGCTTGAGGCCATAGGTCGTGGCCAGCGGCACGATTGCGCCGGCTGCCGCCCCGCCCATCATCGCCACGCCGGTCGCCCGGCCCAGCTTGTTGTCGAACCACCGCGCCAGAGTAAGCTGGATGGCAATGAGGCACAGGATCGAGGCAAAACCCGAAACTGCGGCCAGCACATAATATTCCCACAGGCTGTCGATGAAATAGAGCCCCACCGAACTGAGGCCCACGGCCCAGATCGACGGCAGGTAGACCCGCTTCACCCCGAAGCGCACGAAGATGGCGCCCGCAAACAGCCCGGCCACGGCCGAGACAGTGGATTTGATGACCATGAAACTGGTCGTCTGCGCCACGGTCCAGCCCATGTCTTCAGAGATGGTGGCGTACATCACCGGCATCATCATCGAGATGCCTGCCAGCGCGATACCCCAGACGAGGAAGCCCGTGACCACATTGGCCCAGGCATAGCGCTGCATCTTGCCGATGGAGGGGCGATCTTCTCCCATTACCTGCTTTTCCTTTTTCGGATTCTGGCGAGAAACCGGCGCGCCTGACTGCCTGCGTGCCACATCGCCACAATGTTCTTTTCTACAGAATGACGTTTTCTTATTTTTCGATCATGACAGAGTCAACCAGCCTCCGAGGCCCGAAAACCGGGCCAGATGCCGTGATTGCCGGGTGACAGAATGCCTGCCGGATCGAGCGCATCCTTGATGCGCGAATAGGTCTGCCCCAGCGCGTGGCCATTGAAGGAGAACTTGCCCGCCACATGATCGGCCAGGCAGATATGCGAACGGTAAGGCGCACAGCCCCATTCGGCGATGCGATCGTACATCTCGCGCACGGCTTCGCGCGCCAGCTGGACGCGGGCTGCGTCCGAAGCATCGAACATCACCATGCAGGCGCTGACCATGCTGCGCTGGTTGAGCAGGAAGCCCACCGGCGCGATCAACCCGTATCGGGCCATGGTCTCGCGCACCAACCGGTCTACCCGCTGCGCCGCCTCCCCGGTGAGGGGAACGACGGGCGAGAAATCCATGTGCCCCAGCGTTTCTCCGAACACGCCCTTCAGCCGTTCAAGCAACACCTGATTGGGAATGCCCGCAGGAATGAGATCGCGCGGCTCGACTGTCTCCGGCCCGACATCGCCGGGATAGGTCCGCAATTCCAGTTCTGCACCGCTTAGCGCGGCAACCGCGCTCTCCAGAATGGCCCGACGCGCCGCGACCATCCTTGCATCGCCATACAGGCCCAGCCGCACGCTCCACCGCCCCGGGCGCAGCACCTGCTTGAGATTGGCCAGAGTGAAGCGACCAAGCCCGGCCTCATCCGCTTCGGCCTCGTCAGGCGTGCCTACGATCATCGGGACGCCCTGCAGCACGCCCTCGCGCAGCAGGCCCCGGATCGTGTCGACCAACGGCACGATGTCATCCTCGCCCCGGCAGGTGATCGTGCCGGTGACGAAGATCTCCGGGCGCGGCATCAGCCACAGGCCTGCCTTGGTGACCACACCGAAATTGCTCTGCATGAACAGGCTGTCGAGCGAAGGGCCATAACCACGCCGGTGACAGGCCCAAAGGGGGCTGCCCGGCAAGCCGCCCTGCCCCGTGCGCAGCAAGGTGCCGTCGGCCAGCACCGCCTCCATCCCGCAGATGGCGGAGGCATGATCGCCCATGACGTTGTAGCCATAGCCATGCTCCAGCGCATTGCCGATAATGCTGCCCCAGCCGAGATCCGGCACGGACATCATCAGCGGCGCGTTCTGTTCGCGCAGGGTCGCATATAGCTGGGCGAAGCTGACGCCCGGCTCGATCAGCGCGTAACCCTGCGCCACGTCGATCTCCAGCACGCGGTTCATCCGCCGCAGATTGAGCACCACCCCGCCATCGACCACCGGCGCCGATCCGCCATAACCGAAATTGCGCCCCATGCTGGAGGTCCACAGATGGACGCCCAGTTCCGTCGCCAGCCGCAGCACGGCCTGCACTTCCTCCACGGAAGCGGGCTGCACCACCAGCGAGGGCTGATGCCCCACCGGGTCCGGCCCCTCGAAGGGATCGTGGAATTCAGCGAAAAGCGGCCCTTCGGCCTGCACACCTTCAATGCCAAGCAAGCGGGAGAATCGCTCCCGCGCATTTTCGAGCACATCCGCCGATGGGCGCGCCCACGGCCTGCCTTGTGGCTGCATCACATTCTCCCAGCCGGTTGCACCGGCATTCATTGCAGGCCGGCGACCCGGCTCATCGTTCTCTATAACAGAACATCATTCTTTTATTGTGCAAACCGCCAGCCGTCAACGGGCTGAGGATGCACACAGGTCCGTCCAACAGAACAGTAGTCTGTTTTTCTTGCATGTCTCACGAATCGTGAATACAGGCGTTTTCAACAAATACCAAGGAGAGGCGACATGGCCGCAAGAACTGGACAGGAATACAAGGCATCGCTGGCTGACGGACGCGAGGTCTGGCTCGGCAAAGGCAAGATCGATGTAGCAACCGATCCCAAGCTCGCCGGCTCGATTGACGGCATGGCCGGCTATTTCGACTGGCAGCACGAATATGCCGACGAATGCCTCATTCCCGATCCGGAGCGTCCGGACGAAAAGATGAACGTCAGCCTGATGCTGCCGAAGTCCGCGGAAGACCTGGCAATCCGCCATCGCGGCCTTGAACGCCTCTCCCGCTATTCCAACGGCATGCTGGGCCGCACGCCGGATTACGTGAATGTCGTGCTGTCGGGCCACACTGCCCGCGCCGACATCTGGGCCAAGGGCGCACCGGAAGGCTACGACCGCCTCAAGAAGTTCCACCGCGAGGTGATCGAGGGCGACCTTTCGATGACCCACACCATCGTCCATGCCAATATCGACAAGTCGGCCCCGCCGCTTGCCGGCATGAACTCCGAACTCACCCTGCGCGTTGTCGGCCGTAACGAAAACGGCATCATCGTGCGCGGCGGCAAGGTGCTGGCCACCCTCGGCCCGCTTGCCGACGAACTCTACGTCTATTCCTCCGCCCCGATCCCCTCGGGCGCCGAGGAATATGCCCTGATCTTCTCGATCCCGGTCAACACCAAGGGCGTGATCCAGATCTGCCGCGATCACTATGGCGTCGATGCCAGCGTGGCCGATGCCCCCTTCTCCTCCCGCTTTGACGAGCAGGACGCCTTCGTGATCTTCGACGATGTCGAAGTGCCGTACGAACGCGTGTTCTGCGACGGCGACCTTGCCGTCTACAACAACCTCAACGCGGGCGTTTCGCCGGGCAACACCCTGCAGCAGACCGCCATCCGCGCGATGGTGAAGCTCGAATTCGCCTATGATCTGTGTTCCAGCATCGCCAAGGTGACGAACAGCCTCGCCTATCCGGAAACCGCCGAAATGCTGGGCGAGATCCACTCCTATCTCTCGCTCACCCGCTCGGCCATCGTCGCTGCCGAAGCACGGGCGCATGATTGGGGCGCGGGCGCGTTCTTCCCGCATCGCGACCTGTCCGTGCTGCGCTGCGTGATGCCCGGCTGGATGACCCGCGTGAACCAGATCATCCGCGTGATCGGCGGGCATAACCTGCTGTGCACCCCCTCGCTCGACCTGTTCGAGAACCCGGAAATCGGTGACAAGCTGCGCAAATATCTGCCCGGCTCCAACGGCATGGCCGCCGAAGACCGCGCCCGGATCATGCGCATGGCCTGGGACTTCGCCGGCTCCGCCCTCGGCAGCCGCGTCGAACTCTACGAGATGTTCTATCTCACCAGCCAGACCCGCGCCCGCATCGGCGACCATATGATCGCCCAGCGCGACGGCGAATGGAATCAGGTGCGCGACTTCATGCAGAAGTCCGGCATCCTTCCGGCCTGAGCGCGATGACGCAGGCTCTGCCGGTCGAACAGCCGGGCTTCGAACTCGACAGCTTCCGCCAGGCGCTCCGGCGTCTGGCGGGCGGTGTCACCGTGGTGGCGAGCCGGGGCAGCGACGGCTCGCCCCGCGGCATCGTGATGACGGCAGTCATGTCGCTCAGCTTCGATCCCCCCTCGATGCTGATCGCGATCAACCGCAACGCCTCGCTTCTGCCCGCAGTGATGGAGAGCGGGCGCTTCAGCATCAACATGATCGGGGCCGAGGGCGAAGACTGGTGCCAGGCCTTCTTCACCGCCGATCCGGGTACCCGCTTTTCATCCGAAGACTGGGAAACCCACCCTCTGGGCGTGCCGGTCTGCCGCAAGGCAATCGCCAGCGTGGTTTGCGAAGTGGATCATGCCGAACCTTTCGGCAGCCATATGGTGATAAGGGGACTCGTCCGCGACGCGTCGTTCCGCCAAGATGCGGACGGCCTGATCTACATGGACGGACGCTATGCACGCCCCGAATATTGCGCTTGAACCGAAACCCGCCGCCGCGAACCGTTCCAGCAAGGACCGGTTTATCGAGGCGGCGGCCAGCGAGTTCATCGAGGCAGGTTACGATGGCTGCACCATCCGCGCCATCGCCGCACGCGCCGGGACGAGCATTGCCTCCCTCAGCCGCAACTGGACCGGCAAGCGCCATCTGTTCGAAGATGTGTTCGGCCACCATTTCGGCATCATCAATCAGGCCCAGCTCGATAATCTCGACGCAGTAAGCCAAGCGGACGCCCCGGCGCTGGTGGATGTGCTGTTCGCCTTCTACCGCCCCGTCCTTGCCCCTGCCCGGCAGGACGGAACTGCTCCGGCCAGCCATCACGTCTATTGCAAGGCCCTGTCCGACCCTTCCGAGGAAGCGAAGGAAATCGTCCGCCCGCTGGTGGCGGAAGTCCGCACGCGGATGATCGGATTTGCCCGCCAGTGTCTGCCCGGCCTTGCGGAACAGGAATTGTTCCTTGCGATGACGGTGATCAACGGCACCTATGTCTATCCCCAGATACAGGGCGCGAGGCTTGCCTCCGTCATGGGACTGAAGCAGGCCGACATGGACTGGGATGCTGCGGCCCTCAGCCTCGCGCAGATGGTTTCCGGCGGGCTTTCAGCCTTCCACTCCGCCCGGATCGGGCAATAGGATCGGCGCATTCGCGCTGGCTCCGAAGGTTTCGGCCCAACCCCATTGCGTCTTGCGCCGCTTTGCGCTCTGTAGCGCCCGCGGTGGCTAACAAGCTCTCGAGCTAAAAGGACAGGAAAGATGAAGTTCGAACGTTTGAACCCGATGACGGGAGAGGTCGCATCCAGCGCGGATGCGATGCAGGCATCGGATATTCCGGCGATTGCGGCAAAGGCGCAGCAGGGCTTTGCAGTGTGGTCGCAGATGGGCCCCAATGCGCGCCGTGCGGTTCTGATGAAGGCCGCCGCTGCGCTTGAGTCGAAGAAGGACGATTTCGTAGCCGCGATGATGGGCGAGATCGGCGCAACTGCCGGCTGGGCCATGTTCAATCTCGGCCTTGCTGCCTCCATGGTGCGTGAAGCAGCGGCCCTGACCACCCAGATCAATGGCGAAGTGATCCCGTCAGACAAGCCGGGCTGCCTTGCCATGGCCCTGCGCGAGCCGGTTGGCGTGCTGCTGGGCATTGCCCCGTGGAACGCGCCGATCATTCTGGGCGTGCGCGCCATCGCTGTGCCGCTGGCCTGCGGCAATGCCGTGATCCTCAAGGCCAGCGAAAGCTGCCCGCGTACCCATGCCCTGATCATCGAAGCCTTTGCCGAAGCAGGCTTCCCCGAAGGCGTGGTGAATGTCGTCACCAATGCCCCTGCCGATGCAGGCGACGTTGTGGGCGCGCTGATCGATGCGCCGCAGGTGAAGCGCATCAACTTCACCGGTTCCACCACCGTGGGCCGGATCATCGCCAAGCGCGCTGCCGAGCACCTCAAGCCGGTGCTGCTCGAACTGGGCGGCAAGGCTCCGATGATCGTTCTGGAAGATGCGGACCTTGACGAGGCTGTGAAGGCTGCGGCCTTCGGTGCCTATATGAACCAGGGCCAGATCTGCATGTCGACCGAACGGATCATCGTGGTCGATGCCGTGGCCGATGCCTTCGCCGCGAAGTTTGCCGAGAAGGTGAAGTCCATGCCGGTGGGCGATCCGCGCGAGGGCAATACGCCGCTGGGCGCGGTGGTGGACCGCAAGACGGTGGATCACTGCTATTCGCTGATCGAGGATGCCGTGGCCAAGGGCGCCGAACTCCTTACCGGCGGCGAGACGACGCAGAACGTACTGATGCCCGCCCATCTGGTGGACAAGGTGACGCCGGACATGAAGCTGTTCCGCGATGAAAGCTTCGGCCCGGTCGTCGGCATCGCCCGCGCCCGCGATGAAGCCCATGCGATCGAACTGGCGAACGACACCGAATATGGCCTGTCGGCCTCGGTCTTCACGCGCGATACGGCGCGCGGCCTGAAGGTTGCCCGCCAGATCCAGTCCGGCATCTGCCACGTCAACGGGCCGACCGTGCATGACGAGGCCCAGATGCCCTTCGGCGGCATGAAGGCTTCCGGCTATGGCCGCTTCGGCGGCAAGGCCGGCATCGACGCCTTCACCGAACTGCGCTGGGTCACGGTGGAAACCGAACCGGGCCACTACCCGATCTGATGCATGGCAAGAGGATCAGGTGCGGCCTTACAGGCCGTGCCTGTCCTCCTGCTCTCCGGACATTCCCGCCATTTCGAGTGCATTGCCGATCAGCAGGTTGAGATAGCCCTGCAGCCTGCCGCGCTGGGCATTCTTAAGCCCCGCGGTAAGGATCGTATGCCGCTTCAAGGCATCGTCGCGCATCAGGGCGTAATAGGCCTGCCCCTTCTCGGTCAGTTCGATCAACACCTGTCCGCTGGCAGCATCCTTCGCCCGGCATATCAGGCCGACGCCGACCAGCGCATCCAGCGTGCGGCTGACCTGCGCCTTGTCCGCATCGACGTGATCCACGATCCCCATGAAGGTGATCGACGGGCGGCTGGCCACGTTGACCAGAACCCGCCACTCGAAATTGGAAACACCCGCCAGCCGCTTGAAGGCCGCCGTGGCGGAACGGGAAATCGTATTGGCAATATTGAATACGGCCGCCTGCACGCGGTTTGGCGGATCGGGATAGGCGGGCACCGTGATACCCTCTTCTCCGGCATCTTCCGTCTTGGCCTGAAGCAGTTCTTCCGCGAGTATCTGGGAAGCGCGGTTTTGCAGGCTCATCAGCATTCCGCCCAGTTCGAATGCCTCCACCGGCTGCAAACCGCGAATGAGCCTCTGCTCGCGCTTTTCGGCGACGGCATCCAGCTCCTGGCCGAACTTCAGGCCCTTCGCAGTCAGCGTATAGGGGTCGCGCTGGCGTTCCCGATGGACCATTCCGACATTGCGAAGGGAGGCGAGCGCCCTGCTGATCTGGGCGACATCGTTGCCCATGGAATAGGCCAGTTCGGAAACCCGGCTTTCTTCCATGCGGAACAATGTGAAGATCACGCGCCGCTCCATCTGGTTTTGCGGCATGAAACCCTGAAAGTCCGTTCGCGCACTTTTCAGCAGCACGCGCCGCAGCAGCAGGAAATGCGCTGAAATCAGTTCCTGCTGGACGCCGGCCAGCGGCGCATCATTGCCGTTCAGCTTTTCTGCCACGCGCTCCTGTCCCGTCCTTTGCGCTGCGTCTGCAGTCTGTTGAAGCCAACCCCCATTGGCTGGCGCCATTCCTAAGATCATTGGTCCGCCAAGGCAAATGGCCAAAAAAACGCCGGCGGTTTCCACATGGGAAGCCGCCGGCGCCGCATTGACCCCTGCGAGGGACCGCCCGATCAGAAACGCGCGCGCGCGCCGATCGTGTAATAGCGGCCGATCGTGTCGAAATAGGCCGGATTGGTGGGATACTGGAATTCCGGCACGATCGGCGGTTCCTTGTTGAGCAGGTTGTTAATGCGGAAGAACAGTTCGAAGCCCTTCTCGTCATCCGCGCCCCAACGCGGACCGACCTTCGCGGTACCCGACAGGTTCAGATAGAACCGGCTGGGCACGCTGTTGTCGTTGATGGAGTTGGGCAGCTTCGGATCGTAATCGGGATCGCTGGGATCCGTGTAGAGCGCATCCAGAACGCCGCTGTCGATGTAACGGCCCTGCAGCGTGAGGGTGAAGCGCGGATTGACGAAGGTGACGAAGGCATTGGCCGTCCACTTCGGCGCACCGATGGCTGCCGCGCTGCCGGTCTGGCCAGCACGGTTGATTTCCTGCCCGTAAGCGACAGTGGTCAGTTCGTCAGTATAGGTGGCCAGGCCGCGCAGCATCAGCTGGTTCTGCGAACCGAGATCGATCCGGTAATCGGCTTCGAAGTCCAGCCCGCTCGTGCGCAGTTCTTCCAGATTGACCGAGACGTTGCGGATTTCCGTGATGTTCTCACCGGCGGAAATCGTACCGTCGTTGATCAGGGCACAGGCCTCTTCGCGGCCCGCGTAGCATTCGTTGATGATGTTCTGGAAGCCGCCCGGAGGCGAGCCGATATAGTCCTTCACCTTGATGTTGAAGTAATCGACCGAGAACCGCAGCCCGTCCAGCGCGCCACTTGGCTGCAGGATCATCCCCGCGCCCCAGGTATCGGCCTTTTCAGGCTTGATATAGGGGCTGCCGCCATTGAGCAGGTTCGGGTTGAACGACTGGCTCGGGTTGAACAGATTGTTCACTGTGGTGAAGGAACTGGCCGAAGACAGGAACAGTTCGGCAAAGTTCGGCGCACGGATATCGCGCGAACGGCTTACGCGGAAGCGCAGCCAGTCGGTCGGCTCCCAGTTCATGCTCAGCTTCCATGCCGTGGCATCGAAGGAGTTTTCGGCCTGGGTGCGCAGATAGCTGCCGAAGCCGGTGATCTTGTAATGCGTCTGGCGGATTGCACCGTTGAGGGTCAGCGCCTCTGCACCCGGCACGTCGGACAGCAGCGGAACTTCAAGCTCGGCATAGCCTTCCACCACTTCGGTCTTGCCGTTGTAATCGGCACCGAAGTTCTGGAAATAGGCATAGAGGTTCGACAGATCGTCATGCGTCACGTCGATCTTGTCGACGCGATATTCAGCACCGAAGGCAAGGCCGACAGTGCCGCCCGGTGCCTCGAACAGCTCACCGCTGACATTGGCTGCCAGCACATGCTGTTCCAGCGTGATGTCTTCCACCAAAGTGCCATAGACATAATCGCGCGCGGCCGGATCGTAGTTGTTCTCGCCGAACAGGTTCAGCGGAACGCAGCCCTGCGCGGCAGCCACCAGCGCCGGATCGTCGCTCAGCAGGGCGCGGCAGGTCGGGTTGCCGGTATCGGGATCGATCACCGCATCGGTCGCGAAGTAGAAATAGGCGTTGCTCTTGGCGATGGTGGCAGGGTTGCCGACCGGATAGATCGCCGCACCGACGACCAGATTGTCCTGCACTTCCTGCAGACGGTCGGTCCGGCTGTACTGGTAATATCCGTCCCACTTCCAGTTGTCGCTGAACGAACCGCTGATGCCCGTCGCGATGCGGTAGGTGTCCGCTTCGGAGGTGCTGTAACCACGGGCGAAATCGTCGAACATGCGGGCCATCGAGAAAGCCGCAGCGGTGGGGCGAACCAGCGAGTACGGGCCGGTCGGCTGGGCCTGCTGGTCTACAGGCAGCTTCGCGCGCACTTCATCGGGGATGAAGGGATTGTCTGCGTAGATCGGAATGCCGGTGCTGAAGAACGATGTCTGAAGCAACTGGCCGGCGACATGACCATAGGTGCCTTCAAGGAAGACCTTGATGTCATCGGTCACGTCGTAGTCGAGATGAGCGTTGAAGGAATAGCGTTCCACCGGAACGGTGATGTTGGAATTGATATAGGCCGGGATGATGTCGCCGCCATTCTGGAACAGCGCGAATGCCGGGGTGCCGGTGTGGAAGGCTACCGGATTGCCGCTGGAATCGAAAGTCGTGCCCCCGGTACCGAATAGAGCGCCGATGCCGTAAGTATCGGTCGGGCCACCATAGACTACGCCCGCATTGTTGAACCGCAGGCCCGCGCCGTCATTCACGCGCACGAGGTTGGGCATGCCGTTGCCGCCCGCATAACCCAGATTGGTGATAACCGCGCCCGGCGTACACCAGTCGCGCGTGAAGCAGTTGCCGATGCCCTTCTGGTCGGCATATTCGCCGCCGATCACCAAATGGCCGCGATCGCCCAGAGCCGTGCCGAATGCGCCGGCGATATGGAACCTGTCGCCATCGCCCTCGTCTGAAACGCCGTAATCGACTTCGGCCTTGAAGCCTTCCAGATTGTTATTGAGGATCACGTTGACGACGCCGGTGATCGCGTCCGAACCATAGGCTGCGGAGGCACCGCCGGTCACGATTTCTGTCCGGTCGAGCAGGATCGAAGGCAGAAAGTTGAGGTCAACCGAGCCTTCGCGAGTCGAGGGCGCGAAGCGGCGTCCGTCCACCAGGATCAGGTTACGCGTCACGCCCAGGCCGCGCAGGTTCATGATGCGCGCACCCACGTTGAAGCTGCCGAAGCCCTGTGTCTGCGGGCTGGTGCTGTCACGGAACGAGGGAAGTTCGGCGATTGCTTCGGCCACGTTGGTCACACCGCGGCGGGCAAGGTCATCGCCGCCCAGCGTGGTGACGGGCGAAGGCGCGTCGAACGTGGTGCGCTGGATGCGCGAACCGGTGACGACGATCGGGCTGGTGTCCTGCGAAGCTGCACCGTCCGCTTCGGTAGTGACGTCCTCTACCGAGACGGTCTTGCCATCTGCCGCTTCGTCCGCAGCCATCACCGGCGCGGCGCACAGGGCGCTGGCCGTGAGCAGCACGGAACGGAATACCAATTTACGTGATTTAGACATGACTCTCCCCTTGGTTTTCGCGTGCTTTCGAAACCGCAGGGGAAAGACGGCACCCGGTTACCGTCCACGGCGCAGCAATGCTGCGTCCATGCCATTCGCAACGGAAACCCGAATGCCGTTGCCGCCTCTCCCACTGTGCCTTCGGGCACTTATTGTGCCGCTAATTGCCTCCTTGATTTCATCAAAGTCAAGCAGCAATTCAATCTGGAATAACGACTGAAGAAAGTCGGAAAATCCCCACTTTTTGAAGCCAGCCTCGGCCGAGGAATTGAAAAATTCGGACAAAATTGGCGGATACGCGCCATCGTCTTGCTTAAGGGTGCCGCAATCTTAAAATTGACATTATCAACGCATTTCTCTATCCGATGGGGCAACCCAAAGAGCGTATAACGCCGGGGAAAGGGGAGAGGATGTCACATAAATTCAAGCTGATGGCGGCTGCCCTTACAGCAGCGGCCATGCTGGGCAGCGCTGCACAGGCACAGAACCCTACAGTCGAGGCAAGCCGCGAATCGCGCTACGCCGCCATCGCCCGGCTTTCAGCTTTCGAAGGCGTGTGGCAGCCAGACTGGGCCGCAGTCACCAACCTGCGCGCCGCCGAAGGGCAGGCCCCGATGACCGCCAGCGCCCGTGCGACTGTGGATGCATTCAATGCTGCCAAGGCGGACGGCCAGAACCTGCAGACCGAAGGGGCCAATTGCATGCCGGTGGGCATGCCGGGCGTGATGCGATACCCCTACCCCATCGAGTTCATTTATTCACCGGGTAAGGTGAACATCGTTATCGAAACGCACAGCCAGGTGCGTCGCATTTTCACAGACGGACGCCCCCTTCCCGAAGATCCGGACCTGCTGTTCAACGGTTCTTCCGTAGGCCATTGGGAAGGCGAGACACTGGTGGCCGATACGGTGGGCCTTTCCCCGTTGATTTCGCTGCTGCCCGGCCTCCACCCGACCGAGAACACCCGGATTCATGAGCGGATCAAGCTCGACGGGCCAGGCAAACTGGTGGTGGAAACGACCATCACCGATCCCGAATTGTTCACCCAACCGTTCGTGACCTCGCTGTCTTACCGCCTCGAGCCGGACTGGGATATTCGCGAATATATCTGTCAGGAAAACAACCGCGACGCAGCGGATGCCGAAGGCCGGCCGAGCATGGATCTCGGCTTCGACGAAATCGAATAACGGCACGCTATTCCAAGGAGCCCGACATGAAGCGTTTCTTCTCCGGCCTCGCGGCAGCCGCCCTGATGGCCGTCATTCCTGCGGCCAGTTCGGCCCATCATTCCACGGCGATGTTCGAATGGGGCAAGGAAGTCACCTTGAAGAAGGCCACCGTCCTGCGGTGGGAATGGACCAATCCGCACACCTTCATCTACGTCACCGCGCCGGGCGCCGATGGCAAGGAGAAGAAGTGGGCCTTCGAAGGGATGAGCCCCAATCACCTGACCCGTGCAGGCTGGTCCAAACGCACGCTGAAGCCGGGCGACGTGATCGACCTCACGTACTACCCGCTGCGCGACGGCCGCAGCGGCGGATTCAACGTCACGGTCACACAACCCAATGGAAAGACGCTGAAACAGCTTTCTTTCGATTGATCCGGCGAAGATCACCTGAAATGTAACGTCAGGGATCGACGGTGAATTGGGAGAGAGCATGACCCGATATAGTACCGGCGCGATCGCGCTTCACTGGCTGATAGCCTTTGCCCTTGCATTCGAACTGGCCCTTGGCTTTGCCATGCCGCGCGGGGTGGAAGGCTTTGCCCTGTTCCAGCTGCACAAGTCGGTGGGGATCGCGATCCTTGCCCTTACTGTGGTGCGGCTGGGCTGGCGCCTTGCCCATCCACGCCCTGCCCCGCTGGAGCGCGGGCTTGCCCATGCCGCGGCCCATGGGGTGCATGTCGGCTTCTACGCCTTCATGGTGCTGGCCCCGCTCACCGGCTGGGCGCTGGTCTCCACGGCCCCGGTCAACGTGCCCACGGTGCTGTTTGGCATTGTGCCGCTGCCGCATTTGCCGCTGCCCGGTTCGATCAACGAAATGGTCGAGGAGACGCATGAACTGCTGGCATGGTGCGGCATCGCCCTGTTCCTGCTGCATGTCGCAGGCGCCCTGCGCCACGAGATTCTGCTGCGCGACCGGCTGCTGGAACGCATGGCGCCGGGCGGCAGCAGGCCGCTGGGCGGGCTGCTGGCCCTGGGCGTGATCGCACTGGGCATTGCCGCATTCCTTGCCATCGGCAGTAGGCAGGCCCCCGCCTCAGAAGCCGAAGCACTACCCCCACAGGCTGAGCAGACGGCAGAGGCCGTGCTGCCCGAAGCCACGCCTTCCCCGAGCGAGGAAGCCACAGCAACAGCCGAAGAAGAACCGGGCGCCATTCCCCAATGGAAGATCAGGCCCGGCGGGCGTCTGGCCTTCTCCGTGGGCAATGGCGATGCGGGAACCATCGATGGCAGCTTCGCCAAATGGCAGGGCGCCATCGCCTTCGATCCCGACCGTCCGGAGACGGCGGATATCCGGATCACGGTGGACCTTGCCAGCGCCAGCGTGGGCGATGCCACGCAGGACGGGATGCTGGCAGGCGACGAGTTCTTCGCGGTCAGCCAGTTCGGCAAGGCCGTGTTCAGTGCAAGCTCCGCCCGGCAGACAGCGCCCGGCCGCTACACAGCTAAGGGCACGCTGCAGATGAAGGGCATGACCCTGCCGCAGACGATCAGCTTCCGCCTGGCGGGCGAAGGCCTGCACCGCAAGGCGCAGGGCAGCGCCACCATCGCACGCACCGCCTTCGGCATCGGGGAAGGCAGCGCGGCCGAAAGCCTGGATCCCAACGTGTCCGTCAGCTTCTCCTTCGAGGCAGATGGAACAGTTCCGGCAAACTGACGCGAATTTCACAACACTGAAATCGGCCACTTTCCGCCAATTCCCGCAGTTTCATTTCTGAAACTGACGGGGCTTGGCGCGAGGGTGGCAATTTTTTCCATTTCTTTTCGAAGGGAAACAGCACGGCGCACGTTGAGAAGAGAGCGACAGGGAAAGCGAATAGCCGCCCCCGGATCGGTCCATCGGTTCGGGTGCGGTGCAGGGATGACCTCCCTGTGTCTGAAACCGAAACTCTCACGAGGCCGCGCATGCTCGAATCCGCCGTCCCCCAGCAGCCTACGCCATCCGAATGGATTGGAGCCATGGCCAGTGGCGCCCCCCTGCCGAAACCATCCGAAGCGCGCCCCCGCATCCTGATCGTGGACGGCGATGGCGATTACCGGACGGCCACAGGCCAGTTCCTTGCCGATCACGGTTTTCTTGTTCTGGAAGCGGAGAATGCAGGCGCGGCGCGCGACCTGCTGAGTCAGTACACGATCGACATCGTGGTGCTTGACGTGAACATCTCGGGCGAGGACGGGCTTGCCATCACCCGCGCACTTTCCGTCCATCAGGACGTATGCGTCATCATCGTTTCCGAACTGGCGAGCGAGATCGACCGCATCGTGGGGCTGGAGGCCGGGGCGGACGATTATCTGCCCAAGCCTGCCTCCGCCCGCGAATTGCTGGCGCGAATCCGCGCGGTCAGGCGGCGCCTCTCCAAATCCGCCCGGCTCGAACAAGCGACCTCGGTCTGCTACCTGTTCAGCGGATGGAGCCTGGACATAGACCGGCGCCAGCTGCGCGACCAGCTTGGCACGATCACCAGCCTGTCCGATGGAGAATTCACCCTGCTGCGCGCCTTCGTCGAGCGGCCCCAGCGCGTGCTGACGCGCGACCAGCTGCTGGAATATGCGCGCGGCGCGAATTGCGATGCCTATGACCGGGCGATCGACACCCAGATCAGCCGCCTGCGCCGCAAGCTGGGCATGTCAGGCAATAATGACCTGATCCGGACCGTGCGGAACGAAGGATATATGTTCGTGGCCAAGGTGGTTCAGCGCTGAGCGGCTCGGCCCCGCCCGCCTGCTGTCCCGCGCCCTGAATTTCCCGACCAGCCCCCGCCGCCCCCGCGCTTGCGGGCCGAAGGATTGTGTCCTTGGGCCAGTGCCGCCGACATGTCCCGACATTCGGCAGGCAAGTTCGCGTCCTAGGCGGCCACCTATCGAGGTGCCATTTGATGAAGCGTCCCCTTTCCCTTGCCTCCACGGCGCTTGCGCTCGTGCTGCTTGCCGGTCACGCGCCGTTGTTCGCCCAGACGGAAATCCTTCCCGAGCCTGAGCCGTCCGAAGCCCGCAGCCCCGCCGCTCACGAAAGTGGCGCGCTGGATACGATCCGCAGCGTTGCCGTCACCGGCTCTCAGCGATTGGAGGCTCAGACGATCCTGAGCTACATCCAGCTGCGGGTGGGCGGCCAGTATACGGAGGCTGCGGCCGACCAGGCGCTGAAGGATCTCTACGCGACCGAGTTGTTCGCCAATGCCAGCATCCGCAACGACAATGGCAATGTGACGATCGACGTGCAGGAGAACCCGGTGGTCAACCGGATCATCCTGGAAGGCAACAAGCGCTTGAAGGAGGACAAGATCCTCCCCGAGATCAAGCTTGCCCCGCGCCAGATCTTCACCCGTTCCAAGGTGCGCGCGGACGTGGCCCGCATCATCGAGCTGTACAAGCGGCAGGGCCGCTTCGCCGCAGTGGTGGAACCCAAGAGCGTGCAGCTGGCGCAGAACCGCGTCGATATCGTCTACGAGATCACCGAAGGGCCGAAATCCAAGGTCCGCCAGATCAACATCATCGGGAACGAGAAGTTCTCCGATGATGCGTTGAGAAGCGAGATGATCACGAAACAGGCCAGGTCGTTCCGCCTGTTCAGTTCGGGCACCAGCTACGACCCGGATCGCCTGGCCTTTGACCAGCAGAAGCTGCGCCAGTTCTACCTGACCGAAGGCTATGCCGATTTCCGGGTGGTCTCGGCCGTGGCCGAACTCACGCCCGACAAGCGGGACTTCATCATCACTTACGTGGTGGAGGAAGGCGAGCGCTACAAGTTCGGCGATGTGAAGGTGGAAAGCCAGCTGCGCGACTTCGACGAAGGCGTGCTGACCAGCTCGCTCGCGGTCAAGCCGGGCGGCTGGTACAATGCCAAGATGGTGGAAGACACTGTCGAGGGCCTGACCGAGACGGCCGGGCTTTACGGCTATGCCTTTGCCGATGTGCGGCCCGAATTCGACCGCAACCGCGACGATCTGACCATGAACGTGAAGTTCGTGATCAACGAGGCGCCGCGCGTCTATGTCGAGGCGATCAACATCAACGGCAACACGCTGACACAGGACAAGGTGGTGCGGCGTGAGTTCCGCCTGGCCGAAGGCGATGCGTTCAACTCGCTGGCGGTCAAGCGTTCCACCGCGCGCATCAATTCGCTGGGCTATTTCCAGGAGAACTTCCAGATCGAGCAGAGCCAGGGCTCGGCCCCGGACCGCATCGTGCTCGACGCCAATGTCCAGGAACAGGCCACCGGCGAACTCCAGCTCTCCGCAGGCTTCTCAAGCCTTGAGAGCTTCATTCTGCAGGCATCGGTCAAACAACGCAATTTTCGCGGCAAAGGGCAGACTGTCGGGCTGAGCGCAAACATGTCTTCCTATTCGCGCGGTGTAACGCTGAGCTTCACCGAACCCTATCTGTTCGACAACAATGTCTCGCTGGGTCTCGACGTCTACCGGCGCGATTCCAACAATAATTACTACAACACCGACAATGCCACGACCTTCCGGCAGGTAACCACCGGCTTTCAGGTGCGCGCCGGCGTGCCGCTTTCCGAGAATGCCTCGCTCATCGGGCGCTATACGCTGAATTTTGACGACGTGACGCTGGACGAGAGCACCTATTACAGCGACCGCGTCAATCCCGGTACGCTGGAATGCGATCCCCTGCTCGCCAGCCGCTATCTGTGCGAGGCAGTGGGAACCCGCACCAGCTCGATCCTGGGCGCCTCTCTGGTCTATGACACGCTCGACAACCGGATGCGCCCGACGCGCGGCGACAGCGTCACCGTCAGCCTCGACGTCGCCGGGCTCGGAGGAAGCGAGCGCTATGCCAAGTTCCGCATAAACGCGGCCAAATACTGGCAACTGGCACCCGGCTGGGTCTTCTCGCTCTCCGGCGAAGGCGGTTACGTCAAGGGGCTGGGGCAGGAAGTCCGCCTGACCGACCGCTTCTTCCTGGGCGATCCGCAGATCCGCGGCTTCGACATTCGCGGCGTCGGTCCGCGCATCCTGCGGGAATATTACACGCTCGACGACGATGGCGTGCCCGTCTGCGGCGATGGGACTTCGGCCGAAAGCTGCACGAACAATGGCGGCTACACCTATTACAGCGATCCCGATAATCCGGTGGACGATCCGCTGGGCGGCAATGCCTATTATCTGGGCCGTGCCGAATTGCAGATTCCACTTGGCACCGGCGCGCGCGAAATGGGCCTGCGGCCTTCGATCTTCCTCGATGTCGGATCGGTCTTCGACCTCAAGGCCCCTGCCCTGTCTGACACGGGATCGACCTATTTCGTTGCCACGCGCGACGATGACGGGAACCAGCTCTACACCCAGATCGATTCCGCATCGATCGTGGACGGCATCTGTACGGCCGAGAGCACGTCTTATGTGACCAATGCGGTCAACCCCAACCCGCCGACCTGCCTCGAAAGCGCGAGCAATACGGCACTGGGCACGACCTATCCGGGCTTCCGCGAAACCTATCTGGGCAATTCCGCCCTGCCGCGCATTTCCGTGGGCTTCGGGGTCAACTGGAACTCGCCCTTCGGCCCGTTCCGGATCGACGTCGCCAAGGTGCTGTGGAAGCAGCCGGGTGACGACACCAAGACCTTCACGTTCAACGTCGGCACCCAGTTCTAGGCCGCGTGGACAAATTCCAGCGCGAGCTTCCATAACCGCTTGTCAGAATTTCAACCGAGAAGCCGCCATTCCGGACACGATGACATTGCGGACATCCCCAATCTCCGCTCGTCCTGAGCTTGTCGAAGGACACGGCAAACCGTCAGCCCCATATCCCTTTGTTGGGCAAGCGCTGGCGCGTGTCGTTGGCCTTCGGCCAGCTTCGCTTCCGACAAGCTCAGGATGAGCGGTTGTGGCGAGTGGGATTAGGCTTTTAGTCGATTACCATCGTCATTCCCGCGAAGGCGGGAACCCAGCGGCAACCGTTGATCTGGGTTCCCGCCTTCGCGGGAATGACGAACTGGGGACTGGCAGTTCCCCCAACAGATATGCCGAGTGCCGCCAGTCCGGACACGACGACTTGACTGCCATTGTGACCTTGCGGAGGCCGCCCTATCAGCGGACGATCGTGCAGTGCGGAAAGCGGGGGAAGAGGTTGATGAAGTTCATGCCGATTTGGGCGCAGCGCTACATGAGTTTCGTTGGGGGGCCCGCGTTCGTGATTAGCATCGCGTCTTTTATGTTGAGCAAGGACCCGTTTGCCGACTCAACGCTCACCGTTTCCGCGTTCATGGTATTCGCATCCGCCTGTGCGATCAGAGCATATTTCATGCTGCACGCAATGGGTCGGGGCGAGCTATGAGGATTGGCTGACTGCGACAACTAAGCAGACTCTAGCTCAATCTTTTGATCCGCCTTTCGGGCACAATCCATCCTAATATCACCGGCACCAAGCTGATGATTGATCCGCCGATGTTGAAAGTTACATGATCCGAAAGATGCCACGTTGGCCCGATGCCAAACTGGAGGATCATCAAAAGCAACCATGCAGTGGATAGGTTCGCATCGCGAAGGCGATGATACGTCATTATCGTCAGGGCAATCTCGGCAGCGACCGCGACGAGAAAGATAAGCCACGCGGGAATGCCGATATTTACCGACGCTAAAGCAACGCAAATGATTGCTACAAGCGCTGCCGAACCAATCCGGTAGCGCGACCTCTCCCTGTATCGTGTCATATTCAGCGGCATCAACAACAGCCTAAGATACGGTCCGTCCGCTTACCACCCCATTCCTGCCATTCAGGCCGCAGGCCGTCCTCCCGGGTTTCAGACGCTCATTCAGGTCCGAATTTGTCCACGCTGCCTGGGTCGGCTGGACAAACCCGACCTTTAGACAGCTTGTCCACCTTCACCATTTCCGCACATGCGCATGGCGAAAGTGGGAGGAAATCACTTTCCTACATACCGGCAAATGGCGTTTATCCTGTGTGATGAACTGCCTGGTCTCCGCCCCGCCATGCGCCCCCGCAATCCCGGCTCGCGACCGCCTCCTTGCGAGACGGCTCACAGCCCGCGCGACTGCCCAAAATGAAAAGTCACACCGAAGATCGCGTCCATCGCTGAAAAACGGCTCGAAACCGGGGCTGACGAGGCCATTGCGCCAAAAGTTTCGCAGGCCTTTTCGTGTCAACATTCACCCCTGTTCCAGACAGGCAAAAGGGCCCTCCTCTGCGCGAGAAGGGCCCCTTCCCTGTTCAGCTCCGGGGCGTCAGAACTTGACGTTGGCACCCAGGAAGAAGCGGCGACCATTGGTGTCGTAATAGGTCGACGTATAGCTGCCGCCCTGCAGCAGGCCGTTCGTCGCAGCGCTGGTGTTGGCGGGGTTATAGTTGGTCAACGGCGGTGCCCGGTTAAACAGGTTTTCCACGCCGAAGCGGATCGTGAAATTATCCGCCACGGCATAGCTGCCGTTCAGATGGAAGATGTCATAGGCCGGAGCGCCGACAGTGGTCGTCGCGATGGTGGCTTCGGAAGAATCTTCCACAGAAGGCAGGTGCTGCCACTGCAGGCCAAGCTGAACCTTACCGACGCTGTAGTTCAGGCTGGTCAGCATGCGGTAGCGATAGGCACCGGAGTTCAGCCCGTTCTCGGTCGTGCCGAAGGTGCCGACATAGTCGACCATCGGCAGGGTAGGCAGCGCCGCGCTCTTGTACTTGAGCAGGTAGCTGAACACGACGTTTGCCGACAGCGTGCCCGGGCCTACGTCCATGCCCCAGTCGAGCTGGGTATCGATGCCCTGAACCCGGAAGCGACCGTTATTGGTATAGGTGGTGTACACCGTTCCCTGCTGGCCGGTCTGGTTGCGCTGGATGTTCTGGCAGAAGGCCGTATCGGCCGCTGCCGAAGCATCGGTGAGCACCAACGGGTTATAGTTCGGATCGAGACATTGCTGGAGCGCGGCGGCTACGGTCAGCGGAGCGATCGCGTCCTTCACATAGATGTCGTACCAATCCACCGAGAGCCGCAGGCGCGAAAGCGCCGGGGTTTCGAAGGGCGAGTTGAACACCACGCCAGCAGTCCAGGTATCGGACTTTTCCGTCGTCAGGTCAGCATTGCCCACCAGCGTCGGCCAGGCATAGCCGAAGGTCGAATTCGACTGGGTGCCCGCATAATACTGCGTCTTGGCCGTGGAATCGCCGGAGCGATCCATCAGCTGTTCGCAGACCGCGCGCACGGCATTGCCATTGGTATTGGCGGGGTTCGCCGACCACGAAAGCGGGTTGGCGAGCGAGCAGGGATCGCCGGCGTAGTTCACGCCGAAGGTTTCCTGCGACGCCAGATAGAGCTCGCCGATATTCGGCGAACGCTCCGCCCGGTTGTAGCCGCCACGAATCCGCATCCAGTCGTTCACTTCCCAGTCGCCCAGCACCTTGTAGGTGTAGCTGGTGCCGGTGGTGCTGTAGTCAGAGATACGGCCGCCGATTTCGAGGCTCAGCGACTTGGCAAAGGGCTGATCGGCCAGAACCGGCACCAGCAATTCGCCATAGACTTCCTTGGCATCGTAATAGCCGTAGGAATCCGCGCTCGGATAGATGCCCAGCGCCTGATCCTGGAACGATGTGCCCTGGCTGGTCAGCGTATCGTTGATGAACTCATATTCCTGCTCACGATAGCTGGCACCCAAAGCCGCGCGCAGTTCACCAGCCGGAAGGTCGAGCAGCTTGCCCTGAAGGTTGGCTTCCACGATGGTCTGGCGCATCGAGGAACGGTTCTTCAGGTCAGCCTTGATCGCATCGAGGCAGTCCTGCGAGAAGCCGCCTTCAGGCTGGATGAAGAAGTTCAGGCCGCTGGTGCAAGTGGCAGTGGAAGCGCCGAAGCCGCCATCCTTGGAATTGCCGGTGGCGGAGAAGCCCTCACCGAAATTGCCGGAATTGAGGACGGTGCGCAGGCGTTCCAGCGAATAGATGCCGGTCTGGCGCGAGGAGGTGACCGAAACGCCGTGATTGACGAAGGCTTCCCAGGTCCAGTCCGTGCCGGGAATGGACCCTTCAAGGCCCGCCAGCATGTTATAGGTCATCACATCGGTGAAGCCTTCGCGGTCTTCCGGCATCATGGTGCGCAGTTCGAACGGCGCATCCGGATCGGGGCGGCTGTTCAGCAGTTCCCACATATCCGCCGGAAGCTGATCGGCATCCAGCGTGGTCGGGTCAATCGCCACGCTCCAGCCGGATGTGACCGGCCCCGGTTCCTGACGTGTATAAGTGCTCACATGGCTGAAGAGGCCCTGTGCGAATACGCCGATCCAGTCATTGATCTCGTAATTGCCGCGGGCGAAGAAATTGTAACGGGTCAGCGGCAGGATAAGGTAGGAACTGGTGTTGTTCTGGCCCATGGTCCCGGCTTCGGTGACCTTGTATTCATAGCCATCGACATCGCCGTTGAAGCCCTCGAAATAGGGCGTGTAAACCCCGCCATTATACCAGGAGCCGTTGACGAAGGCAGAGCCGTCGGTGTTCGTATAGGCCGTATAACCGCCGGCCGGCAGCGACGAATTGGGGAACATGCTCGAGACGGCCGTCGGCAGATTGGCATAGCCGAAATAAATGCCCGGGGATTCGATGAAGAACTGGGTGCCGCTCACGCTCGTATCGGCCCACAGGTCGCGATACCAGGACCGGTCACGCTGGTAGCTGGCCTCGCGGGTGTTCATCGACATGGCGATGCTGACATTGCCGCGCCCATCATCGAAGTCGGCACCCATAATGCCCGAAAGCTGGTATTCCAGCCCGTCGCCTTCCTGCGTCAGGCCAACCTGGCCGTCGAGTTCGAGGCCCTGGACATTCTTCTTCAGGATGAAGTTGGTCACGCCCGCGATGGCATCGGCACCATAGGTCGCCGAAGCACCACCGGAGATGACTTCCACGCGTTCGATGGCCGCGCTCGGGATCGTCGAGATGTCGACCACGCCCGAGGCATTGCTCGGCGTGGACCGGCGGCCATCAAGCAGCACGAGGTTGCGGTTGGCGCCGATGCCGCGCAGCGAGATCGTGGCCGCGCCGGGCGTGTTGGTCGCAGTCGGCTGAATGTCGCCACCCGCTGTCGGCGTCTGTGCCGGAACGAACTGCGGCAGTTTGTTGAGGTTCACTTCGAGCGCAGCGGTGGCAGAGTTCTGCAGCAAGCTCTCATCTACGGTCACAGTGGGGCTGTTGGATTCGAAATCCTTGCGCTGGATGCGCGAGCCGGTGACGATGATGGCATCGGCGGGCGAGACTTCTTCTTTCCCATCCTCGTCCTGAGCCATGGCAGGCTGAGCCATCACGGCAATCAGCGCGACAGACGCGCACGACGCGAGGAGCCTGCCGCAATTGGCGACAAGCATGCCTGGAGCAATTCGCATATTTTACCTCCCAGATTTGTATTCTTTTTGAGAATCATTCGTCCGGGACGAACCCTCACGCCCCGGAAGGTTCGCGTTTGGCCCGGCATTTTTTCTGGGATTTTTCCGACGTTTGCAGGAAGTTGCCTGCAGGCAATGCGGCCGTCAAAGGCGGTCAGATTCTGCCACGAATGGTCGCGGCACCTGCTGTCCACATGGCACCTACCCCACCAGCAAGCCGCACCCGGTGGGCCGGATCGCCCGGTTTTCCTGCGCCTCGACAGCCCCGTGCCGTGCCGGAACTCTGCCAATTCTAGAACATTTGTATGATCCTTTTCCTTCTGGACAGAGGGCATTCCCAAATGGCGCCTGATCGTGCATCTTGTCTGGTGGGAGACGTAATACCAACCTGCATTGATCATGACCCACGGGCCCATTTGCGGCGGCCGATGGTCATGATGCGCCATGGCTGATCGGTGAGCTTGTTCCACGCCTCGCAGCAGTGATCGACGATGTTATCGTGGGAGGTGAACACGCGGTTGGAGAGCCAGTTGTCGCGCATAAACTGCCAGATGTTCTCGACGGGGTTGAGCTCTGGGCACTTGGCTGGCAGCGCGATGATGCTGATGTTGTCGGGCACGATGAGCTTTCCGGTCATGTGCCAACCGGCCTGATCCATCAGCACGACCGCGTGAGCGCCGGGGGCGACGGCGAGGGAGATTTCGGCAAGATGCAGGGACATCATCTCTGTATTGCAGAAGGGCAGAACAAGGCCGGCACCCTTGCCCTGCTCGGGGCAGATCGCGCCGAAGATGTAGGCCGATTTCGTCCGCTGATCCTTGGGCGCTGATGGCCGGGTCCCGCGTCTGGCCCAGCGCCGCGTGATCTTGTTCTTTTGGCCGATCCGCGCTTCGTCCTGGAACCATATCTCTATGGGCGTGCCCTTGGGGAGGGTTGCTCTGACCTTTGCCAGCTCGGCGGCAAAACCCCCTTTTTGAAGGCCTCCGCGGCGAGTTCGTTCTGGGCATGGTGGCGAGGCCGAGCCGTGAGCTTGACGTAGCCCAGCTTCTTCAGTTCGCGCGACACGGTGCTCACATCGAGCGAAACCGCAAACTCATCATGAAGCCACTGCACCAGATCGATCAGCCGCCAGCGCACGACGCCATGCACCGCCGGGATCGGACCACGCTCGACAACCTCCAGAAGCGCGCGGCGCTGAATATCATTGAGCCGGGATCGAGGACCGGGTGCCTTGCCATCCAGAAGGCCATCCGGGCCACGGGTATTGAACCGGACCACCCAGTCTCGCACGATCTGCAGACCCACCCCGCCGATCCGCGCCGCCGCAGTCCGGCTGCCACCGTCGTAGATCTCGGCCAAGGCTAAAAGCCGCCGCGTCTGGTTCGCGCTCTTCGACGCACGCGCCAATCGCCTCAAGGCAGCGCCATCATAATCATCACGCAAGCCGATCGCTGAACCCATCAAACTACCCTCCAGAACAGGGCGTCATAGATTCAGACTTTCAGGCTCTTGGGAATCCCCATCGTGAGTCAGCGGCCGCACAAGTTGGTATAAAAGGGACGGGAAATATAATGGCACCTAATGCCGGGGATTCTTCTTTTATTGGACGAGACACTGCCACCAACGATACTCAAAGCCGCTTAATACGCACACTCTGCAAACTCTGGAGCCAGCACAGCCAGGCAGAGATTTCCGTGCGCATGGTTGCTCGGGAAGCCGATGCTTCGGTTTCTGCGATCGATTATCATTTTGGCAGTCTGGAACAATTGTTCACTCATGCGCAAAGCGTCGCGCTGCAGCGCGCCAGCGACTGGATGGAAGGCGTTTTCAACGAATTGCGCGACTATCCGCTGGCAGATTTGCCGTTGGCGACCCATGCATCGCTTATGGCTGCGCTGATCGAACAGTGGACCGGCGAGCAGCGGCCGCTGGCGCTGGCGTGGCGCGAAGCCCATGCCGCCGCGCTGACCCAGCCGAACCAGCTTGAGCCACATGCGAAATGGACAGCCTTGTGGCGCGGCTTCTGGGAAAGGATGTGTGGCGAGTTCCACTTCGCCGGCAGTCCCGAACTTCTCTGGCTGTTCTTCGATGGAGAGGCCAGCCAGCATCTCATCCGCTGGCACAGCCTGCTGGATCGTGCATTGCTGGATGAGACAGCGCTGGCTTTGTTCCAGTTCATCGAGCAGCCCTGCGTTACGTGCTCGTCAGTGAGGGTCGCCTATCAGGATCTGGCTGAGCGCGACTATCGGCGCGTCTTCGGCGCGAAGGAGGAGTTTACCGCAATTGACGATGCGGCAGCCGCCCTCCTTTCCGAAAGCGGCCTTGCCTCGCTTACGTTTCGGTCGGTCGCCAGCCGCGCCGGGACAACACTTGGCGCGGTGTCGTATCATTTCGGCTCGAAGTCCAAGATGCTGCGCCTGGCACTCCAGCGCATCTATGAGGGCAGTTCGAGCCGGCCGACCATAAGCCAGATCCACGCCATGCCAACCGATCCCATGGATGCCAGGCAAGCCGTGATCCGCGGAGTAATCGGCGGCAGGGAACCCCTGTTGAGAGCGCTCGACGAGATCATCCTCAACCTCAGCCGTGGCGAGAGTGACAAGGCGCTGGGCGGTGTGATCCGTGCATTTCGCGATCCGGTGGGAGTCGGCGTTCTCGGCAAACTGCTGGCCGCGCCCGAACTGGTTACGCCAGCACTCGTTGCCGTCCTTTCATCCGCAATCCGTGGCTTCGGACATTGCAGTGCGGGGATGGCTCATGATGAAGCCACGGCGCTTGGCCAGAAGGCGTTCGAAATGTTCGTTATTGCAGCGCGCAGTCCTTCATGACAGCGCAGGCAGATTAAAAGTTCGCCGGTCACGCGGGGGTAGCTCCCCCGCTCCCGGCGAACCGCCCGCGCAAGCAATTCCGTTGTGGAACAATCGTTCCGTTTCAAGACTCGGGCAGGCCAACCCACTTGCGCCAAAGTCCCAACTGTGAACATGCTTTTTCCGGAACCGAATTCACCAAGTTCATAAATCTGGCAGAGACTTTGGCGTTCAGATGCTCAATCAACCGGTCTATATCGGCGACGCCCAAGGCGAAGGTCATCACATTACGTTGACGCTTTTCGACACCGGCGCACTGGTGATCGCATCGTTCAATCCGGATACGGGCAATCGCGGCCAGATTGTGATGCAGCCCGACCAGTGGCGGGCCGCCATGAAGATGCTGGTCGATTCCTATGGGATCGCCGCGTGCCCCTATTATGACGGCCATCAGGCCTGCCAGGCCCCCGAATAGGTCGGCGAGACCGACCATTTGCTTCACCTGTGAAGTTCCGAAAGCAGGTTCGCATTTGGCTGTTGCTCAAACAGCGCCAGAGGCTTCCCGCGCTCTGCCGACCATCAACAAACTGAACAGCCTGCAAGAACGTCTCGACTTGAATCCGGCATCTATTCGTAATTTCTATTAGTTCACCGCCCGTTTCAATCCGGCAAGCGGCACTTTATCGCCCAATAAATTTGAGTTATCTTTTCCATATTCTCGTTATACGTCCAGCGCGATCATCCCGATGGCGCCATCTGATTGATACGTTATCGTATATATGAGCCTCTAACTGCTTGTTATTCATACGGAGGCAGAGTGTTCACTTGTAAACGGCGGGACGCACTCTTAGGCTGACGGGATGGTTGAGAACTGGATAATCCGGAATCTGGCCCCGAACTGCCGGGATTTTCTCGCAGACCGCACCATGGTGAAGCCGATTCACTCTGGTGAAGTGCTTTTCGAATGCGGGGCGCCGATTCAAAGCGTCATCTTCCCGCTGGACGGGCTGGTTTCCTTGCGCAGCGTGCTCAAGGACGGCCGGATGATCGAAAATGTCGCGGTCGGGCGTGATTCCATGATTGGTGGCCTGTCCGTCCTTGGCCAGAAGCGGTCGGGCGGCACGGCTCTGGCTGCCATTTCAGGCAGGGCCGCGTGGCTGTCGCTCGGTGATTTTCAGGCCGCTATGGAAATGGACCCGTCGTTCCGTCCGGCGGTTTTCAGCTGCGTATCCCAGCTCACGCGGCGCCTGATGCAGAATGTGGTCTGCGCCGCAGCGCATTCCGCCACTCAGCGGATCGCCAGCTGGCTGCTCCACGCGGATGACCGGATGACGGAACGCAGCTTCGACATCACTCAACGCATGCTGGCAGACATTTTCAGCCTGCGGCCGGCCACGGTCAGCGATTCCTGCAACAAACTGCTTTCGGCAGGCGCGATCCATTATTCGCGCGGCAAATTGTCCGTGATGGATCGCGGACTGCTCGAAGCCCAAGCCTGCGAATGTTACGAAGCCGTCCGGGCACAGGAACCGCAAGAATGCGTGCATCACGTTCACGCCCAGAGCGCCTGACACCCCGTTTGGCCAATCCCACTCACAATGCTGCGGGAACGAGGCCGGCTTCCGCTGGCATCCTGGAACCAATCTCCCTGCTACCGGCGACTGCCTGACCTACAAGAATCAGGGCCGGGCCGTCGCCCAGCCCGGTGCCCGCGGCAAGCGGCAAGAGGTCGAGCCTGGTGGACAGGCTGCGCCCCTGTGGCAGGCTGGCATTTTCCACCAGCGTGACCGGCGTATCGCCGGGCATGCCCGCCGCGATCAGCCGAGCGGACACTTCCTTCGCGGCGGCCTTGCCCATGTAAATCGCCAGAGTCGCCTGCGGATCGGCAAGGCCTGCCCAATCGAGATCTAGCGCTTCCCCGGCACGGGAATGGGCAGTCACGAACACGAGCTTGCGTGCCATGCCCCGCAAAGTCAGCGAAATGCCCAGATCGGCCGCTGCGGCGCTGGCTGCGGTAATGCCGGGGCAGATGCGGACCGGAATGCCATGTACGCGGCAGGCCAGCATTTCCTCCGCCGCCCGGGCGAAGATTGTCGGATCGCCGCCCTTCAGCCGGACCACCCTCTCCCCGGCCAGCGCCGCTTCGACGATCAGCGCGTCGATCGTCTTCTGGTCTTTCGAATGGCGCCCGGACCGCTTGCCCACGGCGACGCGCCGGGTGTCGCGCGGGATCAGGTCGAGAACACCCTGCCCCACCAGAGCATCGAAGAAGACGATACTTGCCTCCCGAAGCAGCCGCTCCGCCTTTCGCGTCAACAGGTCCGGATCGCCCGGCCCCGCCCCCACCAGCCAGACACTGCCTTGTTCGAATTCAGTCATTGGGCAGCCTCCTTCATGGCCGAGCGGGCTTCTTCCAGCAGGCGGGCAATCGCGGGCCGGCACGAACCGCAATTCGTGCCCGCGCCGGTGCAGCTTCCCACCTGCGCGACGCTGGAAGCACCATCGGCAATTGCCCGGAACACTGCCTGTTCACCCACATCGTTGCAGATGCAGACCGTCGGGCCCTTGTCGTCCATCGGTGCAGCAGGGCGTCCGGCCAGCAATTCCGCCACATTGGCGCCACTCTGGCCCAATTGCCGTTCCAGCCAGTCACGCGGAGGCAGTTCGCCGCTGCGAGTAACGAACAGCGCCGCCAGAAGGGCGCCTGCATCGTCCAGCACCACCATGCGCTGCATTCCCCGGGTCAGGTCTGCCGCCTCGCAGCGATTGCCTTCGGGCAGAAGCCCACCGAGATCGGCAGTGCCGTGCCCGGCAAGCTCGGTCAGCCAACCATCCTTCACACGCGCACGGACCCAATAGGGCGCCGGAAGGGTCACCGGATCGCGCGTGAGCAGGAAGGCCCGCCAGTCTGGCTGAACTGCCTCCACCCGCGCTGGCCCATCCTTGAAGCCCGGCTGGCCCGAGACCGGATCAACCCGGGCATGAACCAGCCTGCCAGTGCGGCCTGATCCGGCCATCGTATCCGTCCAGTGCATCGGCACGAATATCTGGCCTGGCGCCTGCCCCTCGCTGAAAGCAACCCGATAGGTGCTATCCCCTTGGGGCGTCTCGACACGGGCCAACCCGCCATCCGCCACCCCAAACCGGGCCGCATCCACCGGATGGATTTCCAGCAGCGGCTCGCGCCGATGGAGCGACAGTTTCGCGCTGAGTCCAGTTCGGGTCATGGTGTGCCACTGGTCGCGATAGCGCCCGGTATTGAGGCGCAGAGGCCATGAGTCATCGGCCTGAGCCGCCGTAACAGGCGCCGCCACTATCAGCCGGGCTTTCCCGTCCGGTGTGGGGAAGCCGCTTTCGAAGGGATGGCGCCCGCCCCACTGGAACGGCTCCATTGCGCCATATTGCATCCTCGTCGCATCGGACCAGCGGGTGAGGTCCAACAGCTTGCCATGCTTGCGCGAAATCGCCGTCATGGCGGCATATTCGCGGAAGATCGCCGCCGGATGGGCATAGTCGAAGGCATCGGCATGGCCGAGCCGAGCCGCCACGTCGCACACAATCCGCCAATCCGCCCGCGCCTCTTCTGGCGCAGCGAAGAGCGGGCGCTGGCGGCTGATGCGGCGTTCCGAATTGGTGACAGTGCCGTCCTTCTCCCCCCAGCCAAGCGCGGGCAGGCAGATATGGGCGAAGCGAGCCGTATCGGTATCCGCGATCGCGTCGGAAACGACCACGGTGGGGCAGCGCGCCAGTGCCTCGCGCACGAAGCCTGCATCGGGCATGGAGACGGCCGGATTGGTGGCCATGACCCAGAGGAATTTGATCTGCCCATCATGCACGGCGCGGAACAGGTCTACCGCCTTCAGCCCCGGTTCTGAACAAAGCGCAGGCGCCTGCCAGAACCATTGGACATCGCGGCGCTCGGCTTCGGAAAAGCCCAGATGGCAGGCCAGCATATTGGCCAGTCCACCCACTTCACGCCCGCCCATCGCGTTAGGCTGGCCGGTGATGCTGAATGGCCCTGCCCCCGGCTTGCCGATGCGACCGGTGGCAAGGTGGAGATTGATGATGGCATTGCCCTTGTCGGTTCCGCCCACCGACTGGTTCACGCCCTGGCTGAACAGGGTGACCATGCGCGGATTGCCAGCAACGAGGTCTGCCAGAGCCACGAACTGCGCCGGGGCGATACCTCCGGTCGGATTACCGCCGCCCAGTCCTTCCCAGAAGCCTTCCGGCACTGCACAACGATCCGCGAGGAAGCGGCGATCAAGCTTACCCCGCATGGCCAAATCGGCGAGCAAGGCATTGAAAAGCGATGCGTCTCCGTCTGGGGATATGGCGATGTGCAGGTCTGCACGCTCTGCCGTCTCCGTGCGGCGGGGGTCGATCACGACCAGCTTCGTGCCGCGTTGCTGGCGCGCCTTTTCGATCCGCTGCCAGATTACCGGATGGCACCATGCGGTGTTCGATCCGACCAGCAGGATCAGGTCCGCCTTGTCCAGATCGTCATAGGAACTGGGCACTACGTCCTCGCCGAAGGCACGATTATGCGCGGCAACGGCGCTTGCCATGCAAAGGCGGGAATTGGTGTCGATATTGGCGCTGCCGATGAAGCCCTTCATCAGCTTGTTGGCGACGTAATAATCCTCGGTCAGCAATTGCCCGGAGACATAGAACGCCACGCTGTCCGGCCCGTGTTCCTCGATCACCGCCTTCAACCGCCCGGCAACTTCGCCCAGCGCCTCGTCCCAAGTGGCCCGGCGATCCCCGATCATCGGATGAAGCAGGCGCCCCTCCAACCCAACCGTTTCGGCCAGATGGGTTCCCTTGGAACAGAGCGCGCCACGATTGGCCGGATGGTCCGCATCCCCTTTAATGGTGACTTTGCGCCCATCACCCACGCGGGCGGCGATGCCGCAACCCACGCCGCAATAGGGGCAGGTGGTGCGGATCGCGCCCATCCCGCTCAGGCCGCCTTCGCCCCGGAGGCATGTCCCATTACGGCCTCGCGCAGCAGGAACATCCGCCCCGCATCGACTTTCAACGGGATGGTGGGCACGCAGCCCTTGTCGTCCCCCAGTGCTTCCCCCGTCTTGAGCGAGATATTCCAATTATGGAGGGGACAGGTCACCACCGCGCCATGGACGATGCCCTGGCTGAGCGGCCCCTGTTTGTGCGGGCACTTGTTGACCAGAGCGTAACAATCGCCCGTCATGGTGCGGAACACCGCGATCTCCTCGCCGCCATCCACCGGCAGAGTGCGGGCGGTGCCGGGCTCGATCTGGGTGACCGGGCCGATATCCAGCCATTTTCCGATCATTGGGCGGGCTCCATCTGCAAGGGGCGAACCTGGGCGATATGAGCGTGGAGGTCGGCACGCTTACCGCGCGCCCGCTCCGCCCAGGGATCGTGTTGGGAATATTTCTGGGAAATGCGGAACCGCGCGGCGAGCTTGCGGACCTCTTCCGGATCGGCGAGCCGCAAACGCACGCTCTCGATACCCACCCGCTCAATCCAGGAGGCGGTCCGCTCCAGATAATGCGCGTCTTCGCGGTAAAACTGGATGAAGGCGGCGCACATCTCCATCGCCTGCTCTTCCGTCTCAACCTTGGTCAAAAGGTCCGTTCCGCGCAAATGGATGCCGCCATTGCCGCCGACATGGAGTTCGTATCCGCTATCGACGCAGATCACGCCGAAATCCTTGATCGTCGCCTCGGCGCAATTGCGCGGGCAACCGCTGACCGCGATCTTGAATTTATGCGGCATCCAACTGCCCCAGGTCGCCTGCTCGATCTTAACTCCCAGCCCGGTGGAATCCTGCGTGCCGAAGCGGCACCATTCGCTGCCCACACAGGTCTTCACCGTGCGCAGGGCCTTGCCGTAAGCATGGCCGGAGACCATCCCCGCCGCGTTGAGATCGGCCCAGATCGCGGGCAGATCTTCCTTGTGGATGCCGAACAGGTCAATCCGCTGTCCGCCCGTGACCTTCACCGTGCGTGCGCCATATTTCTCGGCGGCATCGGCAATGGCCCGCAGTTCTTTGGGGTTGGTCAGCCCGCCCCACATACGGGGCACGACGGAATAAGTGCCGTCCTTCTGGATATTGGCGTGGAGCCGTTCATTGACGAAACGGCTCTTCTGATCGTCCTCATATTCGCCGGGCCATGCGCAAAGCAGATAATAGTTCAGCGCCGGGCGGCATGAAGCGCAGCCATCGGGCGTGGTCCAGTGCAGTTCCTGCATCACTTGCGGGATCGCCCGAAGTTCCTTCTCCAGGATCAGGCGGCGCACATCGTCATGAGTGAAGCTGGTGCATTTGCACATCGTCTTCGGACCGGACTTCACATCCCCGCCCAGCGTCAGCGCCAGCAGGCTTTCCACCAGCCCGGTGCAGCTGCCGCAGCTGGCCGAGGCCTTGCAGCCGGAACGGACCGCATCGAGGCTGTGTGCCCCACCCGCGATACAGGCGACGACCTGCCCCTTGGAAACGCCATTGCAGCCGCAGATTTCTGCATCGTCCGAAAGGGCGGCAACGGCGGCGTTAGGGTCCGCTAGGGCGCCCCCCATCGCAAAGGCCTGTCCGAAGATCAGCGCCTCGCGGATATCGGAAATGTCCTCGCCCTTCTTCAGCAGGTCGAAATACCAGCTGCCATCGCCCGTATCGCCATAGAGCACGGCGCCGATCACGCGGCTGTCGCGCACCACTACCCTTTTGTAGACCCCGCGCGCGGCGTCGCGCATCACGATGTCCTCGCTGCCGTCGCTGCCGGAGAAGTCCCCGGCCGAAAACAGGTCGATTCCGGATACCTTAAGTTTAGTTGAGGTTACCGATCCAGCATAGCCAGTCGGCTGATTTACAAGGAAATCTGCCAGAGAACGGCACATGTCCCACAGGGGAGCGACGAGGCCGTAGCAAGTGCCGCGATGTTGCACGCATTCACCCACGGCCATGATCGCAGGGTCGGAAGTGACCATGTGATCGTCCACCACGATACCGCGTTCGACTTCGATCCCGGCCAATTTCGCCAGCGTGGTGCTGGGCCGGATGCCCACGGCCATCACCACCAGCTCGGCCGGAATTTCCCGCCCGTCCTTCAGGCGGATACCGGCGACATGTCCGTCAGCTTCGAGGATCGATTCCGTATCCGCGCCGGTCAGGATCGTCTGGCCGCGGCGTTCCAGTTCCTCTTTCAGCAGCCAGCCCGCCGCCTCGTCCAGCTGGCGCTCCATCAGGGTGGGCATCAGGTGAACGACGGTGACCTTCATGCCGCGGAGCGAGAGGCCATGCGCTGCCTCCAGCCCCAGAAGGCCACCGCCGATCACGACTGCCCGTCCTGCCTTTCCATCCGGCCCGCCTGCATCTGCGGCGGCCAGCATCTTCTCCACATCGTCCAGATCGCGGAAGGTAACGACGCCCGGCAAGTCCTTGCCCGGCACCGGAATGATGAACGGATCGGACCCGGTGGCAACGATCAGCCGGTCATAGGGTTCGCTGCGGCCCGAAGCGGCGATTACCGTCTGCGTTTCGCGGTCGATCCGTTCCACCGGATCGCCGGATACCAGCGTGATCCCATTATCCGCGTACCATTCCGCGGAATTGATCACGATGTCCTCGAACTGCTTCTCGCCCGCAAGAACCGGTGAGAGCATGATCCGGTTGTAGTTCACTCTCGGCTCGGCGCCGAAGATCGTGATCTCGAAGCCTTCGGGATCGCGGGCGAGCAGTTCCTCGACCGCACGGCATCCGGCCATGCCGTTGCCGATCACGACCAGCCTCTCGCGTCCTCCCCTGTCGAAATTCTGCGGTGCGTTCACTCTTCCGGTCCTCCAGCCCGCCCGGGGCCAAAAGCGCACGCAAAAAAGCCGCCAGGTCGCGCCCCGAAGGACAAGACTGGCGGCACCGTTGCCACGCTATGTTGAGTTTGAAACGATTGCGCTGGTTCGCCCTTCCTTGGGCGGCGCGATTCCGTTTCAAACAATGTCTAACTCACAAAAACGGCGCCCGGCAAGAATTTTTTGCAGTGCAGCATCCCGCCGGGCGCAAGCAGTCACATCGAATAGGTGGCCTGCAGCCACATCCTGTCCGTATCGGCACCGAAGCCGTCCGCATTATAGCTGGCATATTTTGCCATCAGGCCCACCTTGCCCAGCTTGAAGCCCAGCGACGCATCCCATTCGCTGCCGTAATTCGCCCCGCCGAAATCGCTCTCGAAACTGTGCCAGGTCACGGCGGCATTGAGGCCGGGCAGCGCCTTTACCTTCGCAAATTTGTAGCTCGCGCCAATGGAGTAATCCCGCAGCCCCGCGGCCGGGGTGGTCAGGAACAGATCCGCCCAGCCATTGAAGGCGTGGAGCGTCGCCAAAGGCGTCTGGAAAGCTGCCACACCCCCATCACTGCCCAGTTCCTCGTAACCGGCCTTGAGCGTGAAGCCCTTCAGTCCCAGCCCGGCTTCGACATTGTAATATTCGGCCGTGTAGGGCGTGGGATTGCCGCCAAGGTCGGACTGAGTGGCAAAGGTGCCCGCAATATCCAGGCTGACGCCGCCGCTCAGCTTGAACCCGGCAGCCGCGCGCAAGCCATAGGTCTGGCTGCTGAAGGCCAGCCGCGTGTCGTAATCGATCAGATAGGCAAAGGCACCCAGCTTCACCGGCTTGATGTCCGCCGCGGCATTGAGCAGCACCAGATCGCCGTCGAAATGCTCGTTCGGGCTGTCCGTGCCGAAGATCGTACGTTGCGAAATGGCATAGGCCGCATCCAGCTTCACTGGCCCCAGAGTGGCCTGCGCCCGCACGGCATCGAAAGTCTGCTCGTTCTGGCGCCAGCCGACATTGCCCACGAAGCGTGCGTTATCCTGCACGATGCGCTGCCGGCCCACCGTAATGCCGAACCCCTTGCCCGCGTAAGCGACCTGCAGGCGGTTGAGTTCGATATTCTCCGGGTCTGCCACAGTGGGATATGGTTCCGCGCCGTTGCCTGGCAGCGTGTCGTTGTAATTATCCGCAATGGCGCCCGTTCCTTCACCTTCCGCCAGAAGGGAAAAGCCTGCCGCCTTGAGTTCCGCGCCGAGCCGCAGGCGGATTGTCACTGCATCCGCATCATTTGCGACCCCATCCTGTGCGACATGTTCGTAACGCAGATTGGCATCGAGGATCGGATCGAGCGTGACGCCGTCGCCCAGCGCGATCGGATCGCCTGGTGCCGCCCAGGCGGGCGTGGCAATTGCTGCGGTGGAAATTGCGGCGAGCAAAAGGAACTTGAAGCGCATCTATACCTCCCTGTGCGGCCCGTAAGGCCTGCTTGAGAGGCGAGCGCCGTTGCCCGCCGGTGTTCGGGCGGCCCACCCATGGCCGCCCCGATTTCCCTACGCCGGGAAGCAAGCGCCCTTGCCGCCTCCCCTCTCTCCCGATGGCGCGTCAGGCCGCCTTTGCGGCAGGCCCGTGATCATATTCGGACAGGAAATGAAGCACTTCCTGCCGGTATTGATAGAACTTCGGATCTTCCAGCAGCGCCTTGCGGTCGCGCGGGCGCGGCAGATCGACCTTCAGCACCTTGCCGATGGTGGCATTGGGGCCATTGGTCATCATCACTACGCGGTCGGCCAGCAGGATCGCCTCGTCCACATCGTGGGTCACCATGATCGCGGTCACCTTGGTGCGGTTCCACACTTCCACCAGCACGTCCTGCAAATCCCACCGGGTCAGGCTGTCGAGCATGCCGAAAGGCTCGTCGAGCAGCAGCAGGCGCGGGCTGAGGGCAAAGGCACGTGCAATGCCCACGCGCTGGCGCATGCCATTGGACATTTCGGCGGCGAGTTTCTCCTTCGCATCGCCCAGCCCCACGCGGTCGAGATAGTAATCGACGATGTCCCGCCGCTCACCCTTGGACGCGTGGGGATAGACCCGTTCCACCCCCAGCGCGACATTCTGCCGCGCGGTGAGCCAGGGCATCAGGCTGGGCGCCTGAAACACCACAGCCTTGTCCGGCCCGGCAATGTCGATCTCGCGATTGTCGAGCACGATGCCCCCGCCGCTGATCGCATTGAGGCCCGCCGCCATGGTCAGCACGGTGGACTTGCCGCAGCCCGAATGGCCGATCAGCGAAACGAACTCGCCCTTGTCCATCAGCAGGTCGAAATCCTCCACCACGGTCAGCGGGCCAGTGGGCGTGGGATAGACCTTCCGTAGCTTGAAGAATTCGAGATAGCGGTTCTCCACCGCGCTCTGCGCCGCCTCGCGATAGGCTTGTGGCGGCGGAGCAAGGTCCAGCGGAGTGACGTTGGGCAGCGGGACGCTGCTATCCCCACCGCTTGCCGGACCGGAATTCAACACTCCGAGATAATCGACGATCTGCTTGCGCAAGTGCTGGAAGGCGGCATCCTCGTTCATCGCCTCCCGGTCGCGCGGGCGCGGGATGCTGACGGTAAAGGTCTGGCCGATCCGCGCCGCAGGTGCGGGGGTGAGCACCGCGACGCGGTCGGCCAGTAGCAGGGCCTCGTCGACATCGTTGGTCACGAGGATGATGGTGCGCTTTTCTTCCTTGCGGATGCGTTCGATCTCATCCTGCAATTTAGCGCGTGTGAGCGCGTCCAGAGCGGAGAGCGGCTCGTCCAGCAGGAGGATTTCCGGCTCCATCGCCAGCGCTCGCGCCACGGCCACGCGCTGGCGCATCCCGCCGGAAAGCTGGGCTGGCTTGCGCTGCACGGCGTGGGCGAGGCCGACCAGTTCGACCTTCTGCTTCACCAGAGCGGCGCGCTCGGCTTTGCTTCTATCTTTATGGACCGCGTCCACCGCCAGCGCGACATTGGCCTCCACAGTCAGCCAAGGGAACAGGGAATAGGACTGGAACACAAGGCCCCTGTCCTTATCCGGCCCCTTAATCGGCTTCCCGCGCAGCAGGATTTCGCCCGCATCCGGCTCTACCAGCCCGGCAATGGCGGAGATCAGCGTGGTCTTGCCTGCCCCGGAAAAGCCCAGGATCGCGACGAATTCCCCTTCGGCGACATCGAGATCGACACCCGCCAGAACTTCGGTGACTGCGCCGGACTTGCCGGTGTAGCTCTTGGCAAGGCCCCGGAGGGACAGGATCGGCTGGTCGGTCATGCTTACCCTCCCTGTCAGGCTGCGTGGCTGCGATTGGCGAGCGACTGGAGACCCATCATCGCCCGGTCGAGCGCGAAGCCGATGAAGCCGATTACGATCACCGCAAACATGATCCGGGCAAGGCTCTGCGAACTGCCGTTCTGGAACTCGTCCCATACGAACTTGCCGAGGCCGGGGTTCTGCGCGAGCATTTCCGCCGCGATCAGCACCATCCAGCCCACACCCAGCGAAAGGCGCATGCCGGTGAAGATATAGGGCAGCGCGCTGGGCAAAACGAGGCGGGTCAGCTTGGCGAACCAGCCCAGCCGCAGCACGCGCCCCACATTCAGCAAATCCTTGTCGATGCTGGCCGTGCCGATGGCAGTGTTGATCAACGTCGGCCAGAGCGAGCACAACATCACCACCAATGCCGAGATCACGAAGGCCTTGGGCAGCGCCGGATCGGGGCTGGTGATCATGGCCGAAATCACCATGGTGACGATCGGCAGCCAGGCCAGCGGGCTGACCGGCTTCATGATCTGCACCAGCGGATTGATCGCCGCATTGACTCGCTTCGACAGGCCGCAGACGAGGCCGATGGGCACCGCCGCCAATGTCGCAAGGACAAAGCCCAGCGCCACCGTCTCAAGCGAGGTCAGCACCTGATCGGGGAAGGTCGGCGGCCCGGCGTAATCGAAATCCTGCACTGCGCCCGGATTGCCCGCCGCTACGGCTGCTGCATTGGCCGCATCCTGCCGGGCGTAGAAATCAGCCTCGGCAGTGCGCGCCGCGCTCCATTCCTCATAGAGGGCAACGCCCTGCCCGGCCACTTCCACCGGCCCCGGCAATGATCCGAGCGAAGTCTGGACCTGCGGCGCCAGCCCGGCCCACAGGCCAAGGAACGCAGCAATACCGATCAGCGGCCAGATCAGATCCCGTGACCAGCTTCCCAGCTTGCCCAGAACCGGCCCGGCACGGCTGGCTGCTTCGTGCCTTGTGGCAGGCGGCGTTGGCGCAGTTGCGGCTGAGGCCACTGGCTGCGTGGCGGGGCTTGTCGGTTCCATCGGTTCAGCCTCATCCGGTTCGGCATAAAGGGTAGCCATATCGTACTCCTTCAATCCTGTGTCGCCAGCGTGCCCAGTGTCAGCGGACACCGGCGGCGGTCACCTTCTGGCCCTGCTTCAGGCCGATGCTGAACTTGGCGAGGTAAGCATTGGGCTGGCGGCCATCGTAAGTGATGCCATCGATGAAGCCGCTCTGCGGATCGCGGAACCCATCCGTCTTCGGCACGCTGCCCGCCGGAATAGTGCCCTTTTCAACCAGCGAGTTGGCCGCCGCGAGATAGAGGTCCGGGCGATAGACGGCCTTGGCAGTGTCGAAATACCACTGATCGGCCCTGTCCTGATCGATCTGGCCCCAGCGGCGCATCTGGGTGAGATACCAGATGGCATCGGAATAGAACGGGTAGCCCGCGAACTTGTCGAAGAAGATATTGAAGCCCGGCGCCGGGCGAGTATCGCCTGGTTCGAAAGTGAACTGGCCGGTCATGCTGGCCGCAATCACCTTGGCATCGGCGCCGACATAATTGGGCTGGGACAGGATCTTGACCGCTTCTGCCCGGTTCGCCCCACCATCGGCATCCAGCCATTGCTGGGCCTTGATGATCGCGCGCAGCAGGGCGGCGGTAGTGGCGGGATATTTATCCGCGAAATCCTTGCGCAGACCGAAGACCTTTTCGGGATTGTCGTGCCAGATCTGATCGTCCGTGATCACCGGCACGCCGATCTTCTTCTGCACGGCAGCCTGGTTCCACGGCTCACCCACGCAATAGCCTTCGATGGTCCCGGCCTCCAGCGTGGCGGGCATCTGCGGCGGGGGCGTGACGGAAAGCTTCACATCCGCTCCCACCGTGCCGCCAACATCGCCCGGCGTGTAGAAACCGGGATTGAGCCCGCCTGCCGCCAGCCAATAGCGCAATTCGTAATTGTGAGTGCTGACCGGAAAGACCATGCCCATGGTGAAGGGCTTGCCCTGCTTCTTGAAGCCATCAACCACCGGCTTGAGCGCAGCCGCGGAAATCGGATGGGCCACCTTGCCGTCCGGCCACTTGGGCAGGCCGGGCTTGATCTGGTTCCACACCTTGTTGGACAGGGTGATGGCATTGCCGTTGAGATCAAGGCTGAGCGGAGCGATCAGATCAGCTTTGGTGCCATAGCCGATGGTTGCGGCAATCGGCTGGCCCGCCAGCATATGGGCGCCGTCCAGTTGCCCGCCAATCACGCCGTCCAGCAAAACCTTCCAGTTGGCCTGCGGCTCCAGCGAGACGTTCAGCCCCTCTTCGGTGAAGAAGCCCTTTTCCTTGGCAATGGCCAGCGGGGCCATATCGGTCAGCTTGATGAAGCCCAGTTTCAGGCTGGGCTTTTCAACCGCGCCGTTCGCCGCAGGTGCGGCACCCACATCTGCGCCGCTCTTGCTGCCGCCACTGGACCCGCACCCGGCCAGTGCCGCGCTGGCCAGCAGGGCCACGATCACGCTGCGGCGATTGAACTTGCTTCCTTCGAACCCGGCCATTCGCACCACCCGTCGCTATGCGAACAACGCAAAAAAGCCGCCACGATTCAGCTCCGGAACGGGAGCGGATCGGGCGGCGACGTTGCCACGCAATGTTGAATTTCGTCCGGCCTTGAGTGGACCATCCCCCATCGGATGACCGTCCGGACAAGCGAATGACTAACCGATTCGCCCGAGCGGCGTAAAGCGATTTTTGCGATGCAGCATGAAATTGCCGATCAGGGCAGCCGGGCCAGGTAGCCGGGGATGTCGTCGGGATCGAAGATGCCGCCATCGAAAAAACTGTTCTGTGTCAGCACCATGGCGCCCTGCTGAGCGGTCACGGAAGTGGGGCCGCGCAGGCTGCCTTCTACCTTGGAACTGGCCCCCGGAAGAACGTCGCCCGTGCCCATCAGTGCACTGCGATAGACGTCCGGACGGAACACCCGCGCCGCCGCTTCGGCATCCTTCGGCGAATAATCGAGTCCATCCCAGCGGACCATTTGCGAATAGAGCCAGCCCGCCTGGCTGACCCAGGGGAAGTTCGCCGCCTCGCGATACTGGAACATGAAATCGGAATAATGGACGGGCGCCCCGCCCTTCTTCAGCACCAGCCGATCCGAGATGGAACGCATGATCAGCCCGGCATCGCCGTCCAGATATTCGGGCCGGGCCAGAATTGCCGCATTGGCTTCCAGATTTTCCGGCTCCACGAAGTGCTGGCCCGCCTTGCGCATGGCGCGGATCAGCGCCTCGATGGCCGGACGCCGATCTTCCAGCACCGGCTGCCGAAGGGCCAGCACCTTTTCCACGCCGCGCCGCCAGATCTGGGCAGTGGCCAGCACAATCGTGCCCACGCCGCGTTCCACGCAGACGCTGTTCCATGGCTCGCCCACACAGGCGCCGTGCACTTCTCCGCTGGCCAGTGCATCGGCCATGAAGGGCGGCGGGATGGTGACGATCTCCACATCCCGGTCTGGCCGGATTCCGCAGGCGGCAAGCCAGTAACGCAGCATGTAACTGTGGCTGGAATAACGGTGGACCACGCCGAAGCGCAGCTTCTCCCCCTCTTCCGCGAACTGGCGCACTTCCTGCGCCAGCAAGGCGCCCATAACGCGCGGATCGCCGAGGGCGCTGCCCGGGGAAAGCCGCGTGGCCAGCTCGTTGGACAGGGTCACGGCATTGCCGTTGAGGCCCAGCACAAAGGGGGCAGAAAGCGGCTGAGGCGGGCGATTACGGCCCAGAGTGGTGGCAATCGCCAGCGGTGCCAGCATATGGGCGGCATCGCTGTGGCCATAGAGCAGCCGGTCCAGCACAGTGGCCCAAGACACATCGCGCACGAAGTCGAGCGCCAGCCCTTCCTCTTCGGCAAAGCCATGCTCACGCGCCAGGATCGGCAGGCACGCATCGACGAGCGGCAGGAAGCCGATGGTCAGCTTTTCGCTCATTGCTCGTCCTCCATCCCGGTCATTTCCCCATCAGCTCATGCGCGGTGACCACCGCTTCGGCGATATCCACGATGCGGCGGCTCGATTGCATCGCCTTACGGCGCAGTTCGGCATAGGCCTCCGGCTCGCTGATGCCCTTGCCGTCCATCAGGATGCGCTTGGCCCGGTCGACCGTCTCGCGTTCGGCCAGCTTGCCCTTGGCCTCGGCAAGGTCTGCCTGCAGCCGGGCAAAGGCGGCAAAGCGCTTGACCGCCAGATCGACCACGGACCGGATACGGTTGGCATGCAGCCCATCCACGACATAGGCGGAAACGCCCGCATCGATGGAGGCGCCGATAGCCTGGTCGTCCGCCTCGTCCACGAACATCGCGATAGGCCGGGCCAGCGCACGGCTGACTGCGAAATATTCCTCCAGCACGTCGCGCGAAGGGTTGCCGAGGTCGATCAGCACGATGTCGGGCGCGATTTCCTCGATCCGGGCAAGAAGGCCCTTGCGCTCGCCAAGCACGTAGATTTCGCAGCCGTCGAGCTGGGACAGCCCTTCCTCGATGACCGAGGCGCGCGCAGTGCGCTCGTCGACGATGGCAATCCTCATTGCCCCCGATATTGCAGCGCACAATTGCGCTGGCAAGACGGGTCGCCGAAAAAGGCATTCCCCCACCCCGCCAACACTTGCCCATGACGCGATGCGATTTCGCCGCTAGACAGGCGGCATATTTCATCGGGGAACAGCATGAATCTCGCGCAGTTGGCGATTGTCGGCATTCTGCTGCTGATGCTGGCTGCCTATGCCACGGAGCGCATCCGGATAGAGCTGGTGGCGATGGCCGGCCTCGCTGCAGGCTTCGCTTTCGGCGTGGTGCCCGCACGCGAGATATTCAGCGGTTTCGCGACGCCTGCCGTCATCACCGTGATCGAAGTGCTGCTGATCGTCTCTGCCCTGTCGTCCAGCCGGGCGGTGGACGATTTCGCGCGCAAGATCCTCGCCCGCACGGTCAACCCCGTGGCGGTGCTGGCGATCCTGTGCGGCACGGGGGCCTTCGTTTCGATCTTCATGAACAATATCGGCGCATTGGCGCTGATGTTCCCGGTGACGCTTTCCGTCTGCGCGCGGCTGAACATCGCGCCGGGGCGGATGCTCATGCCGCTGTCTTTCGCCACTCTCCTGGGCGGCACCTGTTCGCTCACCGGCACACCAGCCAATCTGATCGTCAATCAATGGGTAGTGCAGGAAACCGGGCACGGCATGGGCTATTTCGGGCTGGCACTGCTGGGCGGCCCGGTGGCATTGGCCGGGCTTGTGTGGCTGCTGATCGCCGCGCCGCGTTATTTCCGTAACCTCGAACCGGCCGCCGCGCCGTTCGATTCCGGGCCGACCGATTTTCTGGGTGAATTCGCGGTTCCCGCAGGATCGGCCCTTTCCGGAATGGCACTGCCCGATGCGGAGGTCAGCCATGATCTGACGATCCATGGTGTGGTCCGCAACGGCGCCCATGTCTTTGCCCGGCGCGCGGACATCGTCCTTGCCGCGGGTGACATACTGTTGGCCGAAGGCAGCATGGCGACGTTCGACTGGCTGACAGGAGAAGGTACACTCACCCCGGCGGGTGGCGATGCAACCGTCGGGCAGGAAGACCGGGTGGAAGCCCTCGTCATGCCCGAAAGCCTCACAGTGGGATCGCGGCTGGGCGAAGTGCTGGCCTTTGCCGAACACGGCGTGCGGGTGACTGCCCTCGCCAGCCGCCGCCACCGGGTGGAAGGGCGCTTTGCCGAGCTGCAGATCGGCATGGGCGACGTAGTGGTGCTCAACGGTCGGCGCGATGCGATCCGCGAGGCGCTGGCCGATTGTGCCCTGCTGCCGCTTTCAGGGCGCCGTCCCGTCTCGCCACGGAGCAACGCGGCCACCAGCGTGGCAATCTTCGCTGCGGGGATATTGGCGACGGCCTTCAATCTTGTCCCGGCGGAGATCGCCTTCGGTGCAGTGGTGCTGGCGCTCGCCGCGCTCGGCAGCCTGAACCTGCGATCCGCCCTGCAGGACATCAACTGGTCCAGTGTCATCCTGCTGGCCTGCATGATCCCACTGGGGCTGGCGGTTGAGGATACAGGCGCCGCGGCCGTGATCGCCAATGCCATTGCCGAGCATCTGCCGGCGTTTTCCCCCCTGGTGGTGGCAGCAACGATCCTGCTGCTTTCCGTCGTCATCACGCCCTTCATCGACAACGTCTCCACCGCCATCGTCCTCAGCCCCATCGCGGCGGGGCTGGCGGCGCGCACGGGCGTTCCGGTGGAGCCGCTGCTGATGGCCGTGGCAGTGGGCGCCTCGCTGGACTTCCTCACCCCCTTCGGCCACCACAATAACACGGTGGTAATGGGCGCGGCCGGATACCGCTTCCGGGACTTCGTTCGATTCGGTGCGCCACTGCTGGCAGTCTGCCTGCTCGCCGCGATTCCCGTCCTGGGCTGGCTGCTGCAAGGCTGAAGGGTTGATAGAATTCGTATTGCGGCCTAAATACCGACTAATCCGCTAGGGAAAGCAGCAAGGGCAGTTTCGATGATTTCCAACAAGGCCAAATATGCCTTCCGCGCCCTGCTCGCCATTGCGGCGGAACCTGAAGGGTCTGCCCTCACCAGTGCGGAGATCGCGCGGACCCATTCCATCCCCCACAAGTTCCTGGAACAGATCCTGCTGGACTTGAAGAAGGCCGGCATTCTGGACAGCCGCCGCGGCAAAAGTGGCGGATATGTGATGCTTCGGCCGGCAGATACTATCAGTTTCGGGGAAGTCCTGCGCCTGTTCGAAGGGCCGCTGGCGCCCCTGCCCTGCCTGTCGCGCAATGCCTATCGCCGCTGTGAGGATTGCGTGAGCGAGGCCGCCTGCGAGATCAGGCGAGAGTTCGGCCGGGCCTATGACGCAAGCCGCCAGGTGCTGGACGCACGCACGATTGCCGATGCCCTGCGCAACAGCCCCTATGGCTTCGAACCGGGCCACGAAGTGCGGCAAGCAGGATGAGGCGATAAAATCGGCCTTGCTAATCCCTACTAATTAGATAGACATTATGGGGCAACGCGGGATGGCGAGTGCGCAAGGCACTCGCCCCCCAACTGAACGGAGCCCTGACATGACTTCGAATGCCAGCATCCAGCCTGATGCCGATCCGGCATCCGACGCCCAGTCTCTGCTGGAAGAAAGCCTTGCCGGCGTCCGCGAGGCACTGGCCCGCCTGCGCTTCGGCAGTGTGGCGATCACTGTCCATGAAGGCCGCGTCGTGCAGATCGACGTGACGGAAAAACGCAGGCTCGTGCGGAGCTGAAGCCCGCAAGCCTGCGCCTTTCCGGCTGAAACCCGACACCCAAAATCAAACCAATAAGCACGGCCAACCGGACCGCCGGAGGCATCGTGGATCCAACAGGAGGAAACACATGATCTCTCGCGCAATTTCCCGTGCCGGCCTGCTCGCTGGCGCCGCCGCCGGTGCGCTGATCGCCCTTCCCGCCCATGCGGAAACGGCCGATCTCCCCGCCGCGGCCTCCACTGCTGCTGACAGTGTCGAGCAGGATGGCGGCTATCCCGAAAACGTGATCATCATCACGGCCCGCCGCCGCGCGGAGGCCGCACAGGATGTGCCGATCGCAATCGCCACTCTGGACGGGCGCACAATCAACGAAACCGGCGCCTTCAACATTCAGAAGCTGCAGCAGCTTGCCCCCACGCTGCAGGTCTATTCCTCCAACCCGCGCAACACTTCGGTGAACATCCGCGGCATCGGCGTGCCCTTTGGCCTGACCAATGACGGGTTCGAGCAGGGCGTGGGCATCTATGTGGACGACGTCTATTATTCCCGCCCCGCATCCGCCGTGTTCGACTTCCTCGACGTGTCTCAGGTGGAAGTGCTGCGCGGCCCGCAGGGCACGCTTTACGGCAAGAACACCACGGCAGGCGCAATCAACATCCGCACCAACCAGCCGACCTTCGATTTCGAAGGCAATGCAGAAGTCACTCTGGGCGATCTCAATCTGAAGCAGGCCAAGGTGGCCGTTTCCGGCCCACTGTCGGACAATATCGCGGCTCGCATCGCCGTGTCTTCCACCAGCCGCCGGGGCACGATCTACAACGTAACCTCGGGCGACTGGATCAATTCGCAGGACAATCTGGGCGTGCGCGGCCAATTGCTGTTCCGCCCGACCGATACACTCGACATCACCCTGTCAGGCGATTTCAGTTCGCAGGACCCGGATTGCTGCGGCACCGTCTATGTCGGCTATGGCCCCACCCAACGGGCAACGAACCGCCAGTTTCCGGCTCTGGCCGCTGGCGTCGGTTACGTCCCGGCCAGCACGAACCCGTTCGATCGCCTGACCGACCTCGATGCCAGCCTGAATGCGGGCAACAAGACCGGCGGTGCCTCACTGCGCCTGTCCTGGGACATTGACGACCACAACAGCTTCAGCTCGATCACCTCGTGGCGTTTCTGGGACTGGAAGCCCGAGAATGACCGCGACTACACCGGCCTGGCAATCGTCAGCAAATCGCAGAATCCCTCGCAGCAGGATCAATATTCGCAGGAATTCCGCTTCAACCACTCTAGCGACGATGTGAACATCGTGCTCGGCGCCTTCGCCTTCCACCAGCGGATCGACACACAGGGCACCGAACAGCAAGGCGCCGATGCGAGCTACTGGAACCTGACCGGCGGGCAATACGATGCGCTGGCCAGCGACCCCAGCGTGCTGGAAGGACTGACGGCCTACAACACACAATGGCTCAAGGCGACCAGCCTCGCCCTGTTCGGCCAGCTTGACTGGAAGGTAACCGACCGCCTGACCATCCAGCCCGGCCTGCGCCTGAATTACGACAAGAAGGAAGGCCATTACGAACGCGAGGTGTATGACGGCCAGGGCAATCTGCTGCCCGCCACGGGCGGCACAACCAAGCAGCGGGCCCAGCGAAGCATCTATGCCCCGCTGTTCTACGAGCCGAGCTTCAGCGACTGGAACTTCAGCTACGATCTGACGCTGAGCTACGAACTGGCGAATGACGTGCTGGCCTATGCCACCTACGCCAAGACCTTCAAGACGGGCGGCATCAACCAGAACGGCGTGCCCGTGGATGCCAGCAACAACCCGATCGAGGCGGCCTATACGATCAAGCCGGAATCGGTGAACCACTGGGAAGCGGGCATCAAATCGCAGTTCTGGGATCGCAAGATCACGCTGAACCTCGCCGCGTTCCGTACTTCGATCGACGATTTCCAGGCCAATGTCAGCAATGGCCAGTTCGGCGTGCTGCGCGGCTATCTGGCCAATGCTGAAAAGGTCCGGACGCAGGGTGTCGAACTGGATTTCAACGTCCGGCCCAGCGCCCGCTTCAACGCCTATGTCAACGGCGCCTATACCGATGCGACCTATGTGAAATTCACCGATGCGCCGTGCCCGCCCGAACTGGCCGGTGCCGGCAGCGGCGGTGCGCCTTACAACACTACCCCGGGTGTGCCGGGCGGGAACAGCCAGCCCAATTGCGACGTTTCCGGGCAAGTGCTGCCGGGCGTTTCCAAATGGGCGTTCTCCTATGGTGCGGATGCCAATCTGCCGGCCAGGCTGTTGGGCAAGGAAGGCGAGGTCTATCTTGGCGTTGACGGAAGCTACCGTTCGGAATTCTCGTCCAACCCGTCTCCCTCCATCTACACCTGGATCGATGGCTACGCGCTCACCAATTTCCGCCTCGGCTTCCGCACGGACAGCGGGCTGAACATCTACGGCTGGGTGCGCAACGCCTTTGACGTGAACTATTTCGAACAGCTCAATTTCGGGCCGAGCAATACCGGCCTGATCGCCGGCAGCCTCGGCGATCCGCGCACTTGGGGCGGCACGATCAGGATCGAATTCTGATCGTGCCCGCCTGAAACAGAGAGGACGACCTCATGTTTGATTTCTCGGCGATCGGCCTGACCGACATCCTGCCCTTCATTGCGGTAGGCTTCGTCGCCCAGCTTGTGGACGGAGCGCTGGGCATGGCCTTCGGCGTGCTGACCCAAACGATGCTGGTGGCCGTGCTGGGCGTTCCGCCCGCCACGGCATCGGCCAGCGTCCATCTGGTGGAAGTCTTCACAACCGGGGCATCGGGCGCCAGCCATATCTTGCATCGCAATGTCGACTGGAAGCTGTTCTGGCGGCTGGTGCCCGCAGGGATCGTGGGCGGCGTATCGGGGGCCTATCTGCTCTCCAGCATCGATGCCAGCGCGGCCAAGCCCTTCGTCATGGCCTATCTCACGATTGTCGGCTTCTACCTGCTGTACAAGGCCGTGCGCCACGATCCCGATCCGCATTTCAAGGACCCGAAGGCTACGGCGCCCCTCGCGCTGACCGGCGGGTTCCTCGATGCGGCGGGCGGCGGCGGCTGGGGGCCGGTGGTCACGTCCAACCTGCTGGTGCAGGGCAGCGATCCGCGCAAGACGGTGGGCACGGTCAATTCGGCGGAGTTCCTGCTTACGCTGACCATCTCGATCACTTTCCTCGGCACGCTGGGATTTTCGGCCTTTACCCATGCGGTGATCGGCCTGATCATCGGCGGCGTGGCAGCAGCACCCTTCGGGGCGATCTTCGCCAAAAGGCTCAATCCCCGGTTCCTGCTTGCTGCCGTATCGGTCGTGCTGATCGCCACAAGTCTGTTCAGCATCATCAAGGCCTGGCCGATCTTTTAAGGCTGGCTTCAAGGATCGGACAAAGGCGTGGGGGAAGCGGGAATGGACGTTCAGCTCATCGCGATCTGCGTGCTGACCGGGGTAATCAACCTCATCGGTGCGCTGGCCTATGCAGCCCGCATTGCCGGCGTGCGCACGCGGCGGATCGCGATGAGCTTCGCGCTGTTCAACATCCTGATCCTTGTCTCGCGCCTGTCCAATGGCCTGCTCGGCCCGCTGGTCGCCAAGCGGATCGAAACCGCCATCGCGGGCGGCGGCGACAAGGGGCTTGCGGGCGACTTCCACCTGATGCTCGCCTCTGCCAGCGTGGCAGTGTTGCTGGGCATATTGCTGGTGCCCAGCGCGCAGCGGGCCTTTTCCGCTGCCATAGTCCATCTGCAGAAATCCCGTTCAGTCGGCCGCCTGCTACTCAACAGCGCCTCGCCATCGGGCCTCAGGGTCATGTGGCATTCGCTCGCCCTGCCCCGCACGGCCAATATCCGCCTGTTTTCCAAGCCTCAGGAACTGGGCTGGGGCATCGTGATTGCCAATTGCCTGGCGCAGGCCATTCTGGCGGTGGGTGTCTTCGCCTCGATCTATGCGGGCTATCTGAATCCGGAATATCGGGTCACTGCATCGCAGCTTTCATCCGTGATCAATGGCTTCGCCACGATCCTGCTCTTCGCATTCATTGACCCGCACCTGTCCGTCATCACCGACGATGCGGCGGAAGGCCGGGTGAGCGATGCCGTGTTCCGCCGCGTGATCGTTTGGATTTCCGCCAGCCGCCTGGCCGGGACAGTGCTGGCACAAGCGCTGTTCCTGCCCGCTGCCCATGCGGTGGCGTGGATTTCCAACTACGTCTGACAGGGCCGGAGTTTATTTCGGCAGCAGGCCCATCTGCTCGATGATGGCCTTCTGCTCCGGATACCAGAACTCCAGATGGCAGGCCTCGCACACGCCATCCATTTCGTTGATCAGCTTGCCAGCGGCAACGGCATCATGCGCCTTGGCCGCCGCTGCCAGATCGGTCGAATGACTGGCCAGCGATTCCGCCAGTGCCCGGAACACATCGGCGTCCCGGTCCATATGGGCCTGGATCTGGTCAGGCGTCGGCGCGCCTTCTGTGCCTTCATCCGCGATCTTCACGCCCGGACGAGTGACCTTAAGCGGGTCGAGTTTGGAAAGGTCCGTTGCATGGCCCGCCATCCGGGCGGAAGCTTCCGCCAGCGCAGTCCAGGTCTTGTCATCCATCAGCGCTGGATCGATCGAGGCCTGATCGTCGATCGCGGCATTGCCGATCTCCCAGATGGCGTCCGCATCGGGGTCGATCCGCTCGATCATCATTTCGTGGACGGTCTTGTCGAGAGCCCCCGATTCTTCAGCGGCCGGCTCCTGGCTGGAACAGCCGGCAGCGAAAGTGACCAGCACAAGCAGGCTGGCAAGGCGCAATTTCATGGGCATTCCTCATCTCTCCGGGCGTCTGTTGGCCCAAGGGCCAAGCTGCTGGACGAATGACAGGCCCGGCGGAAGTAATTTACCGTTACGGCGACGTAACATCGCCCTGACGAGGCAGTCTTTGCCCCCGAATATTCCAGACAAAGTCAATCTTAAGGTGAGGCCCCAAAAGTCCAACATGACGCGTATCCGAGATACAAATGGCGCAATTCCTTATGTAACGGGCAATGCGCAGTTACATTACCGTAATTAACTTGTTGCCCCTCCCCCGCGGCCTAACTGCGTCAATGTCAATCCGGCCGGGAACAGGCCGGACCATCCGAACATGGGGGAAATCATGAGAAATACCATACGCGGCCGCACGGCCATGCTGGCTCCGCTTGGCCTGATCGCGCTGCTGTTCCCCGCAACGGCCCACAGCCAGACGGCAGGTGTCGCCGGTGAGGAAGGCGAGACGGAAGAAGCCACAATCGTCGTCACCGCCAACCGGGCGCCCATGCGGCTGGATCAGGTGGGCCAGAGCATGACCGTGCTGGACATCAAGGCCATCGAGGCCAGTCAGGCCGTGGGCGTCACCGAACTGCTGTCACAGACGCCCGGCGTCCAGTTCAGCCGTAATGGCGGGCCGGGCAAATCCACCAGCCTCTATGTACGCGGCGCCGAAACCGGCCAGACCGTGGTGCTGTTCGACGGCGTTCGCCTGCACGATCCGTCCACCACCGATGGCGGCGCCACTCTGGCAGACGTGATGGTGGGCGACATCGGCCGTATCGAAGTGCTGCGCGGCGCGCAGTCCACCCTGTGGGGCAGCCAGGCAATCGGCGGGGTAATCAACATCATCAGCCGCGAACCGAAAAAGCCGTTCGAGGCCGACTTTCAGGCAGAAGCGGGAGAACTGGACACCTACCTCGCCCGCGCGGGGCTGGGCGGCAAGGATGGCGGCCTGACATGGCGCGTGGGCGGCAGCTTCGTGTCATCAGGCGGCGTTTCGGCCTATGCCAAGGGCGCCGAGCCTGACGGTTATGAAAACACCACGCTGCACGGGCGGATCAAATACGCCATCGCCGATGCTGTGGAGGTGGACCTGCGCAGCGTCTACACATTCGGTCGCAATGAATATGACAATTTCAACGCCGATGCCCCAGTCCATGGCGAGAACGGCACCTGGCTGAATT